>JAIEEY010000378.1 GCA_029067205.1 Lachnospiraceae bacterium
CTATCTATATAATAATAAAACACGAGTTCAACTAACAAGTAGCAGCTTATTAAAAAAATGATAAAAAAATTAAACTTAGATAAAAAATGTTATATACTCTTTTATTTTCATGTAAATTTAGTTAAAATGTCATATAGATGTAATTGACGGATTATGCATCACAAAAGGGAATATTGGTATGCGTTTCGGAGCACGCAGGGGGTATAAATATGAGAAACAGACAAAGAAAAATTGCTTTACTTTTATGTGTGGCACTGTCTGCATCAGCTTTTTGGGGATGTGGGCAGACGGCAGAGGAGGTAACTGTGGATGATGTGGCGATTGTCGAGACAGCAAATCCTGAGGTGGGAGAATTGAAGCTCAGTGCGAATTTTATTGCCACGATTAATCCAGAGGAGTCAGTGTATGTGATTCCCAAGGCTACAGCGGAGGTGCTTGAAGTTCTTGTTGAGGCAGGTGATATCGTGGAGGAAGGTGATGTGCTTGCCATACTGGATGATACGGTAGCGCAGTTTACGATGAGAAATGCGGAGGCAGCTGCCCAGAATGCGCAGCTTGGTCTGGCGAATGCACAACTTGGTCTGGCAAACGCACAGCTTGGTTATGACCTGCAGTATGGCGATGCAGCAACGATTCTCAATGATATGAATTCGGATGTTACACTCACACAAGTAGAGGATGGTATGACTCAGCTTCAGGAGTCCTATATAGATGCAATGGATACACGCCAGCAGACAATGGATAAGCTCAAAGATGCGGAGAAGGAGCTTGCGGACTTGAAAGAGCAGTATGGTTACAAGGAAGACGTCGATGAGATTAAGGAGTATGCAGAGACGCTCTCCAAAGTTCCGGATATCTCTGAACTGGGACCTGCTGCCTCCATGATGGATCCCAGTTCTTTGATTAGTTTTTCTGAGTATGGGCGTGCGATGGCCAGGTATCAGGAGGCAGCGCAGAAGGATGCTGCAGTGGACGCCAAGATCAAGCAGTACAAGGCAGCGATCGACCAGTGTGAGGAGGCACTTGAAACGATCCAGGATCAGATGGACAGTACATATGAGAACTACAGCCGCACGGTAGTTTCCCAGGATCTCAGCAACGGAGTGCTAAGGGACGGACAGAAGCAGACATCACAGAATGGCATTTCGCAGGCAGAGCTTGGTATTTCGCAGGCAGAGGCAGGCATCTCGCAGGCACAGATCTCAATCGATCAGGCACATGAAAATCTGGATGCCTACACAATCACGGCTGCGATCTCTGGTGTTGTGGAGAGTGTGAATATCAAGGAGCATGATTTTGCTACATCAAGCAATCCGGCATTTGTGATCTCTAACAAAAATACGATGGTTGCTACTTATTATGTAAGTGAGGACGTAAGGAATACTTTCTCGATGGGGCAGAAGATCACGCTGGAAAAGGATGACAAGCTTTATGACGGTGAAGTGATAGAGATCGGAAGTGCAATTGATGCGGCGACAGGTCTGTTCAAAATCAAGGCTGCTGTCAAGGGGGATACTGCGAATCTGCTTTCCGGCACAAAAGCAACCGTGACGACAGATACATATCATGAAAAAAATGCGATCATCATACCATATGATTCTGTTTACTATGATGGAACACAGGCTTATGTATATACCGTTGTGGACGGAAGGGCTAAGAGAACGGAAGTGACGACGGGACTTTATGACATTGACCGGATCGTGGTCACGGAGGGACTCGCCAAGGATGATACCATCATTACTACATGGTCTGCCCAGCTGCGTGACGGTGTGGAGATTTCTGCACGTAAGAGCAGTGCAGATACGGAAAAGAATGTGCAGGAATAGGAGGGCATAGGCTATGAGTTCTTTAACCAAGCTGGCCTTGAAACGGCCTGTTTCGGCACTGTTGATCGTGCTGGCACTATTTGTTTTTGGTATCAGTTCTGTATTTGGCTTTAAGATGGAGCTGACTCCTGATCTGGAGATGCCCATGTTGTTTGTCATGACAATCTTTCAAGGCGGTGATCCGGCAACGACGGAGGAGCTGGTGACAAAGATCATAGAAGATTCTGGCAAGACGCTCTCTGGTGTAGATTCCGTGACTTCACAGACAACAGAAAATATGTCATTTGTTATGTTTTCTTATGAGTATGGCACAGATACAGATGAAGCGTACGCGGATCTCAGGAGCGCAGTGGATACTGCGTCACTGCAGCTGCCAGAGGATGCACAGGATCCAGTTATCATTGAGATGGATATGAATGCACAGGATATGATGACATTGTCAATCACGTCAACTGGCGATACGGATGTACTGACGTTTGTGGAGGATGAACTTCGTCCTGAACTGGAGCGTCTTTCGGATGTCGCTCAGATTACAGTATCAGGTGGTGAGGAGGATTACATCCGGATTCAGCTTCACAGTGACAAGATGCAGCAGTATGGCGTGACAATGTCAAATGTCAGGACGTATATCGCAACAACAGATTTTACGATTCCGATTGGCAGCGTGGAGCAGGGAGCACAGAGTATCAGTGCATCTGCTTCCTCAAAACCGACAAATCTTATGGAGCTGCAGAATATACCCATTATCACAAGCAGGGGCACAACAATCGCCCTGTCGGATATTGCAACAGTGTCCATGTCCACAAGGGCAAACAGCAGTATCAGCCGCTTTAATGGACAGGACAGCATCAGTGTTGGTATCGCAAAGGTTCAGAGCGAGGGTACTGTTGATGTCTCTAACCATGTGAAATCGCTGATCGAGCGTGTGGCGGCAAAAAATTCAGCAATTCAGATATCTGTGGCATATGATGCGGCAGACAGTATTAAATCCTCGCTAAGTTCTGTGGCGGAGACACTTGTACTGGGTGTTCTGTTTTCTATGCTGGTGCTTTTCATTTTCTTTGGAGACTTTAAGGCAAGCCTGATCGTCGGCAGTTCTATGCCGATATCGCTTCTGGCAACACTTATTTTTATGAGTTTTGCAGGATTTTCGCTGAATGTAGTTACAATGGGAGCGCTTGTTATCGCGATCGGTATGATGGTTGACGCATCGATCGTTGTGCTGGAAAGCTGTTTCCGGTTGAAGGATGAAAAGCCGGAATATAAAGATGCAGCGATGGTTGGTACGAAAGTGGTGGCATCGTCGGTTTCCGCGTCAACGATTACTACTGTAGTAGTATACCTGCCGCTTGCCACGATGAAGGGGCTCGCAGGGCAGCTCTTTTCGCAGCTTGGATTTACGATTATCTTTGCCATGATGTCTTCATTGATTGTGGCAATTACGCTGATTCCGATTTTCTTCTGGAAATACAGGCCAAAGGAGAAGAAGGATACACTGGCAAACCGGGTCGTGGGAAAGGTAGGAAATGGATACAAGATTTTATTAGGACATATCATGTTGAAGAAAAAGACGGTCATGCTGGTAGCGGTAGGACTTTTGGTGCTTGCATTTATGCTAGCAGGGCAGCTTGACACAGAGCTGATGTCGGCGACAGGTCTTGACAACATGAGTATTTCCATAGAACAACGGTCAGGAACACGGCTTGAGGTGATGGATGAAAGTATCCAGTTCATTGAACAGATGGTGATTGACGATCCAGACTTTGCAGGATGTAATCTGACGATCAGCGGTTCATCGGCGACGATTACAGCATATCCATCAGATACCTGTGAAAAGAGTATCAATCAGCTTGTGGACGAGTACAATGCGAAGCTGATGGACAGTACAAACATGAGTGTTATCGTCTCGGCAGCAGGAAGCGGAATGTCTGCTATGATGAGTGTCATGTCGAGTACGGAAGTTGACATGAGTGGTGATAGTATCGAGGATCTTAAAACTGCCGCAAGACAGGTAGATGCGATTATGATGGATATTCCAGGCGTCATCAAAACTTCGAGCAATCTCACATCAGATGCTACACAGGTAAAGATACAGATCGATCCGTTAAAATGTATGAATGTAGGACTTACTGCCGTGCAGGTCGCAAGCGAGATGTACAATGCCAGCAGTGGTATCGAAGTCATGGACATGACGATTGGAACAGAGGAATATTCTGTGAGAATGGAGTATCCTGAGGACAGCTATGTCAATATGAATCAGTTGCTAAACCTTGAGATTGCCACTCCGATGGGAAGTATGATCACAGTTGGGGACGTGGCGGAAGCGGTGTATTCTGATGTGCCGAATACACTTGTGAGAGAGGACGGCAGATATCAGGTTGCTATTACAGCATACACAACAGAGGCTGCAAAGTTTACAGCACAGGCTGCCATTATAGAAGCAGTAGATGAGGCAGAACAGAGAGGAGAGTTCCCGGAGGGCGTCGGTCAGACACAGAGTATGATGAACGAGATGATCATGGAGGAATTTACAGCAATTGGAAAAGCGATTTTTACAGCAATTTTCCTGATTTTTCTTGTCATGGCCATGCAGTTTGAGTCACCGGTCTTTTCGCTCATGGTTATGCTCAGTATTCCGTTTAGTCTGATCGGGTCTTTCTTCCTGTTGTTTATCTCAGGTTCGACGCTGAATATGACATCTTTGATGGGTGTGCTGATGCTGGTAGGTATCGTAGTCAACAACGGTATTTTGTATGTCGATACGACCAACCAGTTAAAGGAGACGATGCCGTTAAATGATGCCTTGATGGAAAGCGGGCGACTGCGACTGCGTCCGATCCTTATGACAACATTGACGACTATTTTGTCAATGATACCGATGATCTTTACACAAAATGAAAATGCGGCGATGATGAAGGGAATGTCGCTCATCATTATCGGAGGGCTGATTACCTCCACACTGTTGATTCTGTTATTATTGCCAAGTTTTTATCTGTTAATGAGCAAACAGGGCAGAAAAGAGGCAAAGGAAAGAAGAAAGATGAAGCGGCAGAAACGGCTTGCGGCAAAGGATAAGTAAAAAATTAGACATGTCGTTTATTTTATAAAAAAATCCATATACTACAATTGGTCAAATGTATGCAAAGATTAAACTTAGTAAGGTAGTGGATGGATGAAAGTAGAGAACATGAAACATACTGCGTTGAGCAGGCGGATGAAATATCTCTTATTTTTATATGTTTTTTTGGGATTTGCGATTGGGCTATTCTGTTGGGCGACTTACGCATATTATCAGAGTACCATACCTAGTACAATTAGTATTAAGGCCGGAACGAGTGAGGAATTCAATCTACGCGTTCCGGCATCAGGGATTCTCAGTACGGATTCTGAGACAACCCTGGCACTCAATCAGCCGCTTACGATTGTGGCAGGAGACACGACAAGCTCCTATCAGATGCGGCTGAAACTTTTTGGCATTGTACCGCTCAAGGATGTGGATATTCAGGTCATAGAGAACACGACCTTGACACCAGTGGGAAGACCGATTGGCATCTATGTCAGGACACAAGGCGTGTTAGTGGTGGACACAGGCAGTTTCGAGGGAGCAGGCGGTGACAAGTATGCACCTTCTGACTATAAGCTGCAAGCGGGGGATTATCTCACTGCGATGGATGGAGTGGCAATCAGTGATAAGAAGCAGGTCAGGGAATATGTAGAAAATGGAAATGGGGCGGAGATCATTTTTCAGGTTTCCAGAAAGGACGAGTTGATTCAGGTAAAGATCAAGCCAGAAGCAGATGCCAATAATATCTATAAAATGGGTGCATGGCTCAGGGACAGCGCGCAGGGGATAGGAACGATGACTTATGTAGACAGTCAGAACCAGTTTGGGGCACTGGGACATGGCATCAATGACATGGATACCGGCGAGCTTTTAAAACTGGGAAGTGGGCTTTTGTACCATACGGAGATTGTAGCAGTCAAGCGCGGCGAGAAAGGAAATCCAGGAGAACTGACAGGTGTGATTGAATACAAGCCAGATCAAGTATCGGGGGTGATCGTAGACAACACAATACAGGGGATCTATGGCGTGGCAAATGCGGAGCTTCTAAGCGAATATACTGCTGGGAGGGAGGCTCTGCCTATTGCATTGAAACAGGAGGTGACAACAGGACCAGCACAGATACTGTGTGCTATTGATGGCGTGGCAAAGTACTATGATGTGGAGATCACAAAGCTTACTCCGGGAAAGGAGGCAGTGAATCGTCAGATCTCCCTCGAGGTCACGGATAAGGAATTGCTTTCAGTAACTGGTGGTATTGTACAAGGAATGTCAGGCGCGCCGATAGTGCAAAATGGCAGATTTGTGGGTGCTGTCACACATGTGCTTGTACAAGATAGTACGAAAGGATATGGGATATTTATTGAGGATATGCTGGGGCATTGACCCTGGCATATCCTTTGTTACATTGTTTATGCCTGTGCATCAATAATGGATACACCAATCTTATCAGGCTGAACGATATCATTGAAGATATTTTTGCAATACTCTGAAACTGCATTTCCAAACAAGGCATTTTTGCCAAACAATTCATTGTATGTATTCTGGAAGTCAGGATCAGTCATATTGACACTGGCATTAAATACCATATTTTTCTGTTCATTGTCAAAGGTCAGACCAAGTTTGGCAAGCTTGTCTTTGTGATCAAGGCACAGCTGATTCAGTTTGTCTATATTTTCGTTTTCGTTTGTGCCGTCTGCATGATACACTGACTGGGCAAAATATGCTAATAATTTTTTAGTCGAATCCTGAATGGTGCTATCAGATAAATTGCTGGATTGGACAATTGTCATGACCGATGTGGTCTGTCCCGCAAGTGTCATATTGGCAGCAAGCGCCATATCTGCTTCCTCATAGTTCAATGTCCTGCTCAATTTGTACTCATTAATATTGTATTGTGCATCGCCAGCAGTTTCATCCACCTTGCGCATGATCTTATCTGCCTGTCCGATGAAAGAATCATGACCGACAAAAAGAGCATCAATCACTTTGTCAACAGCATCTGCGAAAGTTTTACTGTCAAATGAATATTTGCCGTTAACTTTCTCTACGCCGATTTTTTTCAGTTCTTTTTCATTGTCAGAGAACAGTTTTTCGAGTTTTGAAATCTGCTTCTGCACATCTTTATCTGTTACTTTGGTTGAGCTGTTCTTCATATCATTATAGGATTTCACCAGATCTTCAATCTGGCTTTCAAGCAAATCCTTTGAGATTCCTCCTGAGGAATAGCGTTTTAATTTCTTTACACTTTTTTTGAAAGCTTCTGCTTTATCCTGAAGTTTTTCAACATTGGCATCAGCTTCTGTTACCTTTTTGGTGTAGGAGTGTGTATAGGAATAGTTGTTTTGCCTAATTTGGTCAATAAGCTTCATAGGTTCATATTGAACAGTCATATAGAATCCCTCCCAAGTTAATATACAAATATTATCGGCAGATTTGTGCCAAAGTTAAAGGGCTTTCGGGGGATTCCATCTGCAATGATAATAAAAATTTTTTTTCAGTAGCAATTCTCATAAGTATATGGTACACTACAAAGTGATGCATTAAAGATTCTAATGAAAAGATAATGATTAAAAGAATAAAAATGTGGATTGAGTGGATGCAGGCATTGCAGGATGGTAGTTTACGAAATGAGGAGGACAGGAGTTGGGGGAAAATATTATTGAGTTAAAGCATATCAGCCGTACTTTTGATGACGGTTTTCGCGTGGTTGACGATTTCAACCTTACAGTACAGAGAGGCGAGTTTGTTACATTTCTGGGGCCTTCGGGCTGTGGGAAGACGACGACACTGCGCATGATCGCAGGATTTGATAAGCCGACAGAAGGAGAGCTGTTGTTAAACGGTGAGGATATACGGGATCTGCCGCCCAATAAACGTCCTATCAATACCGTTTTTCAGAGATACGCATTGTTTCCGCACTTAAATGTATTTGAAAATGTTGCCTTTGGGCTGAAATTAAAGAAGCTTCCGAAAGCGGATATCGTAAAGAAGGTTCAGAAAGCACTGGAGATGGTGGATTTAGAGGATTTTGAGGACAGGGGAATACAGACGCTCTCGGGCGGCCAGCAGCAGCGTATCGCGATTGCGCGGGCAATTGTCAACGAGCCGGAAATCCTGCTTCTGGATGAACCATTGGGTGCACTGGACTTAAAGATGCGCAAGGAGATGCAGCTCGAGTTAAAGGGCATGCATGAAAAATTGGGAATCACGTTTATCTATGTGACGCATGACCAGGAGGAAGCACTTACCATGTCCGATAAGATTGTCGTGATGTCTGAGGGGAAAATCCAACAGATCGGCACGCCGGAGGATATCTATAATGAACCGAAAAATGCTTTTGTTGCCGATTTTATTGGGGAGAGTAACATTTTTAGCGGCATTATGACAGGAAAATGCAGGGTACGGTTCTGCGGGGCAGAATTTGAGTGTGTGGACGATGTCGAGCATGGAACGATGATCGATGCAGTGGTGCGGCCGGAGGATGTTACAATCACGACACCGGAGCAGGGAATTATCAGAGGAACCGTGACTTCAGTCATATTTAAGGGCGTGCACTATGAGATTACAGTACAATCCGGCAAGAATGAGATAGTGATACAATCTACTAGAAAGGCGGAGCTGAACGCTGTAGTTGGACTGTATATCGAGCCGGAAGGGATTCACATTATGCTGGCGGAGAACACGATAAACCGTATTGAATCCGGGTTGGACAAGGAATACAGATTGGCGTTTCTCGGGGGAATGCTTGATTGTGATCTGACTGCCTTGATACCAGGTTCCTCATTTAGCACAGATGGGGCACTTGTGGACGCACATGGCGATATCATTGAGCCAGACCGTATTAAGGTGATCGTGTCTGTAAATCCAGGAGATATCACAATGAGTGATGATAAGGAAGCAGGAATCCTCAGGGGACATATCATCAACCTAATCTATAAGGGCGACCATTACAGTTATGTGGTACGTACAGAGGAAGATGAGGATTTTATCGTGTCTGACGAGTATCTGTGGAATATGGATGATTATGTGAGCCTGCTGATACCAAAAGAGAAATTTCATTATGCCATTAAGAAATAAGGAGGGGGCGAATGGAAAAAATTCGTTTTCAGAGGTCGCAGCTGTGCATACCGTATGGCCTGTTTCTGGTATGCTTTGTGCTGGCGCCTTTGATTGTTATTATCTATTATGCATTTACAAACGGGGAAGGACAGTTTACCCTTGAAAACCTGACTGGATTTTTTTTCAGTCCCAATACGATTGGAACGCTTGCCTACAGTTTCGGCATTGCGGTTGCCACTACATGTACCTGCCTGATGCTGGCGTATCCGATTGCATATATACTGGCGCGGAGCAATATGAAACATAAGTCGGTGATACTTATGGTTTTTGTCATGCCTATGTGGATTAATTTTACACTCCGGATTACGGCGCTTAAGGAAATTCTTACCATGGTAGAGGGAAATCTTGCCTATCACCCGTTTTTGAACACACTGATTGGTATGACATATGACTTTCTGCCATTTATGATTCTTCCGATCTATACGACTTTGTTAAAGCTTGACGGGAGCCTCCTGGAGGCGGCGGCAGACCTTGGAGCCGACACGGTTCAGACATTCCTGAAAGTGACACTTCCGCTGTCTGTTCCGGGGATCATCAGCGGTATCGTGATGGTGTTTCTTCCGTCCATGACGAACTATGTTGTGCTCGATATGCTCTACAACAGCACTTATATTATGGGAAGTCTGATTGGAGCGTATTTCAGCGCCTATGACTGGCATAATGGTTCGATGATCGCGCTGATTTTGCTGGTGATCATTCTGGTATTTACATTGCTGACGAACCGCTATGCGGATCAGGATGCGGGCAGCAGCAGGGGAGGTGTACTTGGGTGATGAAGAAGGCTTTTAGCAGGGCATTTCTGGTGTTGATGGTGATATTGCTGTATCTGCCCATTTTTGTGCTGGCAGTGTACAGCTTTACGGATTCTGCGAATATCGGAGCTATACATGGATTTTCGCTGAAAAACTACGAGACTCTGTTTACGAAACCTGATCTGAGAGCCATGATTCTGGGAACGCTAGTTCTTGCGATTGGTTCTGCTTTTGTCTCAACGATACTTGGCACATTTGGCGCTGTGGGCGTCTTTTATTCAGGAAGATTTGGGAATGCGGTAGTGGGGGCGCTGAATCAGGTGCCCGTTGTAAATGCAGAGGTTGTAACGGCATTTTCACTGTGTATACTACTAATTGGAGTATGCGGCGTGGACAAGGGGAGTTTTATCTCGCTATTGATTGGTCATGTGGTGTTGGAGGCTCCTTTTGTATATTTGTCTGTTGTGCCGAAGTTAAAGCAGATGGATAACAGTCTGTATGAGGCGGCGCTTGACCTGGGGGCATCTCCGGCGATGGCACTGAGGCGTGTGGTGTTTCCGCAGATCTTTCCAGGTGTTGTATCAGGGTTTGCCTTAGCGGTCACGCTGTCACTTGACGATTATTTCATCACAAGTTATACAAAGCCCGCGACATTTGACACGATCAGTACTTATGTGGTAAATGCGACAAGGGGTTCGCAGACGGATATTAAAACAGCGCTGTGGGCACTTTCTACGATCATATTCGTGGTGGTTGTGCTGATGGTGACGGTTATGAATATGAGTGGAAATAAAAATAACAAAAATGAAAAAAGGGCAGGTGCGGAAAATGGCAAAAATAGGTAACAGTAGAGCGCTTGCTGTGCTTAGTGCGTTCGCAGTGTGCAGCTTTTTGAGTGGAACAGTATATGCGCGTGAGGAACCCATTATATTGCGCGTGTGCAGCTGGGAGGAATATATCGACCTCGGAGAATGGGATGAAGAGGAAGCAATCGCACTTGACAATGGCACTGTGATCTTTGGGGAGAGACCGCTCTATGAGGAGTTTGAGGACTGGTACAGAGAGACTTATGGCAGGGAGGTGCGTGTAGAGTACTCCTGTTTTGGCACAAATGAGGATCTCTATAATCAGTTAAACATGGGTGATACGTATGACCTGGTGTGCCCGTCGGAGTATATGATCATGAAACTGATGGCGGAGGACAGGCTTCTGCCGTACTCGGACAGTTTTTATGATACGGACAATGCCAACAATTTTTATATCAACAATGTATCACCTTTTATTCAGGAGACATTGGAATTCAATGAGATTGGCGGCGAGAGCTGGAGCAAGTATGCTGCCGGATATATGTGGGGAATAACAGGTGTTTTGTATAATCCGGAGCTTGTGACGGAAGAGGAGGCATCAACATGGGAAATCTTCGGCAATCCGAAGTTTCACAGGCAGATTACGTTAAAGGATAATGTGCGGGACTCTTACTTTGCAGCACTTGGGATTTTGAAGGCTGATGAACTGACAGACGAGAATTTTATCCACTCAGTGGATTACCATGACAAGCTGGCTGATGTGATGAATGACGTGAGCCCGGAGACGATTGAACAGGCGCAGGAACTTTTGGATGAATTGATGGGCAATGTGTATTCCCTCGAGACAGACAGCGGAAAAGCGGATATGATAACTGGTAAGATTGTGGCAAATTACCAGTGGTCGGGTGACGCGGTCTATGCCATGGATCAGGCGGATGAGGATGACTTTGAGCTTCGGTTTGCAGTGCCCAGGGAGAGCACGAATCTCTGGTTCGATGGCTGGGTAATGCTGAAGAGTGGTATCGATGACAATGCAGACAGACAGCATGCAGCGGAGGCTTTTGTGAATTTTGTGTCAAGAACGGACAATGCCGTCAGAAATATGTACTATATCGGATATACTTCATCGATTGCAGGAAATAAAGAGGATGATACCATCTATGAATATATGAATTGGTGTTATGGTGCTGATGAGGAGGAAGAGGATATCATGGAATACCCTGTGGGGTATTTCTTTAGCGGAGATAACAGCGATGAGAATTATATTCTGCAGTCGACGGGCAGTCAGGTGGGCAGGCAGCTCTACAGTCAGTATCCGCCGCAGGACGTCATGGAGAGGACTGCGATCATGCGATATTTTGATGAAGATGCCAACAAGGCGATCAACCAGATGTGGATCAATGTCAGGTGCTTTGATATTGCCGATGTACCAACAGGTGTCTGGATGGCGCTGCTTGCAGGATTGCTTGTCCTGGTCTGGATGGGGTATAGAAGGAGTAAAAGGAGATAGATAGTTATGTCAAATTTTGATCAGAGTAAAATCAGGAATTTCTGCATTGTGGCTCATATCGATCACGGGAAGTCCACACTTGCGGACAGGATCATAGAAAAGACGGGACTTTTGACGAGCCGTGAGATGCAGGATCAGATCCTTGACAACATGGAGTTGGAGCGGGAGAGAGGTATCACGATCAAGGCGCAGACTGTCCGCACTGTTTATAAGTCGCAGGACGGAAATGAATACATTTTTAACCTGATTGACACGCCGGGACACGTTGATTTTAATTATGAAGTGAGCCGTGCGCTGGCTGCCTGTGACGGGGCTATCCTGGTCGTGGATGCAGCGCAGGGGATTGAGGCGCAGACACTTGCAAATGTGTATCTGGCACTGGACCATGACCTTGATGTTTTTCCTGTGGTCAACAAGATCGACCTTCCAAGTGCACGTCCGGACTGGGTGAAAAATGAGATTGAGGATGTTATTGGCATTGAAGCACAGGACGCGCCGCTGATATCAGCAAAAAACGGCGTCGGCATTGAAGAGGTTTTAGAGGCGGTTATTCATAAAATACCAGCACCTAAGGGCAGCGCGGACAATCCGCTGCAGGCACTGATCTTTGACTCCGTTTATGATTCTTATAAGGGTGTCATTGTTTTTTGCCGCATCATGGAAGGGAGCGTTTCCAAAGGAACGAAGATTAAGATGATGGCGACGGGGGCGTCATTTGATGTGGTGGAGGTTGGATATTTCGGGGCAGGGCAGTTTATTCCCTGTGAGGAATTATCGGCTGGAATGGTTGGCTATCTGACCGCGTCCATCAAAAATGTAAAAGATACAGCAGTCGGAGATACTGTCACAAATGCGGAGAATCCTTGTGCGGAGCCGCTTCCGGGATATAAAAAGGTACAGTCTATGGTGTACTGTGGGCTTTACCCTGCTGATGGTGCAAAATATCCGGATCTGAGAGATGCGCTGGAAAAACTACAGCTAAATGATGCATCGCTTTTCTATGAGCCTGAGACTTCGGTGGCGTTGGGATTTGGCTTTCGATGTGGATTTTTGGGACTGCTGCATCTTGAGATCATTCAGGAACGGCTGGAGCGCGAGTACAATCTTGACCTCGTGACGACAGCGCCAGGTGTTGTCTACAAGGTTCACAAGACAAATGGCGATATCATCGAACTGACAAATCCCTCCAATCTGCCAGACCCGTCAGAGATTGACTATATGGAGGAGCCGATCGTCAGCGCTGAAATCATGGTGACAACAGAGTTTATCGGTTCTATTATGGAGCTTTGTCAGGAGAGGCGCGGGCGTTACCTTGGCATGGACTATGTGGAAGAAACGCGGGCACTGTTAAAATACGAGCTTCCATTGAATGAGATCATCTATGATTTCTTTGATGCGCTTAAGTCGCGCTCAAGAGGATATGCTTCATTTGACTATGACATTAAGGGCTATGAACAGTCTGAGCTGGTTAAGCTTGATATTCTGATCAACAGGGAGGAAGTAGATGCATTGTCTTTCATTGTACACAAAGAATCTGCTTATAACAGAGGCAGACGTATGTGTGAGAAATTGAAAGACGAGATACCAAGGCATCTGTTTGAGATTCCGATACAGGCTGCTGTGGGTGGCAAGATCATCGCAAGGGAGACCGTGAAGGCAATGCGCAAAGATGTTCTCGCCAAGTGCTATGGCGGAGATATCACACGAAAGAAGAAACTTCTTGAAAAACAGAAGGAAGGCAAGAAGCGCATGCGGCAGGTGGGCAGCGTGGAAATACCCCAGAAGGCGTTTATGTCCGTACTGAAACTTGACGATTCGAAATAGAATATTCATTTTTGCTCTTTTTCAAGCTCGCGTATGCGGGCTTCTTTTTTGTGCAGTTCCTGTAATCTGATTGTCTCTCTCCAAAGTGGTATCGACAGTAATATAATTTTTGCTCTGGGACACGCAGATTACAGTCCTGGACAAACGGGAGAATATAATAGATTTGTAAATTAAATGCTGTACCTTGACAATTGCACACTTTACGTTAGGAAAAAATATTGTAATGTGCTATTAGAACGGCTATAATGAGATTAAGCGAGTTATACTGGTTTCATAAATGGCAAGGAGGAACAGAAATGTTAGGCAGACCTGCTCTCGGATACCAAAACTATGAGGAAGTAATCACAGAAAATATTTTCTATATCGATAAGACACATTTTATCAAGGAATGGTGGGAATACGGCGACAAGGTTACTCTGATCACAAGGCCGCGCAGATTTGGCAAGACGCTGAATATGAGCACCGTTGAATGTTTCTTTTCCAATAAATATGCAGGGCGCGGTGATCTGTTTGAGGGAAAATCCATCTGGAGTGAAAAATCTCCTGACGGAGATTACAAATACAGGCAGCTGCAGGGGACATTTCCTGTGATATTTTTGAGTTTTGCGTCAGTTAAGACTGGCGATGTTGCCGGGATTAAGACCGCAGTGAAAAAAATCATTTCCAATGTCTACAGGGAATATAGAGAAATGATGACATCGGAAGAATTTAATGACATGGATAGGGCATATTTTGATAAAATGATCTATGACATGAGTGATGATATGGCATATACATCAATAAACAGTCTTTGCATTTATCTTGAAAATCATTATTGCAAAAAGGTAATTGTACTGCTAGATGAATATGACACGCCGATGCAGGAGGCATGGCTTGCAGGGAACTGGGATCAGGCAGTGGAATTTTTCAGGAGTTTTTTCAATGCCACATTTAAGACAAATGACCATATTTATCGAGGAATCATCACAGGGATTACAAGAATCTCGAAGGAGAGCATCTTTTCAGATCTAAATAATCTGAAAGTGGTGACAACGACGTCTGACAAATATGCATCTTGTTTTGGTTTTTTGGAAGAAGAGGTTTTTGCAGCGATTGACGAAAAGGGACTTGGAAACGAAAAGCAAGGTGTGAAGAGATGGTATGATGGTTTTATCTTCGGAACACACACGGATATCTATAATCCATGGTCGATCATATCATTCATTGAAAATAATGCTAAATATGATGCGTACTGGTCGAACACAAGTGGAAATGGTCTTGTGAACGCGCTGATACAAAAGGGAACCCCTGATATCAAGCAAACAATGGAGAAGCTTCTGAAAGGGGGGAGCTTTGTGACGAAGATTGATGAGCAGATTGTGTTTAGCCAGCTGAATGATGATGCGGCGGCAGTCTGGAGTCTGCTTCTGGCAACTGGGTATCTTAAGGTACTGGGGCTGAAAAGAATAGGTAACAGTGATGCGGATGAGTTCGATGAGGAGGGCGATGTCTGGTATACACTTGCAATTACCAATTTCGAAGTTAAAAAAATGTTTCGGAAAATGATAATCGGCTGGTTTGGCGGGCGCGCCAAGTCTGCTTATAATGACTTTATCAAAGCACTGCTCATCGATGACAAAAAAGCGATGAACCGCTATATGAACAGGGTGGCGCTTGCGACATTCAGTTATTTTGATACAGGAAACAAACCATCAGAATATGCAGAGCCGGAACGGTTCTACCACGGATTTGTACTTGGACTTATGGTAGAGCTCTCAGACAGATATGCCATGACTTCGAACCGCGAAAGTGGTTTCGGACGATATGATGTGATGCTGGAACCATTGAATGAAAGCGATGATGCGATCATTATGGAATTCAAGGTATATGATCCTGATGATGAAAAGACTCTCGATGATACAGTAGCGGCTGCATTATCGCAGCTTGAGCAGAAACGCTACAGTGCAGTGCTGGAGGCAAAAGGAATAGAACTGAAACGGATCAGGAAATATGGGTTTGCATTTCAGGGAAAGGAATGCAGGATCGGATAGGATGATAGAATTGAATGACAAGGAAACTCCCAACGTAAAGTATGCAATTGTCAGAAGGACATAGGATGCTTTAGGTTGGGAGTTTTTTAATTGGAAAATCTGGTGAATAAAAAAGATTATCCCCATCATTTATATTATATACAGAACAAATGAACGATTGAATAAAGTGTTTGAATCTAGTATAATAAGGGAGACAACATGGCAAAGATAACATAGACAGTGAACAGGTTCATCAGAAGGCTGAATATCAGGAAGAAATACATAGATGTATTATATGAAAATGGCTATAACGAAGATAAACAGATCACACTGGTTTCATAAATGGCAAGGAGGAACAGATATGTTAGGCAGACCTGCTCTCGAATATCAGAACTATGAGGAAATGATCACAGAGAATATCTTCTATATCGATAAGACACATTTTATCAGGGAATGGTGGGAATATGGCGATAAGGTGACACTGATCACCAGACCGCGCAGATTTGGCAAGACACTTAACATGAGTACAGTTGAATGCTTTTTTTCCAATAAATATGCAGGACGCGGTGAACTGTTTGAGGGGAAATCCATCTGGAGAGAAGAGAAGTACAGACAACTGCAGGGGACATTTCCTGTGATATTTTTGAGTTTTGCGTCTGTTAAGACTGGGGAGGTTGCCGGGATCAAGACTGCAGTGAAACAGATCATTTCCGATGTTTACAATAAACATAGCAGCATGATGTTATCTGACATATTTGCAGATGATGACAGAGCGTATTATCATTCCATAAATGATAAGATGTCTGATGCTGATGTATCCATAGCACTCAATCGTCTAGGTGGGTATATGGAAAGATGCTTCGGTAAAAAGGCGATCATACTGCTTGATGAATACGACACACCGATGCAGGAAGCTTGGCTTGCGGGCAACTGGGATCAGGCAGTGGAATTTTTCGGAAGTTTCTTCAATGCCACATTCAAGACAAATGACCACATTTACAGAGGAATCATCACAGGAATCACGAGAATCTCGAAAGAGAGCATCTTTTCGGATCTGAATAATCTGAAAGTGGTGACCACGACGTCTGACAAATATGCATCTTGTTTTGGATTTTTGGAAGAAGAGGTTTTTGCAGCGATTGACGAAAAGGGGCTTAGAAGCGAGAAACAAGGTGTGAAGAGATGGTATGATGGTTTTATCTTCGGAACACACACGGATATCTATAATCCATGGTCGATCATATCGTTCATTGAAAATAATGCTAAATATGATGCGTACTGGTCAAACACAAGCGGCAACGGTCTTGTAAACTCACTGATTCAGAGAGGTAGTTCCAAGGTCAAGCAGACGATGGAGGAACTCCTGCAGGGAAAAAGCTTTCAGGCCGAAATTGATGAACAGATCGTGTTCAATCAGCTTAACGGCAATGTCAATGCAGTCTGGAGTCTGCTGTTGGCAACAGGATATCTGAAAGTACTGAAAGTGACAACCGTACAGCCAGGTTATGCTGTGGATTCGGATAAGGAAGGTGACTCCAGGTACACTCTTACGCTGACCAACTTTGAAGTGAAAAGAATGTTCAGAAACATGGTAAAGAGCTGGTTTGGCGGAAGCACAGAGTCAGATTACAATGACTTTATCAAAGCACTGCTCATCAATGACAAAAAAGCGATGAACCGCTATATGAACCGGGTGGCGCTCGCGACATTCAGCTATTTTGATACAGGAAACAAGCCATCAGAATATACAGAGCCAGAACGGTTTTATCACGGATTTGTACTTGGACTTATGGTGGAGCTCTCAGACAGATATGTTATGACTTCGAACCGCGAGAGCGGCTTCGGTAGGTATGATGTGATGCTGGAACCCCTGAATGAAAGCGATGATGCGATCATTATGGAATTTAAGGTACATGATCCCGATGATGAAAAGACACTCGATGATACAGCAGCAGCTGCATTATCGCAGATCGAGCAGAAACGCTACAGTGCAGTGCTGGAGGCAAAAGGAATAGAACCAGAACGGATCAGGAAATATGGGTTTGCATTTCAGGGGAAGGAGTGTAAGATTGGATAGGAATATAGAATTGTAAATATGATATAGACAACAAAGTGTGTTATGATGTATACTTTTATTGATTAATAATAACTGTGAAGATTAAGAGACAGTTAGAAAAAAGTAAAAGGAGTACAAAAAGATGGACAATGCATTTAATTCTCCAGCGCAGGTGCTGGAAGCAAATATGAAGGCGGGAGAGGGCAAGGTAAAGCTTCCTTTATTGAAGTGCATACTGCTCGGCATTATGGCAGGCGCGTTTATTGCATTTGGCGGTGCATCGAGCAATGCAGCAGTACATAATATCGCCAATCAGGGATTATCTAAGACACTTGCGGGCTGCATATTCCCAGTAGGTCTCATGATGATCGTTTTTGTTGGGGGCGAACTTTTTACAGGGGACTGCCTGGTGATTGCCGGAGTGGTCGGCAAACGGTTCAATGCACTTGCGATGATCAAGATACTTGTCATTGTATTTTTCAGCAACATGGTTGGTGCAGTTCTGATTGCGACTCTTGTATATTTCAGTGGTCTTCTGGATTATACAGATGGAGCGCTGGGTGCTTTTACGATCAAGGTAGCTTATGGAAAGGCGACGATCACACCGTTTAAGGCGGTTTGTTCTGGAATACTCTGCAATATCCTCGTGTGCATGGCTGTGCTGATGGCTACTGCCGCAAAGGATATCGCAGGCAAGGTGTGGGCAATCTTTTTTCCAATCAGTGCTTTTGTCATTGGCGGTTGGGAGCACTGTGTAGCCAATATGTTTTATATTCCAGCAGGCATCATTGCAAGTACAAACAGTACATATGCAGCAAGAGCAGAGGAGTTATATGGTATCACGGCTGACCAGATTGCTGCAAATCTGAATATAGGTGGTTTTGTGTCTAATCTGATACCAGTCACGATCGGAAATATTCTTGGCGGTATGGTGTTTATTGCACTTCCATTGTATGCAATCCATAAAAGCAAGCTGGTCAATAAGACGAAGTAGTGAAGTTTGAGACAATTTACCTTTGAGTGAAGACCGAATTTGTCGGTGCAGGAAATGTTTTGCTCAAAGGAGCAAAGTGAAGTAAAAGAATCGGGCAGGGACACCTGCTCGATTTGTTGTGAAGAGAGATGCGTTGTCGCAATATTTTTGTCACTTTCAAACTATTGATTAGTATGCGTGCCGGAGCGCACGCGGGAGGGTATAAAAATGAATGATAAACTGACAAGAAATGATATTAAAAAGATGGAAGAGGAGATCGAGCACAGAAAGCTCGTGATACGAAAAGAGGCATTGGAGGCGGTAAAGGAAGCAAGGGCGCAGGGCGACCTGAGTGAGAATTTTGAGTATTATGCTGCCAAGAAATACAAGAACCAGAATGAGAGTCGTATTCGTTATCTTGAACGGATGATCAAAACAGCACAGATTATTGAGGACGATGCCAAGGAGGATGAAATCGGTCTTAACAAGACAGTGGAGGTTGAATTTGTGGAGGATGGGACGATTGAGACATATCGTCTGGTAACTACAGTGCGGAACAATCCACTGCAGGGACTCATCAGCATCGAATCTCCGATTGGGAAAGCGCTCACAGGTCATAAGTGCGGTGATACAGTGCATGTGCAGGTGAACAGCGATTTTGGCTATGATGTGGTTGTTAAGTCGGTGGAGAATACACCTGACGATGATTCGATTGAACTTAGGAAATTCTGATATAAGTTCTGGATGGAAGGTGTTCTGTTTAGAATTAATCAAATCAGAGAATATAAAATGGATTGAAAACTGCGAAAGGGTATTATTAATGAATCTTATCAATATAGAGAATATTACCAAGTACTATACGGATACGCCGCTTTTTGGGGATGCTTCCTTTACGGTTGATGAGATGGAAAAGGTGGGAATCATAGGCATTAACGGCACAGGAAAAACGACTTTGTTGAAGATGATCATAGGCATGGAGACACCGGACAAAGGTACAATCACAAGGGCAAACAATATCGTGATCCGGTATCTGCCACAGACACCGGATTTTCACAAGAATACAAATGTGCTTGAGGCAGTCATGGAAGGCAATCTCACGCATGACAATGAATGGTCTCTGGAGAGTGATGCAAAGACAATGCTGCAAAAACTGGGCATCAGAGAATATGGGCAGAAAGTCGATACGATGTCGGGCGGGCAGCGCAAGAGAATAGCGCTTGCCAATACCTTATTGTCAAAAGCGGATGTACTGGTGCTTGATGAGCCAACAAACCATTTGGATTCTTCCATGGCGGACTGGCTGGAGGAATATCTGAAAAACTTCCGAGGAGCCTTGGTCATGGTGACGCATGACAGGTATTTTCTTGATAGTGTGTCCAATAGGATTGTGGAGATCGACAAGGGAAAGATATATAGTTACCAGACAAACTACACAGGTTTTTTGGAGCTGAAGGCACAGCGAGAGGATATGGAGCTTGCCACAGAGCGGAAGAGACAAAGTATTCTGCGTGTGGAAATTGAGTGGATGAAGAGGGGGGCACGCGCCAGAAGCACCAAACAGAAGGCGCATATACAGCGTTATGAGAACTTAGCAGCGCAGAGAGGCCCACAGCAGGATGCGCAGCTGGAGTTGAGTTCGGTAACGACACGCATGGGAAAGACAACAGTAGAATTAAAAAATATCACAAAGGGCTATGACGGAAAAAATCTGATCAACGATTTCAGTTACATCTTCCTGAAAAATGACAGGATCGGTTTTATTGGGGAAAATGGCTGTGGAAAATCAACACTTATGAGAGTCATCTGCGGCATGGAACCACCAGACGCAGGTGAGGTTGTAACCGGGCAGACGATCAAGATCGGGTATTATGCACAGGAGATACGCAATGATGAAAGTGCAGGTCTTGCATATATGAAACCTGACATGCGTGTCATAGATTATATCAGGAATACTGCAGAGTATGTGCAGACTATGGACGGTTCGATCTCTGCATCAGTTATGCTGGACAGGTTTCTGTTCCCGCCGGAGAAACAGTATGGGCTGCTCGGCAAGCTCTCTGGTGGGGAAAGACGCAGGCTGAATCTATTGCGTGTACTGATGGAGGCACCAAATGTGCTGATTCTCGATGAGCCTACCAATGATCTGGATATACAGACACTCACTATTTTGGAGGATTATCTTGACCATTTTGATGGTATTGTGATTGTTGTTTCCCATGACCGCTATTTTCTGGACAGGGTTGTGAGACGGATTTTTGCGTTTCAGGAAGGTAAAATCAGACAGTACGAAGGTGGTTTTACAGATTATCAGGTGAAACTGATGGAAGAAGAGGGAAACAGTGTAGAAGCGTCCACAGATAAAAATATGGTGCGGACAGGAACAAAGGAATCCAGTGCAAGCTTAAAGAATGTAAAGAACCGTCAGGATAAACTTAAATTTACCTATAAAGAGCAAAAAGAATATGAGTCAATTGAAGATGAAATTGCAGTATTGGAAGAAAAATTAGAAAAACTGGAAGCAGATATGGCAGAACATGCCAGTGATTTTGTGAAGTTGAATGAGCTTTCGAAAGACAAAGGGGATACAGAGCAGCTTCTTGAAGAGAAAATGGAACGCTGGATGTATCTGCAGGATTTGGCGGAGAAGATTGCGGAACAGAGCAGATGAAACCATATGGTGCAAAGTAAACTATTGATTGGTATGCGTGCGAGGCACGCGAGGGGTATAAATGTGAAAAAAGTGTGAAGTGCGTAAAAGATATTGACTTATTTTTTATCAGGGAATAAAATGTTAGCACACAAACAGTTTGAAGACGAACAGATTTGAGCTGTGATAATAATGAATATGAAATCATTGCATGGGAAAGAGGTGGATACGATATGGACGGGTTTAATAGCTATTGCCGCAATATGCCTGAATCGAGAAAAATAGGGCATATGATCCGGGAATTAAATGGTGCATTTAAGAGGAAATTTATAACATGCGGCATGGCAGAAGGGCTTGATGAGGTGACATTGATGCATGGCTGGATCATGGGATACCTTCATCATAATCAAGAGAGGGCGATCTATCAGAAGACGATTGAGTCAGATTTTTGCATCAAGAGATCCACAGTGACTACGATTTTACAGCTTATGGAGAAGAAAGGGTATATCAGGCGGGCAGCAGTGGAGGGAGATGCCAGACTGAAACAGATCTTTTTGACCGAACAGGGAAAAGAAATCGCGGCCAAGACAAAGGCAATGATTGAGAACATGGAGAACACAGTGATTGAGGGCATAGCGGATGAGAAACTCGACATTTTCTACGAAGTTGCACAAAAGCTTGTATCCAACATGAATCAATAGCCAAAGAAATCTATGGCTATTTATTTATAGATTGAAATAATATGTGAATGGAGGGTTATTTATGCTAAAGGTATTAGGCGCACAAATCAAGGAATTCAAAAAAGATTCCATACTTACGCATGTTTTCATGATTTTGGAGGTTATCATGGAAATGATTATTCCGCTGCTGATGGCATCAATCATTGATGATGGTGTCAATTCAGGAAACCTGAACCATATTTACAAGGTCGGTGGCTTAATGATCGTGGTGGCACTGATTGGATTGTGGGCGGGTCTTATGGGGGCGAAGTACGGTGCGAGGGCATCGACAGGCTTTGCGCGGAACCTCAGAAAGGCAATGTTTGAGAATATCCAGACATATTCATTCTCAAATATTGACAAGTATTCTACATCAAGCCTGATCACAAGACTGACTACAGACGTGACAAACATGCAGAATTCATACCAGATGATACTGCGTATGGCAATGCGTGCTCCAGCGTCTATGATCATTGCAATGGTGATGGCATTCTCCATTAATGCGCGGCTTGCCAGCATTTATCTTGTGGCAGTGATTTTCCTTGCGATTTGTATTTCGTTCATTCTGCCAAGGGCAAACCAGTATTTCCGTCAGGTATTTGAAAAGTATGACGACCTGAATGCGAGTGTGCAGGAAAATGTGTCTGCGATCCGTGTTGTGAAGGCATATGTGCGTGAGGATTATGAGAAAGAAAAGTTTGCAAAGGCAAACCAGAATATCTACAACATGTTCCTGAAGGCAGAGAAGCTCGTTGTCATCAATATGCCATTGATGATGGCAACTGTATATAGTTGTATTCTTCTTATTTCATGGCTGGGAGCAAAGACCATCGTTGCGGGAGGTCTTACAACAGGCGAGATGATGAGCCTGCTGGCGTACTGCATGAATATTCTGATGAGTCTCATGATGGTGTCGATGATTGTCGTTATGCTGTCCATGAGCTATGCCAGCGCAAAGCGTATTGCGGAGGTTTTGACTGAGCAGACGGACCTTAAGAACCCAGAGAAGCCTGTCATGGATGTGAAGGATGGAAGCATTGTGTTTCAGAATGTGTCATTTGCTTACAATAAGGACAGTAAACCGGTTCTGAACGATATTAATCTGGACATCAAGTCAGGTGAGACCATCGGCATTATCGGCGGTACAGGAAGTGCGAAATCGAGTCTTGTCAATCTGATCAGCCGTCTGTATGATGTCACATCAGGAGAACTGTTGGTGGGCGGTCTGGATGTGCGCAAATATGACATGGAGGCGCTTAGAAATCAGGTTGCAGTCGTATTGCAGAAAAATGTCCTTTTCAGTGGTACAATACTGGAAAACCTCCGCTGGGGTAACAAGGAAGCCACGGAGGAGGAATGTATCAGGGCATGCCAGCTTGCCTGTGCAGACGAGTTTATACAGAAAATGCCGGATAGATACAATACTTTTATTGAGCAGGGTGGTACCAATGTATCCGGAGGACAGAAACAGAGACTTTGTATCGCGAGGGCGTTGCTCAAAAAGCCAAAGATTCTGATACTCGATGACAGCACCAGTGCGGTGGACACTGCCACCGATGCCAAGATCAGAAAGGCATTTGCGGAGGAGATACCAGACACAACCAAGCTGATTATCGCACAGAGAGTGAGCAGCGTACAGAATGCAGACCGTATCATTGTCATGGATAATGGTATGGTAACTGCATTTGGCACACACGATGAGCTGCTCGGTAATAGTCCGATCTACCGTGAGGTATATGAATCACAGACAGGTGGAAATGCGGACTTTGATCAAAATGGAGGTGATAACTAATGCCAGGACCAGGACGACAGGTGAGAGGACCAAGACCAAAGATTGAAAATCCCGGTAAGCTTTTTAAGAGGCTTATGGGATATGTGTTGAAAAATTATACCCCGCATGTGATCATTGTTGTCATATGTATTTTTGTGGGTGTATTGGCAAATATCCAGGGAACTTTATTTACACAGACATTGATCGATGAATATATCATGCCGCTTCTGGGAACGGAAAATCCAGATTTCTCAGGACTGGCGCATGCAATTTTCAGAGTGGCGTGCTTTTATGCCATAGGAGTACTTTCATCATATCTGTACAACAGGATTATGATCAATGTGAGCCAGGGCACGATGCGCAATATCAGAAATGATATGTTTAACAAGATGGAAGCGTTGCCGATCAAGTATTTTGACACGCACCCACACGGTGATATCATGTCAAGATACACCAATGATATTGATACTCTGAGACAGATGATCAGCCAGAGTATGCCTCAGTTTTTAAACAGTGCCATCACGATTGTCAGCGTTTTTATCAGCATGGTTATCCTGAGTGTGCCCTTGACGATCACGACACTGATTATGGTTTCCATCATGCTTTTTGTCACCAAGAAGGCGACCGGACTTTCTGGAAGGTATTTCATGGCGCAGCAGAAATCCCTCGGTGCAGTGAACGGCTTTGTCGAGGAAATGATGGAAGGGCAGAAGGTTGTCAAGGTGTTCTGTCATGAGGAAGAGAGCATGACACGTTTCAATGAGCTGAACGAGGAGCTTTTTGAGAGCGCTTATAATGCAAACCAGTTTGGCAACATGCTCGGTCCCATCAATTCACAGCTTGGAAATTTAAGCTATGTAGTGTGTGCAATTGTGGGTGGTATACTGGCACTGGGTAATATTGGTGGACTGACGCTCGGCGGACTTGCAAGCTTCCTTACCTTTAATAAGAGCTTTAATATGCCAATTAACCAGGTTAGTCAACAGTTTAACTCCGTTGTCATGGCGCTGGCAGGTGCAGACCGAATTTTTAAGATGCTGGATGAGGAGCCGGAGGCAGATAATGGATATGTCTCTCTTGTCAATGCGGAGGAGATTAACGGAGAGATCCGGGAGACACAGAAGCATACTGGAATGTGGGCGTGGAAACATTACCACAAAGACAGCGATACGACAACTTACCAGCGGCTTGAGGGCGGTGTCGTGTTTGATGATGTTGACTTTGGATATACGGATGAAAAGATTGTACTTCATAATGTTAAGTTGTTCGCGGAGCCAGGGCAGAAGATTGCGTTTGTAGGTTCTACTGGTGCGGGCAAGACAACGATCACGAATCTGATCAACCGTTTTTATGATATCCAGGATGGAAAAATACGATATGACAACATTAATGTCAATAAGATCAAGAAGGCGGATTTGCGCCGTTCGCTTGGTATCGTACTGCAGGATACACATTTGTTTACAGCTACGGTTATGGAAAATATCCGATACGGCAAACTGGATGCATCGGATGCTGAGGTTATCGCGGCAGCGAAACTTGCGAATGCGCATGATTTTATCGAGAAGCTTCCCGAAGGTTACAATACATTGTTAACTGGTGATGGCGCTAACCTGAGTCAGGGACAGCGGCAGCTCCTTGCCATCGCGAGAGCGGCGATCGCAGACCCGCCTGCGCTGATTCTCGATGAGGCGACAAGTTCCATCGACACACGTACAGAGAAAATCGTGCAGGATGGCATGGATAAGCTGATGAAAGGCAGGACGACATTTGTGATCGCACACAGACTTTCGACAGTCAAGAACAGTGACTGCATCATGGTACTAGAACAAGGTAGGATTATTGAGCGCGGTACACACGATGAGCTGATCGAGGCACAGGGCAAGTATTATCAATTGTATACAGGAAATGCGATTGCAGCGAATTAAAATCCTTAAATTAAGGCTTTTTGGGCTTTACTCTTTTATCGGAATCTGATATGATGAAGTTATAACAATCAGTACAGATTTTAGAAGAGGGTTGGTGATTGTATGACAGATAAAGAGATATTACAAAAAAATATTGAGGAATTTTCAAGGATTCAGGATTGGATGCAGTTGTCAGAAAAGGATTCCGAAGTCTACAAATCTTTGAAAAAAAGATATATTGATCTGAAGGTGATCCTGACTTCTTCTGGTGTTAATCTTACAGAAATAGACAGAATCAAAGAATGATATTATGGTAACGATCAGTACAGATATGAGAGAGTAGGCGATTGTATGCCAGGTGCAGCAGACATAATAAAGGATTATGTGATTGAGTTTTCCAGATTACAGGATTGGATGGTGCCAATTTAAGAAAGCAATCCAGACACATATGAATCGATGCACAAACGATACATTGAATTAAAAGTTACATTATCCTCGTTGGGTGTTAATCTTGCAGAAATAGACAGAATTAAAGAGTAACCGTGAAAAGGTGTAAAGTCCTATAGAATGTTGTAAGACTTTACACCTTTTGTGAAATTATAGTAAACGACAAAAGTATTTGCGTTTACTACATATATTAAATAAGAATGGGGTGAGGTATATGGCGTTCTCAAAAGGAAAAAGAATAGAGGATGAGACAAGCAAGCGGATTGTAGATCTTGCAGTAAATATTGGCTGCCGGGAGGGGGCGGATGTGCTGACAGTCACAAGGCTTTGCAGGGAGCTCAATTGTGACCGGAGAGTGATCTACAATCGATTTCGCGACATTGACGAGATCAACATGATTGTAGCACGGCGGTGCAATGAGGAGCTTATGGCGAAAGCGAGGACAGCCATAAACCCACAGGCATCTTTTTATGACAATTTCATGGCACTGATTAAAGCTGCATTTGCGTATGTTTACGAAAAAAATGCTAATTTCCAGTACTATACCGCACTCTATAAGGTCACGGATGAAGGGGTTGGAAATGAGGTTCTCCAGGCTTTGATGAATCTGATCGAAGAGGGGAAATCGACGGGCGATGTGCGCGCAGGGACAGACAGCTACAAAGCAGCGGCGAATATCTGGATTATTACCACGGGAATCAGTGGCGTGCTGGCGGCGAATGCAAATTATAAGTATCAGGATGGACTGGATACCATGCTGTATGGTATTGAGGCGGTATTGACCTGTATGAAACCATGAGGATGAAACAAATAGAATTGAAAGCCTGGAGAGAAAAATAGGGATAACAAGATGGAAGGATATCTGGTTTTATTGGCACGGTATAGTCCCGTATTTGTGGAGCAGGAGTTAATTCCTGAGATTGAGAAAAACTGTGAACAGTTCGGGATCTATTATCCGATGGCATACAATGCTTTCCGGAAAAATAAATTTGCAGCAGACAGCATGTATTTCCACCATAGCTATGCAGTGGCAGATATACCGACCGGTCGGGAATACGAAGCGATTGCATACAGTGAGGGTGGGAAAATACAAGAGGATTCCATACAAAAATGCCCTTCAAAGGTGCTATGTTTTTTCACAGCTTTCAGAACTCAACCGTCCGACCAGGCTATGCGGGGACATCATGAACTAAGCCTGATCCAGTTCGTGAAGGGATTACCACCCATGATCAATGAGCTGGTTGAGATTACTGAGCGGAAACCGTTGGACGTACTGGAACGCAAGAAGATCTATCTGGGTGCGGAAAGTGAATTAAGGAAGTTGGTACTCAGACAAAAGACGGCTGAGGCAGTAGCGGAACTATTGGAGAATATCGGCATTATACATGAAGAGGACTATTCCGCGCTGGATGAAGAGAGGACGTCAGAAATTAATAAAATGATAAAAAAAATGGCGGTGGAGAAATATGAGCTGGAAGAGAGTGATGTGACAGATGTTCTTCATGATGGATTGTTTGTGCTGCATCTGAGGAACAAATAGGCATATTTTTACAGATAAACAAGTTAATTATATAACAAGGAGGAGAGAACAATGGTGACAGTCAGACTTGGTAATACGGGAATTATCGCGAACAAAAACGGATTTGGTGCACTTCCAATTCAGAGGATTGACGTTGACAGTGCGGTAAAATTGATTCGCATGGCACTGGATGGGGGCGTGAATTTCTTTGATACAGCGAGGGCGTACAGCGACAGTGAGAAGAAGCTGGGCATTGCGTTGGAGGGTGTTGACAGGAGCAAATACTATATTGCGACAAAGACGACAGCCAAGACGGGTGACAAGGTTCTGGAGGATTTGGAGACTTCTCTTGGCTTGCTGAAAACAGATTATATTGATGTGTACCAGCTGCACTGTGCGCCGAAATGTTTTCGCCCAGGCGACGGGGACGGTGTTTATGACGCGGTGGCAAAAGCGAAACAGGAAGGGAAAATCAGACATATCGGGATTACAGCGCATCTGCTGAATGTGGCGGAGGAAGCGATTGAGAGTGGACTGTACGAGACGCTGCAGTTTCCGTTTGCGTACATCTCTTCCGAGAAGGAAATTGCGCTTGTAAAGAAGTGTGAGGAGGCAGGAATGGGCTTTCTCGGCATGAAGGGTCTTGCGGGCGGACTGCTCACAAACTCCAGACTCTGCTATTGGTTTGCATGTCAGCATGAGGCAGTGCTGCCGTTGTGGGGCGTTCAAAAGGAATCTGAGCTGGCGGAATTTTTGTCCTATCAGGAGAAGACACCTGAGATGGACGAGGAGATGAAGGCAACATATGAGAAGGATTTGAAAGAGCTTGCAGGGGATTTCTGCCGTGGCTGCGGCTATTGCATGCCCTGTCCGAAGGGAATTAAGATCAATAACTGCGCGCGGATTTCACAGCTTCTGCGTCGGTCTCCGTCAGCAAACTGGCTTGGTGAAGAGTGGCAGGAAGAAATGGCAAAAATCAAGGAATGCCTCCACTGTGGAAAATGTGCGTCCAAGTGCCCCTATGGACTGGACACGCCAAAGCTTCTGGAGAAAAACCTTGAGGATTACGAAAATGTATTGGCAGGGAAAGTTTCTGTTAATTAAAAAATATTTCTTTTTCTGGTTGAAATTATTTCCAGTGTTGTATATAATAACAGTAAGGCTTCCAAGGAAAGTTGGGAGCCTTATGAAAAAACAGTTAGGAAAACGTTTTCCAAGAGCGTTTCCGTGAGGCAGGGAAGTTAAGGAACTGTTCATGAATAGACAAATCAGGATACATATATTTTGGAACAGTTACCAGTGGTTCAGGTATTTTAAAATGGAAAGGAAAAGGTACGAATATGGAGTTTGCATCAGTTTATCACAGAACAGTCGATAATTATTGCTACATGCTTGATGAGAATCAGCTGATCATCAATCTCAGGACAGGATATGATGTCAAGGAAGTGAATATTGTATATGGCGATCCGTTTTCAAACGGGATTTTAGGCGGCGGTGAGGAGTGGACCGGTGAAAAGGCAAGTGTTCCATTTAAGAAACGCCTGAAATACCAGCTTTGGTGGACAACGACGATCAAACCTGCATTTAAGCGCCTGAAATATTACTTCGAACTGGTGACAGAAACTGAGCGCTGGTATTATTTTGAGGATGGATTTGTCAGCGAGGAACAGATGCAGATCCAGGGCCGAAGCAGACAGTGTTTTACAATGCCGTGGATGAATCCAATCGATGTCAACAAAGTGCCGGAGTGGGTAAATGAGACCGTGTGGTATCAGATATTCCCGGAGCGGTTTTGCAACGGGGACGCATCACTGAATCCTGAAAATACAAAGGAATGGAAATACGAGAGTGTTGGGAATCGTGATTTTTATGGCGGCGACTTAAAGGGCATGACGGACAAGCTTGACTACTTAAAGGATTTGGGAATCACGGGAATCTATACGACTCCGATCAATGAAGCACCTTCCAACCATAAATATGACACGACAGAATATGAAAAGATCGACCATAATATTGGTGATTACGAGACCATGAAAAACTTCGTGGAACAGGCGCACAAACGTGGGATCCGCGTGATGCTTGACGCGGTATTTAATCATAGCGGATATTATTTCAAACCATGGCAGGATGTGTTGGAAAATGGGCGAGATTCCCAATATTTTGACTGGTTTATGATCAATGAATGGCCGCTGTCTGATCAGCGGGATGCAGCGAGGAAAGGACAGTTATATACATTTGCCTTTTATGATACGATGCCAAAGCTCAATACCAACAATCCGGCAGTGCGCGAATATTTGATTGGGGTTGTCTGTGGCTGGGTGAAGAAGTACGATGTGGATGGTATTCGCATGGACGTGGCAAACGAAGTATCCCATGTATTTTGTAAGGAACTCAGGAAAGCGCTGAAGGCGATCAAGCCGGATATCTATATCCTTGGTGAGATCTGGCATGATGCGATGCCATGGCTCAGGGGTGATGAGTACGATTCCGTTATGAATTATCCGCTTGCGGGAAGCATGAAGGACTTTTTCCTGGATAAGAGCCTCACAGGTGAAGATTTTGAATTCATGGTCAATCGCTGTTATACGAACTATATGCAGCAGACAAATGATGTGCTGTTTAATATGCTTGATTCACATGATACGATCCGTCTCAGAAATGTGACGAGCGGGCTTGACGAGTACAACTGCCTGTTTGCACTGCTGTTCACGATGCCGGGCAGCACTTGTATCTATTATGGAACGGAGATCGGCATGGAGGGCAGCTTTGACCCGGACTGCCGCCGTTGTATGCCATGGACGGATATTGAGCAGGGAAAATACAATGAACAGATTTCCATGACAAAACAACTCATAAAGCTTAGGAAACAAGAGCCGCTGATGCGGGAGCGCAACTTCCACTTCCCGGCTGACTATGCAAATCCGAGGGTGGTTCAATTCCAGAAGATGGGCTGGGGTGAGACGCTCGAGGTGATTGTGAACAGCAGTGAGGCGGACATTGAGGTGATCAAGGACGAGGACAGCAAGATCATGTTCTCCAGACGGCTTGAAGGCGATGTGCTCCATGCAAACGGGGTGTGCATCAGGTATCTGAGCAATAAACAGAACATATAATGTGATATTCGGAAAAGACCAGTGCCAAAATTTCCCGCGAAATGCACTGGTCTTTTTGTGAAGATAGAATTTGCATTCGAACAAAATGTGTGCTATGATACGATAATAGATACGAAGAGGAGGAATCAGATATGGCAGTATTTAGTGGTTTGGAAGATATGGATGAACTTGAGGCAAAGAAAAGGAATCAGCAGGAGCAGGAAATCGAGGATATTATCAGTATGCTTGACAGCAAGACGGGGAACGGTGTGAGCCGTATCAAAGTAAATGTGTCAGAGGAGCAGCAGGAGGGTACTGTCAATACACAGTATCATCATGGCCGCTGTGATGTGGGCAGTCCGTGGGCAAAGGGGACCACCAGAAATTTTGGTTGTGACTGATCGTGGTGATTTGAGGATAGATATTTGATTGCAAAGCAGTAGTGAATACTGAATTATATATTAAGAAATGAGGTACAGTTATGGCACTGAATAAGAAGCCTGTGAACGGCATGAAAGATATCATGCCGGAAGAAATGCAGATACGGGATTATGTGATGAGTGTGATCAAGGAGACTTACGGAAAATATGGATTTACACCGATGGAAACGCCCTGCATGGAGAATATTGAGAATTTGAGCAGCAAGCAGGGCGGCGAGAACGAAAAACTGATATTTAAGGTATTGAAGAGGGGAGCACAGCTCAATGTGGAAGCCGCCCAGACAGAAGCAGAGGTCGTTGATTTTGGGATGCGCTATGACCTGACAGTCCCTCTTGTAAGATATTATGCGAATCATGCAAATGACCTGCCATCACCTTTTAAGGCTCTGCAGATGGGAAATGTATGGAGGGCAGATAAGCCACAGAAAGGAAGATACCGCCAGTTTATGCAGTGTGACATTGATATCCTTGGAGAGGAGTCAAATCTTGCAGAGATCGAGCTGATTCTTGCGACGACGACAACGCTGGGCAAATTAGGTTTTAAGAATTTTGAGATTCGTATCAATGACAGAAGAATTCTGAAAGCGATGGCCGCTTACAGCAGATTTAACGAGGAGGATTATGACAGCATATTCATCACGCTTGATAAGATGGACAAAATCGGAATTGATGGTGTGGAGCGTGAATTGATTGAGGATGGATATGATAGAGAAAGTGTCGATAAATACCTTGCGCTATTTAAGGGGATGAACGCGTCCGAAGACATACTTGCATTCATTGAAGAAAAAATGACAGGTTTTCTTGATGACACGGTTAAGACTGGTTTCCGGGAAATCATCGAGAGTGTCAATGCCACAAAGGGAGATTATTTCAAGCTTGTTTTTGATCCGACATTAGTGAGAGGTATGTCGTACTATACAGGAACAATATTTGAGATCGCGATGCCGGAATTTGGCGGAAGCTGTGGCGGTGGCGGCAGGTATGACAAGATGGTGGGCAGATTTACAGGAAAAGATGTGCCCGCATGCGGCTTTTCAATCGGGTTTGAGCGCATTATACTGATTTTGATGGAGAGCGGCTTTAAGGTGCCGGATCAGAGCAGGAAAGTGGCGTATCTGATTGAGAAAGGTGTATCGGGAGAGGCACTTTGCAATATTATTGCAGAGGCACAAAAAGAGCGGCAAAGCGGTGCACAGGTACTTGTGGCACGCATGAACAAGAATAAAAAGTTCCAGAAAGAACAGCTTACCGCTGAGGGATATGAGGAGTTTAAACAATTCTATAGAGAGAGTTTAAAGAATTAACAAGTAACAGGAAAAGCTAGAATGAAAGTTAAAAACAAAAAGAAAAAGAAGGCACTTGCACTTGAAGTCATAGAGCGTCTCAAAAAGGAGTATCCAGACTCGGATTGTACGCTGGACTACAATGAGGCGTGGAAGCTGCTGGTGAGTGTGCGGCTGGCAGCACAGTGCACGGATGCACGAGTGAATGTAGTTGTGAAAGGGCTTTATGAAAAATTTCCGACGATAGAAGCACTTGCGGATGCCGAGGTAGAGGATATTGAGCGCATCGTGAAGCCATGCGGGCTTGGACACAGCAAAGCGAGGGACATCAGAGCCTGTATGAAGATGCTTCGTGACGATTTCGACTGCAGGGTGCCGGATGACTTTGAAACATTGTTGAAACTTCCAGGAGTGGGGAGAAAGAGTGCGAATCTGATTATAGGTGATGTGTTTGGCAAACCTGCGATTGTGACAGATACGCACTGTATTCGGCTTACCAATCGTATAGGACTGGTTGATAACATAAAAGAACCTAAAAAGGTGGAGATGGCCTTGTGGGAGATTATTCCGCCAGAGGAGGGCAATCAACTTTGCCATAGGTTTGTTGACCACGGACGAGAGATTTGTACAGCAAGGAAAACTCCTTATTGTGACAGGTGTTGTTTAAGTGATATCTGCAAAAAAAATATTTAATGCACTTGCGTGTATGCACACAAGTGCATAAGGCGTTTTCTGTAATACTTCAGTCATGATGAGGATGAGCGCCTATTATATCGATTGCTTTGATGACGGCAGTGAGAATTTCGGTTTTAGCCTGCGTAGATGAGGTATTTAATTTATGAAATAACGCACCGGTATTTGTCCTTACATAATTTGGCTTTAATCGGTTGAGTGCGTAGGTTGCCATGTCTAATCGGCATGTCTCGCAAGAACAAATATTCGACATTGTGGGAAGCAGTTGATTTAGCTGATTTTCCACATCATCCTCCATGATATTTTTTAAGCCTTCCATACTGTTGCCTCCTTTGTTATGTTTCGTTGTGCAATGAATATACTACATATTATGTTAGTACAAAATTGTCAGATAATCAATAGAAAATTAATATTTTTTCAGAAATTAGGCAAAGATATAAGTTATTACCGTTCACTCTCCCCATAAAAGTAGTGCGAATCGAGCGCCAAAATGCTAAAAGCTTTAGCTTTTTTTCTTTCGCTTGTTTCCTTTAGCTTTTATCCTTTAGCATTTTGTGTTCATAATGTCTATTATAAAA
>JAIEEY010000379.1 GCA_029067205.1 Lachnospiraceae bacterium
ATATGCAATAATTTAAAAAAATTCGAGACAAAATTTCAGTGTGTTATTAACTATGAAGAAATGTTTCTTTTGGACTTTCAAAATTCAGCAAAATTAAGTGAGAAATTAGCAGGTTTTATAAGGAGATAAAATGATAAAGCTTTTTAGAACTTTACTTGATATATCAATACGTGATTATTTAGGAAAGGAAATTAAATGTTTTGTGTTGCTGATATTATATACTGGAACAAATTTAATTTTTCCAACATTTGTTAGTTTAATAATTGACAGAGGCATTGCGAATGGTAATTTAAAACGGATCATTGTATATTCTTTTGCAATGCTGATTGTTGGACTTTTTTCTGTCATTTTTCAATATTTTCAACAAGTATCATTTTACAGATTAGGGAAAGAATTAGTAATTAGTATTAAACAGAGAGCATATAGGATATTGATTAAAAGTAATATGAAGTTTTGGACCCAAAACAGCACTGGGGATACACTCATTATATTGGAAGAGGATATTTCAATACTGGAAAATTTACTGACTACTACAATTAGTAATTGTATAGTAAATATATTTGTGATTATAGGAATTTCGATATTCATCTTTACAATAGAATGGAAGTGTGGAATTCTAATACTTACGCTTGCTCTTTTGTTTGCAAAGCTGCAAAGAACGTTTGGACCAGCAATAGAGAAGTCTATGGACAAATTGAGAAAAAATATAGGGAAGTTGGCTACCTATACTAATGAGACATTACAAAATGCAAATGAGTTGCAAGCCGCAGGATATGAAAATGTTGTTTGCGATAAATATTCTGAATTGAATAAAGCTGTTGTCTCAGCTACGATGCAACAAATAAAAGTGGTTACAGGAGCACAATCGGCTGGGAATCTTTTTAATATATTTGGTCTGCTAATAGTAATATCTTTTGGAGCGTATCAAGTAATTAATGGAGACATAACCGTAGGAGTTTTATTTGCGTTAACAGTGTATGTGCAGAGATTATATGGACCAATCGTGTCGATAAGCAATGCTTATATAGAAATAAAAAATTCATTACCAAAGATTAAAAAAGTTATGGATTTGCTTCAAAACCCGCATGTGATTGAATCTGGACAGTATATTCCTGACAAGAAGTTATTTGAATCATTAAGGTTGGAAAACATTTGCTTTTCATATGATGGAAAAAAAGTTTTGGATTTTTTTAATTTTAGTATTAGAAGAGGAGAAATCGTAGGAATAATAGGAAGAAATGGAATTGGGAAGTCAACCATCTTAAAATTGATTCTAAATTTGTCGTTGCCGGATTGTGGAGAAGTTTTGCTTAATAATATTAGTATAAGAGATTATGATAATGAATTTATAAGAAAAAAAATTGGTTATGTGGGGCAAAGTGGCGTTTTGATTAGTGGAACATTAAGAGAAATCCTAGATCCCACAAAAATGCATTCTGATTATGAAATTAAAGAAATGATGTATGAATTTGGAATGCATATGGATAGATTTGAGCAAGAATTAGATACATATATTGATGAAAATCATAGGAATTTATCAGGGGGAGAATTTCAAAAAATAGCCTTGATAAGAGCATTTTTAGAAAGCAAGGAACTATATCTTTTAGATGAGCCTACGTCAGCAATTGACGAAAATGCTGAAGAACTATTATGTAATAAAATACAAGAAAAATTATATGGGAAAACAGCAATTATTATAACTCATAGACCTAAAATCCTAGAGATATGTGATAGAGTTTTGGATATGCCATCTAAAATAATGTGGTGTTAGTTTGAAAATGGGTTGTTTCTATGGGAAACATTTATTTGAATGTATAAAGCAGCTTTCTGATCATGCAGTTGAAAAACTGCTTAAAGCGGCACTCGAAGCACTGGATCTGGAAAGCACCGATTTTGAAATCTGCCCTCACTGCGGCGGGAGTCATTTTGTGCGATATGGCAAAAAACAGGCAACAGAAAAAGTAAAACGGAAGCAGGAGCGCTTTCCAGATCAGGCTCCTGCTTATTCATTCAAAATCATTTTCCATTCTTCTGTTTTACAGTATTCTCGATCAATGCAATAATGATATCAGTGGAGTCCTTGATCTTGCTGTTCTGCATCGCCTCAATATAGGATTGTCTCGTAAAGTATAGTTCATGAACCTTTTCAGTCAATGTTACAGCCGTGAGATAATCTTCGTCAGCGACCATAGAGAACCCCTGTGATTCAAAGCTTTTTGCGTTTAGAATCTGGTCGCCCCGGCTTGCATGGGCGGGAAGTGGGATCAGGAGATTCGGTTTTCGCAAAGTTAACAGTTCGCAGATGGCATTGGCACCAGCACGCGATATAACGACATCTGCCATAGCAAACAGATCCTTCAAGTCATCTTTTACAAACTCAAACTGTTTATAGCCCTCTGTGTTGAGGAGCAGATTGTCGATTTTGTCCTTGCCGCATATGTGTACGATCTGAAAATCCTCAAGCAGCTTTGGAAGTGCCTCACGGACTAGTTTGTTGACTTCAGCAGCGCCAAGACTGCCGCCTATGACCATGATGACAGGTTTTGCGGTATTAAAACCGCACATCTCCAGACCGTTTTCCTTGTTTCCCTTGGTAAGTTCGTTTCTTATGGGGGAACCTGTAAGTATTGCCTTTTCGGCAGGCAGGCTCTGCAGTGTCTCAGGGAAATTGCAGCAGATTTTCTGGGCAACAGGAATACACAGGCTGTTGGCGAGTCCAGGTGTCATATCTGACTCATGGATGATGCAGGGGATTTTTAGCATCGCTGCAGCGCGGACAACAGGTACACTCACGAACCCTCCTTTGCTGAACACAATATCAGGTTTGAGGGTTTTTAATATTTTTCTGGCTTCTGCAAATCCCTTGAGCACACGGAAAGGGTCGCTGAAATTTCTGATATCAAAATATCTTCTGAGTTTTCCGGTGGAAATCCCATAATATGGGATGCGGTAATCTTCAATCAGTTTTTTTTCGATACCTTCATAGGAGCCAATATAATGAATATCATAGCCCATGCTCTTAAGCTTTGGAAATAGAGCAATGTTTGGAGTCACATGGCCGGCAGAACCACCACCAGTAAAGACGATGCGTTTCATATCTTAAAGCCTCCGATTTCTTTTTCATGATGGAAATATATATGATAGTATATTCAATATTTTTATATTTTCCAATTATAATGAATAGTTACCATATTTTTCAATTTACTGCGCCCATCTTATATTGTTCCAATGCACGTGCCAGCTGGTCAGGGCAGGAAGTATTTTTGTATCCACATTTGATGCCCTTGAGCTTTGAAATGGCATCATCAACCTTCATTCCGGAAACCAGAGCGGAGATTCCTTTCAGATTGCCATTACACCCGCCTGTAAATGCCACTGATCTTATGATATCGTCCTCAACCTCAAAATCAATTAGTTGGGAACATGTTCCACTTGTTTTATACTGCATAGATTACACCTTACCTTTCTTCTGTATATAGCTGTTACTATTTTACCAATCTAACGAAGTGAAGTCAACCAACTTTTGCCAATAAGCACTTATAAAGACGCAATGTATATCATCGGAAAAGGGGCTATGCGTTATCTGGCGCAACGACTGCCTATGAGATGGAAAGGTAAGAACGAAATAGTTGCCTTAAATCTCAGGAAAACAGTATAGAAATGCATATGCTCGTCTCTGTGGACATACATTAGTATAACTGGGCGAGTGGGAGGAGGCAGTGTATGCAGTTTTTTTATATTGATTATATGAATAACGGAAAAAAAGAGCGCAATATTGGATTTCTGCGGGTGGAAAATGATGGCATCAGCGTAGGACTCAGGGGGGTTCCGCTGCAGTGTGGTGACCATTGTAAGGTATATGCTGTCAATATCTATGATGAGAGAATCCTGCTGGGCGAAATAGCTATCAAAGCAGGTTATGGTATGGAGAAAATGAAATGGAATGACAAGGTGGATTTTACGCGGTGTATGAGAGTAGAGATACCACTGTATGGAACACGCAGGGGTGTCTGTGTGCTCAGGGATGATTATCCGGCATCAGATAGTATCACTCCTGCGTCAGAGTACAATGAGATTCGAGAGGCAAAGCATGCTGAACAGACGGGAGGCGACGAACTTTGCGAGGAAATTCATGAGGATAAATGGCAGCAGCTGCTCAGGCTTTATCCGGAGATTCATATCTGTCCAGAGGCACAGACTATTTTGATACGGCCGCGGGATGTAGTGATATTGTCGGCAAAGTACCATGAATTGGCAACGAATTCTTTTGTCCTGCACGCATACTATAATTATAGACAGCTTCTTCTGTTCCGCTATGCACAGAGTGATATCCAATATTACCTTGGTGTTCCGGGAGTGTATTATGAGAGGGAACAACGAATTGCGCAAATGTTTGGATTTGAGGGCTTTGAGAATGGTGAGGCACGTATGCAGCAGGATGCAGACAATAAGTTGTACAAGGGGTGTTTTGGATATTATATGAAACGTGTGGAAATTTAATCATGTACACTCTATCATTCTATCTAAAATTTTGTTATAATCAGATATGCAGCACAAGAGTCGTTCAGAACTGCTGCAGTTTCTGATACAAAGCACATAAGGGAGAAGATTTATGGAAGAATTACAAAGAGCAATTGAAAATGTTACGTATTTTAGCAAAAAATTTCCCAAGGAAGAATTGGAGTTGATTGGCGCCAACAGAGATGAGGCAATTCCCTATCTGCGGGAGGCGGTAAAGAAGGCGGTCAGGGAGAAAGAGAATCTTGACGAAAACTACAACTTACACTTATATGGAATATTTCTGCTTGCACAGTTTCAGGACAGAGAGTTTTTTCCGACATTGATGGAACTGGCATCTCTTCCGGAGGATACATTGGATTATCTGATTGGAGATGTGATCACGGAAGATCTGGGGAGCATTCTGTACAATACATACAATGGAGAGATCGACCTGCTCAAACAGGCGGTTATGGACAAAAAGGGCAGCGACTTTGCAAGGTCGCAGGTGCTGGATGTGATGGGACAGTTGTACATGGATCAGACATTGGGAAAACAGGAGTTGCAGGATTTTCTGAGGGAGATTGTATATAAGGAGGAGAGTATTGGGGATTATATCTATACAACAATAGCTGAAATGATCTGTCGCTGCCATTTTACAGACATGCTTGCAGAGGTCAGGCGTCTTTATTTGGACGGAATGGTAGATGAATACGCCATCGGAGGGTATGACGATAGTGTAGACTACATGTTTACCTATGGAAAAAAGGAGAGGAGATTCTGTAAGTCGCCAATTGATACGGTGAAAATGCTCCGCGGGTGGACAATGTTTGAAAAATCTTCCCAGGAGAGTGTCGTTGACGAGAAAGAAGATGAAGAAGATGATGACAGGCTGAACAGGAAATTGTCTGGTATTTTCGATGAATTTGGCGGTGGAGCTGGCAAGACAGGGCAGAGAAAAAGTGTTAAAATCGGCAGAAACGATCCATGCCCATGTGGAAGCGGGAAAAAGTATAAGCAGTGCTGCCTGAAAAAATCACAGCTTTTGGAAGAAGGTGTAGAGAGTAAACAGGAGCAGGAAAAATGGCTGAGCAGCTATCCGGTGATGGATGCGGAACGGGTAGAAGGAAGAGTGTATCTCGAGGATTTATACAGCAGTGAAAGTATTGAACTTGACAAGATGCTATACCTTGCTCTGAAGCAGCGAGCCATACCAATCTGGAATAGAGAACCTGAGCAGGTAGTCACAAAAAGAACGAGAAGATACCTGACTGATGCATACAGAAAATTTCTTGAAATCGTCGAGAGAGAGCATATACAGAATTTTTCGGAATATGACAATAAGTACTCGATACACTATCTGTGCGTGGAGTGGTTTAGCGAACTGATTGAGCTTTTGGAGGACGACGACAGAGACAAAATTTTAAAAGATGTTCGTGAAACCTGTAAAAAGATGGGGATGATATAGACATGGCAAAAAAGAAGATTTATGCTGTAAAAAAAGGAAAGAAAACTGGAATTTTTCTGACGTGGGAAGAATGCAAGGCAGCAGTTGACGGCTATTCGGGGGCAGAGTATAAAAGTTTTTTTTCCAAGGAGGACGCTGAGGAGTATCTGGATGGGGGTAAAAATCCTCTACTGAATCTGGATGCTGAAAATGATGTGAACAACAAAGAAAACCAGATCGTGGCATATGTTGATGGCAGCTTTAACAAGGAACTTGGCAAATATGCGTTTGGCTGTGTCCTCATCAAGCCGGATGGTGAGATCATACGGGAGTCAGGCAATGGCGATAATCCAGAGTCATTAGAACTGGGCAATGTTACTGGGGAAATGCTGGGGGCGATGTACGCTGTCAAGTGGTGTGAGATTAATGGGTATTCTGCTGTAATAATCTGTTATGACTATATGGGGATTGAGATGTGGGCGACCGGGGGCTGGAAGGCAAACAAGAACCTGACGCAGAAATATGCTGTGTTTATGCAGGAGAGCAGCAGACGGATTCGAATTACTTTTCACAAAATAGCCGCACATACAGGAGACAAATATAACGAGGAGGCGGACAAGCTGGCAAAAGCAGCTCTGGTTGATGGAAATGGCATTCCCAAGATAAAAAAGGTACAGAGTGAAGGGGAATAAGATGCTATGGGGAATGTATTAGAGCTCTTTGACGAGGGAACGCAGAAGTGGTTTCAAAGTGCACTTGGGGAGCCTACTCCGGTACAAAAGGTGGCATGGCCTGGCATTGCGGAGGGCAAGCATGTACTGGTTTCAGCACCTACAGGAACGGGAAAGACACTTTCTGCGTTCCTTGTTTTTCTTGACCAGATGAAGTGTCAGGCACAGGAGGGGACATTAAAAGACGAATTGCAGTTGATCTATGTCTCACCATTGAAATCCCTGGCGGCAGATATCCGCGAAAATCTGAGGCGTCCTTTAGATGGAATTGGAAACGGAATCGGGGCACAAAAGGAACTCACGGTCGGGATACGGACGGGAGATACCTCGCAGAGGGAGCGGCAGCAGATGGTTAAAAAGCCGCCCCATATCCTGATCATCACCCCGGAATCGCTGTATCTGATGCTGACCAGCAAGATGGGTCAGAATGTGCTGGCAACGGCGAGGGCTGTGATCGTGGACGAGCTTCACGCCCTGATCGACACAAAAAGGGGGGCGCATCTGATGCTTTCCCTTGCGCGCCTGGATTACCTGTGTGGACAGCCTTTACAACGGATCGGTCTGTCCGCGACGATTGAACCACTGGAAGGGGCAGCAAAATATCTGGCGCCGGAAGAGGTAATGATCGCGGCACCTCCCATGATGAAAAAAATCCGTCTGGACGTGTTGGGACCATACGCAGACTCTGTCAGGGGCAGAAGAAAAGATCCGGTCTGGGAGGAGCTTGGGGCGCTTGTGTTTCAATATTGTCAGGGAAGCCGCAGTGTAATCGCGTTTGTGGAGGGGAGAAGATATGCGGAAAAACTGGCGTATTATGTCAATGCGCTGGGCGGCGAAAGTTTTGCGCGGGTGCATCATGGCAGTCTTTCCAAGGAACAGCGTATGGAGACGGAGGAGGCCCTGCGGGACGGGAAACTGCGTCTATTGTGTGCGACTTCTTCCATGGAGCTTGGAATCGATGTGGGGGAGATTGACCAGGTACTGCAGGTTGGATGTCCACGCACTGTTTCGGGGACAATGCAGCGGCTCGGACGCGCAGGGCATAATCCGGGGCGGACAAGTGTGATGTACTTTTTCCCAAGAACTGCTGCGGAATGTGTGTCCTGCGGTATGACGGCACAGCTTGCGAGGGAGGGCGGCGTGGAGCAGATCAATCCTCCATCGGAATGCCTCGATGTGCTCGCACAGCATCTTGTGTCGATGGCGGCATTTCGAAGTTATTCATTGGATGAAGTGATGGAAATCCTGCCGCGCGCGTGGAACTTCCGCAGCATTACCAAAGAAGATGTCAAATCGGTACTTGGCATGCTGGCGGGGGATTATGAGCACCAGCGGGATATTCCGGTGCGTCCGAGAATTCTGTATGACAGGATTCATGAGCGTGTGGAGGGGGACGGCTACAGCAGAATGCTGGCTGTTTCTGCAGGGGGCACCATTCCTGACAAGGGGCTGTATGGCGTAAGGACAGAGGATGGTGTAAAACTCGGCGAGGTAGATGAAGAGTTTGTTTATGAATCACAGAGAGGAGACCGTTTTATCCTCGGTGCATTCGCATGGAAGATTACCAATATCAGCAGGGACACAGTGACGGTGGTACAGGCTCCGGTCGAGGGCGCAAGGCTTCCCTTTTGGAAGGGTGAGATCAAGGGGCGTGATAAGCGGACTGGAGAGGCGTTTGGACGTATGTTTCGAGCATTTCAGCAGGCTTATGAGGAGGGAAAGTTACCTGAGACATTAAAAAGTCTGGGACTGGATGAGACGGCGGTCTCGCTTGCCTCTGGTTATCTGGAACGGCAGATGAAAACGGCTGGCGGGCTTCCCGATGATAGGACAATTCTGGTAGAGCATTTCAGGGATTCGTCGGGAAACAGTCAGGTGATGTTTCACTCGCTGTTTGGAAAAAGGATCAACGCACCTTTATCATTGCTTGCAGCACAGGCGGCAAGAGAGCAGCTTGGGATTGAAATCGGAAGTGTGGACGAGGAAGACGGATTTTTGTTGTATTCCTATGGAAATGAAACGCTTCCGAAGGGAATCCTGCAGGGGATTCAACCTGACACTTGTGTCAGAAAATTGGAGATCATGCTTCCGGCGACACCCATCTTTAATATGGCTTTCCGCTACAACAGCGGTCGTGCACTCATGATGGGGGTGCAAAAAAACAGCCGCCAGCCTCTCTGGCGTCAGCGGCTGAAAAGCGCACAACTGCTTGAACAGGTTGTGCGCGAGAAGGAGCATCCACTGATTCGGGAGACCAGAAGGGAATGTATGCAGGAGTTGTGGGATGCTGAGGGTGTGAAGGAATTATTATGTGACATTCGCGCAGGTGTTGTGGAAGTGAGGGAAATCTATACAGAACTGCCTTCTCCGATGTCGCTTCCGCTGCAGTGGGCACAGGAGGCGGCAGTCATGTATGATTACGCTCCCACGCCGCGCGGTATCCATACGGCGGTGGAAGATGAACTAAAGGAATCGCTGAAATTGCAGGAAAAGCTGTTACAGCCGGGCAGTCGGGAGCTTTTGCAAGTGCAGGAAGACATTCTGATCAGGGAAAAACTGCCAAAGGATGAGCGGCAGCTGCACGCACTTCTGATGACAGAAGGAGACCTGGCAGCCGGGGAGTTGGATATTCCTGTGGAATGGCTGGAGAGTCTGGCGCAGAGTGGCAGGGTATTGTATCTGGAGCAGGGGTTGTGGATTGCTGCGGAGGAGGCTGACCAGTATGTCATGGCTCTTGGAGAGGCGGAATCTCAACTGCAGAACCTTGTCGGCAGCGTTGACGGACAGCTTTGCAGTGAGGAACAGCTTCACATAGTAAGGCGTATGCTGCGCTATCGCGGTGCTGCTGATGCATATCAGACTGCGCAGCGTTATGGATGGCCTTTGTTGTTGGCAGAGAACATTTTGGAGGAACTGTGCCAGCGCGAGGAAGCAGTCAGACAGGATGACAAATACTATCATGCAGAATTGTATCGACGTGCCAGAATAAGGACACTTAAAAACCGGCGGGAGGAGATACAGACCTGTCCCGCAGAGGCATATGAAGCGCTGATGCTTTCCAGGATGGAGTCAAGTGCACCGGCTGATGAATGTCTGCGGAATCTCTTAAAACGATATGCGGGGACTACACTGCCCGTCTCATATTGGGAAGGGATCCTGCTTCCGCGGTGGGTGAACAATTATCGCGGAGAAAAGCTGGATGCGTATCTTGCCGAGGGCGAATTGTTCTGGCATATGGAGGGCAAAGGAGGAGTGCGCTTTGACTTTCAGGAAGAGATTGACTGGGATGCGGAGCCAATCGAAAGTCCTTTGACCGAAAAAGAACAGTTGTTATATTATACCTTGCAAAGACGCGGAGCCAGCTTTATGCAGTCCCTGAATGGTGTGCTCGGCAGTGAGTCTCCTTATGATACGCTCATGTCGCTGCTGGAAAAGGGGCTGGTGTATGCGGACAGCTTTGTTCCAGTCCGGCAGTGGATTGATCTGGAAAAGGCCAGAAAAACGACAACAAAGCAGCTTGTCGGTATCCGGGTGAAGGCTTTGCGAGCAGGAAGATGGGACGTGGTGAGACCATTAAAAGAACAACTGGGTGAACAAGATCTGACAGCAGATTTGGAAAAGTGTTTTGATCGTTGTCTGATTCTATGCAGGGAGACTGCGTCGTCGTGTGGGATTTCCTGGCAGGATGCGTTATCAATCCTGCGGATATGGGAATACACAGGGCAGGCGCGGCGTGGGTATTTTGTGGAAGGGCTGTCCGGGGCACAGTTTATCCGTGGAAAAGATTATGAATCCATTGTGCGGATGCTTTGCAGCGGACAGCAGCAGTCAAAGAAAAAAATAGTGTGGCTCAATGCGGCAGATCCTGCACAGTGCTGGGGAAAGATTCTGCCGCATAAGGAGGGACGAAATTTTGTGAATGTCCCAGGTACTGCAGTAGCCTGTTATGGCGGAATACCAGTGGCGGTCATGGAGCGGCAAGGAAATACCCTGCGCGTGTTTGAGGAGGAGCAGCTGGATGAATGTCTTGAAATGTTTGCGCAGGAATATAAAAAAGGCAGGATTTTTCCGGGGCTCAAGCGGATCGTAGTCAAAAAATATCCCGATTCCGCCAGGGAAGCACTGACACGTGCAGGCTTTTTCAGGGAGATGCAGGATTATGTTTTATATCGATGATAAGGAACTGGCAGTTCCTTAGGAGCTGTCATGAAATAATTTTCAATTTTGACGCAGAATAAATTCACACAGGCTAGGCGGAGGAGTGAGGCGTACTGGACGTACGCCGATTGACGACAACGACGCATGTGTGGATTTAGACATGTCAAATTTAGACAAGTCAAAATGAAAGGTTATTTCGTGACAGATCCTTAGTACCATAGTACTATTGAGGATACAGGCGTCATCATATATGCTTATTGGGTGCTATTGAGAGGAAATAGTACAAATAAGCATATATGAGGTAATATTATGAAAAAAAGAACAAAAGAGATTTTGGCGGGCGTGCTTACGGTGAGTATCCTGCTGAGTACACCGACAGGCATGGATGCCACAGAGGCGGCAGGGCAGAAACGGGCAGAAAAAGGACGACTGGCAGCAGTACAAGTGGATCAGCATCCAGAGAAACCCAGCAGGGAAGCCGAGACAGAAAGCATTTCAGAAAGCCCGTCAGAGACCATATCAGAAGACACATCTGAGAAAGCATCAGAAACCAAATCAGAAAATTTTTCAGAAGTTATATCAGAGGACATACCAGAGGACACGTCAGAAAACTTGTCAGAGATCGAATCAGAAATTGAGTCAGGAACTGAGATAGGACAAATATCCGATTGGCTATCAGAATCAAAGTCAGAATTTATTCCAGAGGAAGCCACAGAGATCGAAAGCGATATGGAAGAGGAATGGGTAGAGATACCAGCGATTCGTTTTTCGCCTGAAATATCAGATGATTGTGAGCTGGATTACAGAACATATGTTGACTCCGCCGCTGATATCATGATCAAAGTCAGGAAAAAAGAGGCAGAACAGGGCATATTCAGGAGTATTAAGGTGAAGAACTGCTCTTTGCATGATAGTGATTTTTATATTGAGCTGTCAAAGGAGGGGCAGGTGCAGAAGTATGGGTACACAGAATGGATAAAGTATCTGGAAAGCTGTAAGGAATGGGTAAATGATAAAGTAGAGGTAAAATTGAGCGACACAGGAAAGAAATATTTTGATTCCATTCAGATGAAGGCACAGGAAGACGAAGCGGGCAAGGGGAAGAAAAAGTATACATTCTGGGCAGAAAATTCTGGCATAAGCGCGAGCACGAGAAATGTAGAGGACGGTACGCGGTCTTATACAGCTGGAAGGGATACAGAGAAGCCGATATTAAAGGCGCTCTCTACAGACAGCGAATGCTATGAGCCGACAAAGACCGATACAGAACAGTATTTTGCGGAGAATTTTATATTAAATGGGACTTTTTGCGATGATGGCAGTGGTGTGAGCAGGATTGAATATACTACGGATATACGATCAAAAGAAAAATCTGTGTGGATAGAAGTGGAAAATGCACAGGAATCGGCAGATTCTATGATTGATTTTCAGATAGTGCTCTCGGACGGATGCTATCCTGCCATTGCGGTAAGGGCAGTTGATGAGGCTGGAAATGTCAGCGAGGTGCGTTCGTTTGCCAATGATGCAGGCGAATGTATCAAGGTTGTGGTGGATGGCACCGCGCCTGTGTTAGCGTTTGATGTGTCCGCCAAGGGACAACCCTACAACGGCGAGAACGACAACTGGACGAACAAGGATGTGCGGATTGCGGTCACACCTGACAAAAACAGCTGCACTTATGCGGGTATTGAACAGTATGAATATGCTTATGTAAAAATCGGAGAAAATATGGCAGATGTGTCAGAAAAGTGGACAGAGCTTTCTGTGCAGGACAGATCTTTGGCAGAACTTGTGATCACAGAGGACAAAAACGGTTATTATCTTTTCCGGGCAGTTTCAAAGTCAGGTATCGAGACAACAGACGATGCAAAACTAAGAATTCTCATACAGCATCAGGCGGCTGAGATCAAACCAATTCTTGTGAGTGGAGCAGATGAGACAAAATGCAAGAACGGATGGTACAACAAGCAGTCCGGAACGCCAGAGATTCGTTTCGAGTATCCTGATTATGACACAGGTGTCATATCCAGGGAATATGATGCACCGATCACCATACATTATCAATTGTCAAAAGGGGATTCCGTACCAGACACGCTGGAGTCAAAAACATCAGAGGAAACAGCCGGTATGGAAAAGAATGCAGTGATCGGTGTCATGAACTGTAAGGACGTGACAGCCAATGCTGACGGCAGGAAAGAATTTGTGCTGACCAAAGATGACCTGAATCAGCATATTGTTGATTTCGGAAGTAATGACGGATTTTATACCCTGAAGTACTGGACGACGGACGCGGCTGGAAATGAATCAGAAAAGCAAATATCTCATTATAAGATTGACTGCCACGATCCGACAGACCTGACAATGGAATTAGCCGGAAGCGAATTTGAGGTAGGTAAGGAAGCTGCGATAACGTACCAGAGATTTTACAGTGACACAATATCAGGCAGCGCAGAGGCACAGTATGGTATCAGCGGAAAAGGTTCACTGGTGATTGAGCAGGTAAAGAAGATCGGTGAGTGGAAGGACATGGACGGCGGCCAGATTGGGAATCGGGACAATATCAGTATTTCTCCAAATACAAGGTGTTTTCTGTATATCAGGGCGCAGGACGCGGCTGGAAATACTGCAGAGGGCTGGACGAATGGCATTGTGGTGGACAATATGGCTCCCAATGAATCAGCATACAGAAATAATAAAGAATTAATGATCGAGCCTAAGGGGGTGAATGAGCATGGTTTTTTCAATGATGACATTACAATTGATATCCGTATCAAAGATGCGCCGGAGGACGATAACTGTGCTGCACTGAAACTGGTGACAAGTTCGATTGGAAGAGATGGGACAGACACCATCGCGGGACAGGAGCTTTTCTCTTTTACAAAGGAAGCGCCGACAGAGGCTGAAATCATTGCAGCATCTGATTTTCAGGGCACACAGCTGATTGATGCAAAGGCAAACGAAAGTAATGAAGCCTATATTGAAGTCGCCGCGGTTGACAGGTCAGGCAATACAAAGACATCGACACAGCTGTTAAAAATCGATGTCACAAAACCAATGATCGATATCAGTTTTGACAATAATGATGTGGTGAATGAAAATTATTATCATCAGGGAAGAACGGCAATAGTTCATGTACAGGAATTGAATTTTAATCCCGATGCAGTCAGTGTTCTGGTAACAAAAGATGATCAGACATCAGAGGCAGTGCTGTCTAACTGGACAAGTGATGAGAGTGAGCACTATGCCACATTCGCATTAATGGAGGATGGTGAATACAGTATCACGGCAAACTGTGTCGATCTGGCGGATAATGCATCAGACGAAATACAGTCAGGAACATTTATCATTGACCGTACTGCGCCAGAGATGACAATTGAGCTGACCGATGGACGGGAGGTACAGACAGCAGGGAAAGAGTATTTCAATACAGGCGTGACAGCAGTGATCACCGTGACAGAACATAATTTCCGTGCAGAAGATTTTATGATAAATATGACACCAGTGTCAGAAAAGGGCACATGGAGTCACGAGGGAGACATTCATACACTGCGGATTCCTTTTGTGGGTGACGATGTGTATCATATAGATGGTGCTTATACAGATATGGCTGGTAATTCTGCAAATACAATAGAAAGAGATTTTACCATAGATACAACTGAACCTGTGATTATCATTGATGGTGTTGACGATGGCTCTGCAAACAGCGGTGCGATTCTTCCTGTGATATCAGTGCTTGATCCAAATATTGAAGCATCTGATATATCGGTATCAGTGATGACAGGAGCCGGTGATGTGATAGAAAATTCAATTGAGACAGCATTTATCAATGGCGATACAAGTACAGGATACCGTCTAATAATGAATGACATGACAGAGAAACCAGATAATATCTATTATCTTAGCGTGTCGGTCTGTGATCAGGCGGGAAATGATGCAGAGCTCACTTATCGGTTTTCATTAAACAGAACTGGTTCTGTGTATGATCTGACCCCGCTTGTACATTTGATGGAAAGACAATATAACACATATGATGCTCTGGACGATATCCAGATCGTCGAGATGAATATTGATACAGTTGAGGAATTTGGGCTCTATGTGTCGCGAAATGGTGCGCTCGGATATGAGGCGGAATACACAAGGGAAATGAGTGGATCATCAGATATTGGGTATACATATGTGTATAAAATAGATAAGGAGAATTTTGCAAATGAGGGAGTATACAGATTGACGCTGTACTCCAAGGATCGGGCAGGAAACGAGGTCAATAATGCAGCGGATATTCATGGAAGTGAGATTACATTTATTATAGACAATACGGCGCCCAAAGTGATAATCGACGGTGTCGAGTCAGGAATGGTGTACGATGCCGAGGGCAAAGAGGTTCATGTTGTTGTGACGGACAATTTTAAGCTGGCTGAGGCGGAGCTTACATTGGTAAATAAGGCAAATGAGGTGCTTCAAAGCTGGGATTACATAGAGCTTGTGGGAGAAAATGAGTCGCTGGACATCACGATTCCACAGCACAGTGAGATGGTGTCTCTCCTGTATCGGGTGAAGGACGCTGCAGGAAATGAGATGCAGACTTTTCAGGGAGAGCAGACAGCACTCGTCGACTTCCTTGTCACAACAGATAAATATGTGCAGTTTATCAACAAGCCGTCACAAACCTCCGCAGGGCGCTTTATGCTCCTTATGACAGGAGTGTCAGCTGCGATTGTGCTGGCAGCGGCACTGCTTAAGAAGAAGCGCAGAAACAAGGGATAAGAAGAACAAATACATATCAATACTTATAATTGAAGTAAATGGTATTTCGTGCTATACTATATTAGGCAGCCGGATATGTATGGCTGTCATAGATACAAAAATAAGGAACTGTGCAGAGACAGTGAATGAATCTGACCAGTTTTTAAGAAAAGAGCATGGAATAAGCTATGAAAAGATATGTGACAACATGGGGAAATGCGATATCGATCGCAGACAGGCGGCCGGAGAACTATGCAAGGAACCTGACTCTGCGCTACCCCATCCGTCCAATGTTTGACGGGGAACAATTAAAGATAACATTTGACAATTTCTGCGGGACTGAGCCTGTGATGATCAGTTATGTCTATGTGGCGGAGAGTGCGGACTCTGGACGTGAGATTGTCGAGGAAAGCAACACACCAGTTACGTTTGACAATGGCAGCAGGAGTGTCACCATACCAGCGGGAGAAGCTGTGGTCAGCGATGCAGTCCATTTTTCTGTCAGGCGCGGAAAGGACATCAGTGTCAGTTTGTATCTCGGGGAATTTACACAGATGCGTTCTGCAGTGCTGATCACAGGACCGTTGTCAAAAGGATATTATACAGTGGGCGATTATGCGCAGAGCAGCAGACTGCCGCTCGAGCTTACAAGAAATACGAACTGGTTTTATTTTTTAAGTAATGTGGAGATAGAGACGGAGAGCACAAACAGGGCAGTGATCTGCTATGGCGACAGCATTACCTCACAGGCGTGGCCTGACTATCTGACGCTGCGTTTATTTCAGGAACAGATTGAGCATACTGCTATTGTAAGACGGGCGGCGAGCGGCACGAGGATACTGCGGCAGTATGACAATATCACCTATGACTCCTATGGGCTGAAAGGCGCTACCCGCTTTCCCAGAGAGACGAAAGTCAGCGGTGCTGACACGGTTATTATCCAACATGGCATCAATGATATCATTCATCCGGTGGGCGTGGAGGTGAACCCGTTCCGTCCATGGAGTGACCTGCCGACAGCAGACGATCTGATACATGGGCTGCAGCAATATGTTTATCAGGCGAAAGAGTACGGACTTGATGTGTATATAGGGACACTGCTTCCAATCTATGGATGGCGCACCTACGAGCCGTTCCGGGATGAGCTTCGCTGCGCAGTCAATGAGTGGATCCGCCATACAGCCGGGATTGAGGGCTGTATCGACTTTGACAAGGCGCTGTGTGACAGTGTGAATCCAGCGGCTTTTGCGCAGGGATATGACAGCGGCGACCATCTGCACCCGTCGGAGAAAGCGTATGAGCGGATGGCTGTGGAAGTACCTGAAATTTTGTTGAGACACAAGGAGAAATAAAATGCCCACATTACTTTTTATCAATGCGTGTGTGCGCGGCAAGGACTCAAGGACTCTTGCTCTCGCAGAGCACCTGCTTGAACGCATTAGGGAGGCAAACAGCACAGATATGGCCTTCCATATAGAAGAGATCCGACTTTCGACGGAAAATCTGCTTCCGCTGAATTACGAGAGACTGCAAAGGAGAGAGGAGCTGTTGGCAGCAGGTCAGTTTCATGATACGATGTTTGACTATGCCAATGCTGTAGCACAGGCGGATATGCTTGTGATCGCTGCACCTTACTGGGACATGTCTTTTCCTTCTTCGTTAAAAATCTTTTTTGAGGCGGCGAGCGTGGATGGGATAACGTTTACATATGCCGAGGACGGCACGCCGGTGGGGCTTTGTGCCGCGGCGGATATGTACTATGTCACGACGAGCGGCGGCTATATCGGGGACTGCAATTTCGGCTTTGAATATGTCAATGCCTTGTGCAGGCTCTATGGCGTGCAGAGTACGCACTTTGTCAGCGCGCAGGGACTTGACCTTGATGGAGCCGATGTGCAGGCGATCATGGAAGAGGCCTGCAATGGGGAGATCTTAAATTTCTCATGATATATTTCTTGTGAAATAGGAGGGATGTTTGTGGAGGCAGTGGCAAAGCAGGCGGGCAGCAGGGAAACATGTTCCCTGGAAATACTGGCAGAGAAAATATGGAGCCTGTCAAGAGACCAGCTCCTTATGAACCTGCGTTTTCTGGATGTGGCGCTTTCCAATCTGAAATTTCAGGCAAGACCAGGAATTGACCATGTTTTTTGTGATGTAAAAGTACCGCAGGCAGCTGTCATTAATTATGATCCATCAGCAGTCATCCGGCTATACAGGAAAAACCCCGCGAATGTGACACGGCTGCATCTCCATATTTTATTGCACTGTATTTTCAGCCATTCTTATAAATATGACAAGGTAGAGCAGGAGCTTTGGGACGTGGCGGTGGATATGGCTGTGGAGAATGTGGCGATGAGCCTGAAAATATCAGGTCTTGAGACGGCTGGTGATGCAGAGCGCAGCACAGTGCTTGCACAGTGGAAGGAGCGCGCAGGCACATTGACCGCGGACAGGATTTACAGAAAACTCCGCGAGGACAGGCTGGGTGTCAGTGAGCTTCTGGAGCTTGGCAATCTGTTTCAGAGGGATGTACACGAGGGCTGGGGACCAGTTGAGACACTGGAAATCACCGAGGCGCAGTGGAAGAAGATCAGCGAGCGGATCAAGGCAGAGTTAAAGTCGTTCTCGGAGGATAAGTCGGACGACAAGAGCATTCTGCAGAATCTCGAGGAGGCGACAAAGGAACACTATGATTACGGCGATTTCCTGAGAAAGTTCAGTGTATCAGGGGAAGATATGCAGATCAATGATGATGAGTTTGATTACGTGTATTATACGTATGGTCTGTCCCTGTATGGCAATCTTCCGCTGGTGGAGCCGCTGGAATACAAGGATGTCAACAAGATCAAAGAGTTTGTGGTGGCGATTGACACCTCCGGTTCCTGCCGCGGGGAAGTGGTTCAGACATTTCTGAACAAGACATACAGTATATTAAAGAGCAGTGAAAATTTTTTCCGGAAAGTGAATATTCATATTATTCAGTGCGATTCTGAGGTGCGTTGCGACACGAAGATCACAAACGATGATGAATTTGAGGCGTTTATGCGGGAGGGACAACTGGAGGGCTTTGGTTCAACTGATTTCAGGCCAGTCTTTGCATATGTGGACAAGGCGATCGAGAGTGGGGAGTTCGAGAATTTGAAGGGACTGATCTATTTTACGGACGGTTTTGGCGTGTTTCCAGAGCGCAAGCCGTCTTACAATTATGACACTGCGTTTGTATTTTTGGAGGATGATTATGAGAAGCCGCCCGCACCGCCGTGGGCGATCAAATTAGTATTACCCGTTGAGGATTTGGAACGTGTGGATGAGGGAGGTCTGATTTCGTGAATATCAAACAGGCAAAGGAACATATCAAAAATTCTGTCAAATTGTATTTGAAAAAGGATGAGTACGGTGAGTATCGCATTCCAGTGGTGCGCCAGAGACCAATCTTTTTATTGGGTTCCCCAGGCATCGGAAAGACTGCCATCATGGAGCAGATTGCGCAGGAGCTTGGCATTGCGCTGGTGAGCTATTCCATGACCCACCACACAAGGCAGTCGGCGCTGGGACTTCCTTTTATCACACACAAGAATTATAAGGGGCTGGAATTTGACATTTCCGAGTACACTATGAGTGAGATCATCGCATCGATCTATGAGGTGATGGAGCAGTCGGGAATCGAGGAAGGTATCTTGTTCCTCGATGAGATCAACTGTGTATCAGAGACACTTGCGCCGTCCATGCTGCAGTTTTTGCAGTACAAAGTGTTTGGGCGCCATAAGGTTCCAGATGGATGGGTAATCGTAACAGCTGGAAATCCGCCAGAATACAACAAGTCTGTCCGCGAGTTTGACGTGGTGACAATGGACAGGATGAAGCTGGTCGAGGTGGAGGCGGATTATGCGACGTGGAAGGAATATGCCTTAAAGCAGGGGATTCACAATGCTGTAACCACATACCTTGACATGAAGAAGAATGATTTCTACCGCGTGGAGACCAATGTCGGCGGTAGGTCTTATGTGACAGCAAGGGGCTGGGAAGACTTGTCAGCGACGATGCTTTTGTGCGAGGAAGAAGGGCTGATTGTGGATGAGACACTTGTCGCACAGTACCTTCACAACGAAAAGATCGTAAAAGAATTCACAGCATATTATGAGTTGTATAACAAGTACAAAAAGGATTACAAAGTCGAGGAAATCCTTGAGGGGACCAACTCTGCGCAGGTTGTGGAGCGCGCGCGGATTGCGAAGTTTGACGAGAGACTTTCACTGCTTGGGATGCTGCTTGACAAGCTTGAGAGCGAGATGAAAGAGAATCTCGAGAAATCAGATTACCTCACAAACCTGATGAAACTCCTGAAAAATATAAGGACACTGTATGAGAAAGATCCTGCCACATCAGTGCAGGCGCAGATTGCAAACCAGATCAAAAACAGGCAGAAGATAATGGAGTCCATGGCAAATGCAGGGACGCTTTCCAATGAAGACAAGAGAAAGCACAGGGCGGTTATCCATTTTCTTGAAACAGCAGAAAAAAGGCTCAGGATTGAAAATCCCGACAACGCGGCGGCATTTGATATGCTCAAGACCGATTTTGATGCGGAAGTGGCGAAGATGAAGGAAGAAAATGGCAGAATACAGGCAAGACTCCACCATCTCTTTGCCTTTAGTGAAGTAGCATTTATGGACGGAAATGAGGTGCTTGTCTTGGTGACAGAACTTACAGTGAATGTCTACAGCTCGCGTTTTATAGGATTGTACGGGAGCGCGGATTACCAGAGGCACAACGAGGACCTGATGCTGCATGAGCGGCAGGATGACATCATGAGAGAGATTGAGGCGCTGGAGTTATGAGTAAAACGATTCGCATGGAAGAAAAGATGATAGAAAATGCCTATGGGGGGCAGCTTGTGTATATGCCTTATAAAAAAGGGATTGCGATCAAGAGATACCATGGTATCGCACAGAGAGTCATCGTTCCGCCGGAGATCGAAGGGAAAGCAGTTACAGCGATAGAGAGAAAGGCATTTTTAAGCTGTAAGACAGTGCGGTTTATCTCATTGCCTGACACGATCGAAGAAATCGGTGACTGGGCCTTTGCACATGCAGAACAGTTAAGCTCTGTCACGATTCCGCGTCATCAGCTAAGCCGTGGAAAGGAGCTTTTTCTAGGGTGTAAGAGACTAAAGGAAATCGTGCTCAACAGTTCACAGGAAGAGTGGTCGGAATATGCGCCGCAAGGGCTTTACAGGATGCTTGCAATGGCGGTGACGGTACTTCACGACTACTTTTTGTTCGATCCATTTGATTTCGGTAATGATGAATGGGTGAAGCGCTGGGATGAGAAGCTGATGGTGCTTGTAGAGCTGGATGACCTTGACGGCTTTGAGGAGTTGTGGACGTGCGGGGAGGAAGATTATGAGGGAAAGGATTATGATATCAAGTCTTATCCCGTGGAAAAGCGCAAGATGAAACTTCGGATCGTATATTTCAGGCTGATGCATCCGTACAAGATATCCCAAGATACTTTAGATGCACTCAGGGAATATCTGTACCGCCACACGAAAGGAACTGACACGCCGGAGGCGTGGGAGCTCATTATGGAAGAACATCAGAATGATCTGAAATATTATCGGGTGTTTGCGGATTCTGGCTGTATTACAGAGGATAATTTTGACAGTTTATTGGAAGACATGAAAGACTGTACTGCCGAGATCAAGGCGTATCTGCTCCGCTATAAAGAAGAGCACTTTGCTACAAAGGATGCATTTGCAGCATTTGATTTGAACTGGTAAACAAAAAGCGCTGTTATTAACAGCGTTTTTTTGTGAAAGTTTATTTATAAATTTCCATAAGGTAGTCCATGACGGCTCCTTGAAGTTCTGATTGTGCCATATAGGCTTCGCCGTATCTTTCCCGCATATTTGCCACGTATTCTTCACTGTTTTCCTCTGTCAGTTCAGCGATTGCAGCATCGATATCGATGGTGAGACCGGCATCTTCGTAAATCGCCTGATAAACCATGGCTGTCTTTGCAGTTTCCTTTGCACGCTCCCGCAAATCTTTTTCATAGGACATTTCGTCGGTGATTTCACCGCCCATCATTTCCCACACATTCGCATATGCAGTCATTCCATATGCAGAAAACATCTGATTATAGTACTCCATCATGTATTCATCATTGTATTTTGTAACTGCCCTAAGCTGTTTGAGATAAGCTGAAGGGTATGACTTGACCGTTGAGTTATCTATGATGTAGTTTGCCAGATATTCTTCCAAGTGCTGTTCGTAATAACGATTCTCCACAGATGCGCGGTACTCCTCCACAGTGGATAATCCTTCCTCTGAGAAATTCTTTGTGACAAAATCATCTGTGAGCTCGGGTGTGACCGTGATACTGTTGACAGTGACCGCAAAGCTTGCGTCCTTGCCAGCAACAGTGTCATCATTGCGGTAATCCTCAGGAAAAGTAACCTCTACTGTGACGCTCTCGCCGGGTTTGTGACCAATCAACTGCTGTTCAAAGTCATCGATGAAGGAACCTGATCCGATCGTCAGATTGTAACCAGCGCCATTGCTGTTTCCGCCCTCAAATTCAACACCGTCAATGGTTCCGACGTAATCAATGTTGACTTCGTCCCCATCTTTGATTTCCAATGTTTCGTCTGTGCTCGCTTCCCTGTGGGATTCTAAGGCAGAGGTGATGTCTGCCTCTACTTCCTCGGCGGTTGCGGCAACCTCATCCGCGGGTACAGCGATATTTGCGTAATCAACTAAAGTGAGCACCTCCCTGACATTGACACCCTCAATCTTGCCATCTGCCGTCAGACCGGCACTGAAATCCGGGTTCGAAGTCGTGCGCATCGCCGCTAGACAGATACTTTTGCCCGCAGCAGCTGCGATGACTGCAACGATAACTGCAGCAATGGCAATGCCGGCAGCTTTCACTGTTCGTTTGTGCCGCCTCTCTTTGGCAACTTCCTTTTTGCGCTCCTCCCGCTTCGCCTTGCTTTTGCTGATGTCAGAAGCTTCGCTTTTATTTTCTTTGACATTTATTTTTTTGTTCTTAGCCATTTTCAAGACCTATCCTTTCTGGTTGGTGTTCTATTTTATATGAGAAAGTCAAACCTCATATTAATTTAACACAAATCATTAAAAAAAGAAAGACTTTCGTGCGAATTCACAGAATTCACACAAATATTGGAATTTTGAGCCAAGGTTTTGATGATGGCTTTGTGTTTATCCTTGACAATACATAAACAGACAGACTATAATTATATATAAATCTGTTAGTGTATATAAGATTCAAGAGGAAGGAGCAGGGCGCATATGAATGTAGAAGATATTCCAATACCGGCGATGGCGTCGATCAGAGTCAGTAAAGAGGGAAAATCCGCGCTTTTTGAGACGACAATCATTCAGACTACTGATAATAAATATATATATACCATGCCTGTCAGAGTAGACAATAAGCTGGTAAATTTTGAGGCGAAGGGATTGCTTAAGGAGATCAAGATCGAGTTTGCACCATTTGAGTTTTATGAGTGGAGAAATATATCCATTGTCAGGTTTGTCGAGGACGGGAAGAGCTATCTGAGAATCAGGACGACCACGCCTGGGATCAGGGCTATGGCATGGTCTGAGAAGCCTGTGACCTCGACAAAGAAGAAAAAGGAAAATCTGATCAGTGAGGAAGCGCTTGAGGTGGTGAACGCGGCACGGGAACAGCTACAGGGAGATAAATCGTGAAAAGAGCGGTAATGACAACAGTGGTGATCGGCACACTGATGGCAGGCGGCATGGGCATCTTCCATGGAGATCGGGCAGCACAGAACCCAGAGAATTATGTGGACAGTGTTGTCAGTGATATCAAGACACAGGCGGCGGAGGAGTTTAAGAAAGCTTTTTCCAATGAAGTCACAGCATTTTTTAAGAATGATGACTTATCAAAAACACTTGGTATTGACAGCGATGGACAGGCTAAGCTCGAGGAATCGATCAAGGCATATATCGATCATTACAGTATGGACGAGGAAAAACTCAGTGAGGCGAAAGAGTCACTGGACATGCTTCTCCAAAATGCGGAGGGACTCTCGGCAGAAGAGATTGAGAACAGGATTAAGGGAATTTTTGAGGAATGATTTACAGGAATAATTTATAAAGAAATAACCCGTATGTTATAGCATACGGGTTATTTCTGCGCCCTGCTTCGTTCTCAGGTCGAAAAATACATTATTGGAATAAATTGTCGGCCGCGACAAGGCGTCTTCGTGAATCTCTGTGATCCGTCCTTCGAGATTTCCAGTTACGCAGACGCGTCTGTCCACATACATCTTGGCAATACGTGTGAGAATGGGTTTGATATTCTCTCCGTATTTGTCGAAGCCCTGTTCCTCAAAGACGCGGATCGCCTGAAATGGCGTTAGGGCAACGCGCTGAGCCCGTGGGTGTGTCATTGCCTCGTATGTATCGACAATCGCCGCGATCAGTGCAAAAGGATCAATGCGGTTTTCCTTTAATCGGGCTGGGTAGCCGCTTCCATCGCATCGTTCGTGGTGCATGATCATAACACTGACCACATGCGGCGGGAGCTTTCTTGACTTGACAAGCTCGTAACCTAAGTGAATGTGATGCTGCATCTGAATATATTCTTCCGGTGTAAGTTTATCAGGTTTCCATAACAATTCGTCAGATACTTTTGTCTTGCCGATGTCAAAGATAAAACCAGAGACTGTCAGGTTGTCTAAGTCTTCGTCACTCATGCCAATCCATTTGCCAAAGACATAACATAGCAGACCACAGTTAAAACAGTGGTTGTAAGTGATCTCGTTCTCATTTGGCATCATATTATAGAGATAGTCAAGCAGCTGTTCCCCGTTCTTGACAACAGATAAGATATCGTCGCGCAGCGACAGGAGCTTTGGAATATTGAGTTCTAGACCAGTATCAAGAGTGCGCATGATTCTGTGGAAGGAGTCAAGAGTCGATGTATACACTTCATTGAAACGATGGAAATCTGGATTCAGGTGCAGATATTTGTAATGCGCCATATTGATCTCATCAGGCTCGCTTAGCACCACCTCGTCAAGATTGTATTCGTATAATGTCTGGATGTTCTCCTGTGTCAGGATTGTATTAGCCTTAAAAAGAATGGTATTGGCAGGCGTGTAGATATCATCGTACAACACCATGTCAGGTTTGAGAGATTGCGTTGATAGTTTGTACATAAGTCCTCCTGGAATTAAGAAAGAGTTTTCTTTTGGTATAATAAACATATAATATCACAAAATGAGGATAGTTGTATATATAAAAATAAAAAATGCTTATGTCTCCTTTATGGTAACATAACATAGAATATGGTAAACATAACTAAAAAGTTATGTTAATTTTCACAATTTAGAAAATAAGGATTGATTTATAAAAATACATATGCTACTATTGAGAAAAAGCGGGTAAACTATAGAAATATGTGTGCTTGTATAAAAAACAGTTATAAGTTATCCACAAAGCTGCACGGGTATGTGGATAACCTATTTGTTTACATAATGTTCCAACTGCGTTGATTACGTTTCTGCGTCGGTATCCATAAAGGGAGAACGGAACCGGGAATGAAACTAATCATAAATGAGCTTTGATTATCTCTGAGACATGTGTATTCGTGTCGAAGGCACCTTGACAACATAACTACTTATAATAGGATTATGGATATATAGAACTTGGAAGCTGATCAGGGCTAGGCATATTCAGACAGGAATCAATGCCTGCAGCCAATCGGGAAAAGCGTGGCAGTTTTGGATCGGGTAAACCTGTCACCAAGGGGCAGATGAAAGTTAATATATATCATTGAAGAGGGTTGAAAGGGGAACACAACATGTTAGTAGCGAAGAGAGAAGTATCTGAGAGAATTGATATTTTAAACAAGAAACCAATGATCAGAAAGATTCAGGCCACAGGAGAGATGATAGCAGGTTTTTTGAATCCTGTGACCGGTGTTTTTGAGGTAGCTATGGAAATCAATGACGAGAGAGATATTGATGAATTCCTCGACGAGTACGATTTATCAGTCGTAATGATTTCAAAAATGTAAAGTTCATATCACAATTAAATAAAAGGTGTTAATCAAAGCGTAAGAGACGGGGACAGAAGGGACTGTCCCCGTTTTTATACATTATATTTGCAAAAAGGGAGAATGCTAATGAAGAGAAAAGATTTTTATATTCCATCAAAGGACGGTGTGCACAGGCTTCATGTGGTATTGTGGGAGCCTGAGACAAAGGTCAGGGCAGTCGTACAGATTTCGCATGGAATGATAGAGATGATTGACCGCTATGAAGATTTTGCATTGTTTTTGAATCAACATGGGTATGCGGTGATCGGAAATGATCATTTAGGACATGGACTGACTGCGGGGAATGATGCTGATCTGGGGTACTTCTGCCCAAAGAACATGAGTGCGACTGTCGTGGCAGATCTGCATAGGGTGACGAAATATGCTAAGAAAAAATATAAGAACAAACCATATTTTCTGCTGGGACACAGTATGGGTTCTTTTATGGCAAGGAGATACCTGATGACTTACGGAATGGAGTTGGATGGTGCTGTGATCTGCGGCACAGGGAGCCAGAGCTGGCCGGTTCTGGCCGCAGGACCGATTGTGGCCAATACACTAAGGCTTGTATTTGGTGACCGTTTTCGGTCGAGGCTGCTTGAGATGAATGCATTTGGCGCATACCAGAAGCGCATACCGCATCCACGCACCAAGAGTGACTGGATGACAAGAGATACCGCGATCGTGGATTTCTGCAGGAGCAATAAGTACTGTAACTTTATTTTCACAGTTAATGGTTACCGGGCACTTTTTGAGGTGCTTTCATTTATCCAGAAAAAGCAGAATATCGACAGGATTCCTAAGGAACTTCCGCTATTCTTTATCGCAGGTGGCCAGGATCCTGTCGGTCATTACGGAAGAGATGTGCAAAGAGTTTCTGCCGGATATGAGCGGGCAGGAGTTGAGGATGTCTCCCTGAAAATCTATCAGGAGGACAGGCATGAGGTATTGAATGAGCTTGACCGGGATCAGGTGTATCAGGATGTGCTCTCATGGCTTGACGCAAAGGTTTCAGAGGAAAACGATACAGATGCAAAAACGCAGTGAAGACGAAAAATATATGAAAGAGGCAGTCAAACAGGCTAAAAAGGCATACGTGCTCGGAGAAGTTCCGATTGGCTGTGTGATTGTGCATGACAAAAAGATCATAGGCCGCGGTTACAATAGGCGCAATACCGACAAGAGCACACTTTCCCACGCGGAAATCATTGCGATACGAAGGGCAAGCAAGGTGATTGGGGATTGGCGGCTTGAGGAGTGCACCCTGTATGTCACATTAGAGCCGTGTCAAATGTGCGCAGGCGCCATTGTGCAGGCGCGTATTCCCAAGGTTGTGATGGCGTGCATGAATCCCAAGGCGGGGTGTGCAGGCTCAATCTTAAATATCTTTGATATGCCCCAGTTCAATCATCAGGTGGAGTCGGTGAGAGGGGTTATGGAGGAGGAGTGTGCCCAGATGCTCAGAAGTTTTTTTAAGGAGCTGCGCGTCAGGAATAAGGCGGAAAAAGAGGCGAAAAAAAGTTCTTTATTATAAAGGTAAATTATGGTACACTTTCAATTAGAAAGGTATACCTAAAAGTATGCCAATGTGGAGGTTATGTATGGACGAGATCGCAGTGCTCATTCCCTGTTATAATGAGAGCAAGACAATAGAAAAAGTCGTATTGGACTTTAAAAAAGCGCTTCCGCAAGCCGTAATATACGTATATGACAACAATTCAAAGGACGGGACGGACGAGATCGCGCGGCGTGCAGGTGCTGTTGTGCGCTATGAGTACCAGCAGGGAAAAGGAAATGTCATCAGGCGGATGTTTCGGGAGATCGATGCCAAATGTTATGTTATGACAGACGGTGATGACACGTATCCGGCTGACGAGGCGGGAAAGTTGTGTGAGGCAGTGCTTGAGCGAAATGCGGACATGGTGGTGGGGGACAGGCTCTCGTCCTCGTATTTTGAGGAAAATAAACGGCCATTTCACAATTTTGGAAACTCACTTGTACGCGGTGCCATTAACAGTATGTTTAAGAGCGATATCCGCGATATCATGACAGGATACAGGGCTTTCAGCTATCAGTTTGTGAAATCCTTTCCAGTGCTCTCTAAGGGGTTCGAGATTGAGACCGAGATGAGTATTCATGCGATCGACAAAAACATGCGCGTGGAGAATGTCATTATTCAATACAGGGACAGACCAGAGGGGAGCGAATCAAAGCTCAATACCTACTCCGACGGGATCAAGGTCATTATGACGATCATGAAATTATACAAAAATTATAAGCCTATGGGATTTTTTACGTGGATTGCAGTGGTGCTCACGATGATTTCGACAGCATTTCTGGCTCCTGTGATGGGCGAATATTTTGAGACGGGGTTGGTGGAGCGTTTTCCGACGCTGATTGTATGCGGTTTTGTGTACATGGCGGCGATGCAGTCATTTTTTGCAGGATTGATGCTCTCTACCATGAAACAGAAAAATATGCAGGATTACGAGATGAACCTGATTTTTCTGGACAAGGAATACAAGGAATTGTTGGCAGTATCTGAGAACAAGCATAAGGAGCAATCAGAAAATTAAGAATAAGCAGGGCTAATATGAAGATACCAATGAATTATGTCGCCTTTGATATCGAGACGACAGGATTAAATCCCAAATATGATAAAATCATAGAAATCGGGGCAGTCAGAGTCAAGGAAGGGGAACCAGTAGAGACGTTTTCCACGTTTGTAAATCCGGCCAAGAGCCTTCCGGCACGGATTGTGGAGCTTACAGGGATTCATGACGCAGACGTCGCAGATGCGCCGTATATCGACGAAATTTTGGATGCCTTTTTGGCGTTTGTGGGCGATGATGTACTTCTGGGGCATAATATTTTGTTCGACTATTCTTTTGTCAAGAAGGCGGCTGTGAACCAGAAGAAAGCCTTTGAAAAGCTTGGGATCGATACCCTTCGGATTGCGAAGCGGTTTCTGAGTGAGCTGGAGAGCAGGCAGCTTGGGTTTCTATGTGAGTATTACCAGATTGTGCTGGAGGCGCACAGAGCTTTGAACGATGCGGTTGCGGCACACAGGCTTTACAGGATTCTGGTGCGTGAGTATGGCGGTCAGGAAGATGAATTATTTCAGCCCAAACCGTTGATTTATACAGTCAAAAAGGAGAGTCCTGCTACGCCAAAACAGCTGGAACTGCTGCAGAGACTGATTGTGCAATATCATCTGCAGTGCGATGGGTTCGTGCTCTATCCGGTTGCGAATGTCACGGACGAGTTCATTGATCTGGAAAAAGTCACAAAAAACGAGGCTAGCAGGCTGATCGATAGGCTGCTTGCAAATTTTCGACGATTGTATCCTTCATAAGCGAGTTGATGTTCTGTGCCTGCGCAATCAGATACTTGATCTTCTCAGGTGTGTTCATCTGCTGGTAGAGCTCAGCGAGCAGATAATAACTTTTGCTGACATCGGTTCCAGTCGATATAGAGAACTCGAGGACTTTGATGGCCAGCTCATCTTCCAGACTGTCATGTAGCAGCTCAGCAAGTTTTTGCAACAGGGTTACCAGTTTTGTGTAATGAAAATCATAATCGCTTAATATAGTAATATTAGCAGTTCCGTATTCCAGCTTGAGGTCTGTGTTGGTATATCCTGTGAGATTGACTATTTTTAAGGAGGACAAGTCATTTAAGTCTTTGAGACAGCCTGCGATCTCTTCATTCGTGATATCTGGATTCATCGTGAGCAGCTCCTCCGGGATTGTGATGTAGTTCAGATTGTCAAGCGGCTTTTTCCGCGTGAAATTTGCCCTTTGTTCGCGGTCCCAGAATTCGCGGTCGATCTCCTGCTCTTTGCGGTTTGCATTGTGCAGGGCAAAAGAAAATATAAGACAGATGATCGGAAAGCTTGCAAAAATCAGAAAATTCATATATAATATCCTTTCGAAAAGGGGTGAACAGCCATGATGAACATGAATCATAAAAAAACTCAACGTAAGATCGCAGCTGTCATAGCAGTTGTTTTGGTACTAACCATGGTAGTACCGTTGGTTTTAAGTGTTTTTGGTGTTTGATAATAATATACCACATTTTTTGGAACAATGCAAAATAAACGGTTAAAAAATAGGAGTAGAGGTCTATGAAAAAAATAAGGAGACATATTGTTTTCGCTGTACTGGCTCTGATGCTGTCAGCTGTGATCGCAAGCACATTCCAGTTGGGTGATGCTGTGGCGGCTTCAAGTGATGACGTGATTTTGGAAGGCATCTACATGGGAGAAATCAGTCTTGCAGGGATGACCGCAGACGAGGCAAAGGCTGCTGTAGGCGCATTTGTTGAGGAGCTGAAATCAAAAAATATTACTTTTGGTGCACCAAATGACCATTATGTGGCAGTGATGGCGGGTGACCTTGGGCTGAGATGGGTGAATGAGTCGGATATTGACGCAGCCGCTGCACTCGGCAAAAAAGGAAATATTGTTAAAAGGTATAAGGCAATACAGGATCTGAAGCATGGAAATAAAGTTTATGATCTGCAGCTGTCACTGGACAGGGAGTTGATCAGGGCAGTGCTTGAGGAACAGTGTGCAGAGTATGATGTTGCGCCGATTAACAACACAATTACAAGGGTTGATGGGCAGTTTATCATAGAGGAAGGACAGACTGGACAGCGTGTGAATGTCGAGGATTCCCTGAATAAGACCTATGATTACATCACCGTTGAATGGGATTATCAGGATGCGTCTATTGATCTTGCGATCGATGTGACAGAGCCAAAGGGAAGCGTAGAGGATCTGGAGAAAATGACAGATGTGCTTGGAACTTTTACGACAAGCTATTCTACCAGCAGTTCTGCGAGATGTAAAAACGTGGAGAACGGATGCCGTCTGATCAATGGAACTCTTTTATATCCGGGCGATGAATTTTCGACATATGATGCAATTAAGCCATTTACAGAGGCAAACGGGTATTATCCGGCGGGGTCTTACCAGAATGGAAAAGTGGTCGACAGCCTTGGCGGCGGCATCTGTCAGGTGTCAACTACATTGTATAACGCGGTATTGTTATCAGAGCTTGAGGTGACGGAGCGCAACAATCATTCTATGATCATTGCTTATGTGAAGCCGTCAATGGATGCTGCGATTGCGGAGTCGGCTGGCAAGGATTTTCGATTTGTGAACAGCTGGGATAATCCGATTTATATAGAAGGGCATACAGAGAATAAGCAGATCACATTTACAATTTATGGCGTAGAGCAGAGGGATCCAGGGCATGTTGTGCGTTACGAGAGTGAGACTCTTTCGACGACACACCCTGATCACGAGATTATCACACCGACTACGAGCCAGGGGATAGGATATATCAGTGTGGAGTCAGCGCATATTGGATATACAGCGCAGCTTTGGAAGGTTGTTGAGGAGAACGGTGTCGAAGTGAGCCGCGAAGTGATCAACAAGAGTTCCTATAAGGTCTCTCCAAGGTCAGCAACGGTTGGTGTCGCCACGGATAATCCCAATTATGCCGCACGTATTAATGCAGCGGTGGCGTCAGGAAGCATTGACACCTGCAAGGCGGAAGCGGCTGCGATCAAGGCGGAGATGGCGGCGGCCGCACAGCAGCAGGCAGCGATGACCGATGAGGAGCGGGCAGCAGCGGAGCAGCAGGCAGCACTGGATGCGTATTATCAGGCGCTTCAGCAACAACAGCTGTTGGAACAACAGGCACAGCAGCAGCCTTAATAGAGATACCGCCCGAGAGTTGTGGTACAAAGGATACGGACATGACAAAAGGGGATTTGTGATGAATTGCGGGAAATTGACAGAGAGCATATATGAGCGCTCCGTTGTGAAAGTGGTGAAAACAAATTCAACTGAAAACAGGAAATTTTATGATGGCGCAGGACTGGGGGCAGACTGCGCCATCTTAACGGCAGATGAGAAGTGTGCAGGCATCGTGTCTGGTCAGGCACTGGCGTCTGGGACGGATCAGAAGGTACTTGTGAGGGCATATCTGGCAGCGGTGAATCATATTATCGCATGCAGTGCAAACGGGGCAGTGTCAGGACTGCAGTATGCGCATGCAAATCTCACTGTGGTTGTGCCAGAGAAGCTGCGTGAGATTAAGGTGCGCGGCATGGTTGAGGCGGCATCTGTTCAGGCGGAGGAGACAGGGATTCCGATATTGAGCTGCAATATTCAGGTATCCCAGGCTGTAACGATGTCAATAGTGACCTGCGTGGTCAACGCTGGTCTGGAAAACAAGTGTGACAACAATCTTGTGTTTCTGAAAAAGAAGGCGCTCGCAGACGAGGAGATTGTGATGACAAAGTGGATCGGGCTTGAGGGAACTGCGGTGATTGCACGGGGAAGCTCCAAACGCCTTTGCGGACGTTATCCGGCTGATATCGTGGAGGAGGCTGCGGATTTTTACAGATATTTATCTGTTGTGCCGGAGGCCGCTACCGCCGTTAAGTCCGGCGCAAGTTATCTGCATGTAGTGCGGGAGGGCGGTGTATTTGGAGCCCTTTGGGAGCTGGCGGCAGCAAACGGCGTTGGACTGGTCGTAGACTTAAAATGTATTCCTGTGAGGCAGGAGACGATAGAGGTATGTGAGTTTTTTGATCTGAACCCTTATGAATTGTTGGCGGGCGGAAGCCTTCTGATTGTGACTCCAAACGGCGGAGGGCTGGTGCGGGCGCTTGAAAATGCCGGTGTGCCGGCGGCGGTGATTGGGCATACGACGCAGGGGAATGACCGTGTTATATGCCACGGGGAGGAGTCGCGGTTTCTGGAACCTGCCAACGGGGATCAATTGTATCGTTATTATGCACATGCTTTTGAAAAGGAATGATGCCGCGGCAGCGGAGAACAGAAACGGAGGAGTTTTTTAATGAGAGAACAGATATTATCAATTATAGAAAAGAACAGCAGGATTGACCTGCACGAGCTTGCAGTCATACTGGGCATGGAGGAAGCAGATATTATAAATGAGATGGAGCGGATGGAGAAAGAAGGGATTATCTGTGGGTACCACACCCTGATTGACTGGGAAAAGACATCCGTGGAGAAAGTCAGTGCGCTGATCGAGGTTCGCGTGACACCTCAGCGCGGAAAGGGCTTTGACAGCATTGCGGAGCGCATCTATAAGTATCCGGAGGTGCATGCAGTGTACCTGATTTCAGGCGGGTATGACCTGCTGGTAAGTCTGGAGGGTAAGACACTCAAAGAGGTATCGAATTTTGTGTCAGATAAGTTGTCAACACTCGACACAGTTATCAGCACTGCGACACATTTTATCCTGAAAAAGTACAAGGATCATGGTACCATTCTGGACAGAAAAGAATCCGATGAAAGGATACAGGTGACGCCATGAGAAATCCATTATCAAAGACAATCGAGACAATCAAGCCTTCGGGTATCCGCAAATATTTTGATATTGTAAGCGAGATGAATGATCCGGATGTCATTTCATTGGGTGTCGGCGAGCCGGATTTTGAGACGCCGTGGCATATCAGGGACGAAGGTATTTATTCCCTTGAAAAGGGGCGCACGTTTTATACGGCAAATGCGGGATTAATGGAGCTTCGTGAGGAGATCGACAGATATCTGAGCAGACGTTATGAGTTGAGTTACAATCCCAAAGACGAGATCCTGGTGACTGTCGGCGGTTCAGAGGCAATTGATATCGCTCTCCGCGCCATGGTTGATCCCGGTGATGAGGTCATCATACCACAGCCAAGCTATGTCTCTTATGAGCCATGTGCAGTTCTTGCCGGAGCAAAACCTGTCATCATCGAGTTGAAAAATGAAAATCAGTTCCGCCTGACAGCAGCGGAGCTCGAGGCGGCGATTACAGACAAAACAAAAGTTCTGATTCTGCCCTTCCCAAATAATCCGACTGGTGCGATTATGGAGCGCGCGGACTTGGAGGAGATTGCGAAAGTAATCGAAAAGTATGATCTCTTTGTGCTTTCAGATGAGATTTATTCGGAGCTCTGCTATACGGAAAAGCATGTGTCGATTGCCAATATCCCCGGCATGTGGGAACGGACGGTTCTGATCAATGGTTTTTCAAAGTCCTATGCCATGACAGGCTGGAGATTGGGATATGCGTGCGGACCAAGGCGAATTATTGAACAGATGTATAAGATTCACCAATTTTGTATTATGTGTGCACCGACAACCTCGCAGTATGCGGCGATTGACGCATTGAAAAACGGGGATGCGGACGTGCAGATGATGCGGGATTCTTATAATCAAAGGCGCCGTTATCTCGTCAATGCATTTCAGGAGATGGGACTAGAGTGCTTTGAGCCGTTCGGCGCATTTTATATGTTCCCGTGTGTGAAACAGTTTGTCATGAAAAGCGACGAGTTTGCCTCAAAGCTTTTGCAGGAGGAGAAGC
>JAIEEY010000038.1 GCA_029067205.1 Lachnospiraceae bacterium
ATCCAGGGGAGGTCGAATATTTTTATACGGTGAAAAAGAGAACTGGTGGAGCCGGGTAGGAAGTCCTTTCGATATGCCTGTTGGGGAACCAGGAGGACCGGATAATGAAATGTTTTATGATTTTGAACCAGATGGGAATTCTCTGGATCATCCTGCATCAGATAGTGAAAGATTTCTGGAAATTGGAAACAATGTGTTTATGTGTTACAAAAAAGAGAATACCGGATTTGTGAAAATGAAAAATCCTAATATCGATTATGGCGGCGGTCTTGAACGGGTTGTAATGGCTGTAAACGGTGACAAGGATATCTATAACACAGCATTCTTTCTGAATGTGAAACAGAAATTAATGGAATTAAGTGGCAAAGAATATACTGTCGATTTGAAGTCATTTCGAATCATATTGGATCATGTGCGGGCTGCAACATTTTTGATTAATGATGGTGCAGAACCTGCCAATAGTGACGCCGGATATGTAACCAGAAGACTGTTAAGAAGGGCAATTCGTGCAGGTAGAAAAATCGATATACAGGGCAGCTTTGTAGGGAAACTGGCTGAGGTTTATATTGACGAAGCGACAGCATACGAAGATTTAATTGCGAACAAGAACAAGGTTTTGGAAATCATAAACAAGGAAGAAAAGTTATTCCACAAAACCCTGCAGCAGGGAGAAATAGAAATCCAGAAGCATCTTAAGAACAAAGGAAAAGTTACGGGGGCAGAAGCATTTTATTTTTATGAAACATATGGTTTTCCCCTTGAGTTGACAGAAGAGTTCTTGGCTGAAAGTGGATACAATATAGAGGAAAAAGAGTCATACGCGGAGGCGGCAAGGAAGCATGCTGAAATGAGTCGGACGGCATCTGCAGGAAAATTCAAAGGTGGTTTGGCTGATCAATCAGCGGAAACTACGGCACTTCATACGGCAGCACATTTGCTGCTTGCAGGTTTGAGGCAGGTTCTTGGAGACCATGTATTACAAAAAGGAAGTAATATTACTGCAGAGAGATTGCGGTTTGACTTTAACCATGACGAAAAACTTACGTCGGAGCAATTATCGGAGGTTGAAAAGTTTGTAAATGATGCCATCGCTTCTAAGGCGGTTGTTTCATTTTCAGAACTGCCTAAAAAGGAGGCAAAAGAAAGCGGTGTCAGTGGGAACTTTTGGGACAAGTATCCAGATATTGTAAAGGTATACACAATCCAAGATGCTGAAGGGAAAGTCTGGAGCAGAGAAGTCTGTGGAGGCCCTCATGTAGAAAACACGGAATATTTAGTAAAATTCAGAATTATAAAAGAACAATCTTCTTCTGCCGGTGTTCGAAGAATTAAAGCCGTTATTGACAAATAACGACACCCGCTAGTCTGTGGATATTTGTTTTCGACGGTGAATGCACACCGAACCAGTAAGGAAATATGCAGTGGAAACAAAGATAATGGAGATGAATCAGGAGGGAGCTGAGGAAAGCAGTTCCACAGCAGGACAGACACAGGAAGCCCTTGATATCAAGAATGGCAGAATGGAAGTTTCGTATCTGCCAGAAGGGATGATTGAGACCGAGGAGGGTAAATATAGCTGTGCAGATGCTCTGTAAAAGGGTGGCGTGTCTATTGTATTCTATAAAATGGATACAGGGGATGCGCGGTTTGATATGGTGACCACAAACGTCAAAGAGACTGAGGAAATCAAGGTCGGCGGTTATGATGGTATCTACTGTGCGCTGCATAGCGGGGACGATGAGGATATTTCATTCAATCAGCGTATTTATGTTGCATATATGGATATACATTATGTGATGGAGATGTATGCTGCGTCAGATGTGCCGAAGGAGGACGCATTGAAGATTGCGGAGGGGATTCATTTACAACCAGTAGCAGATGGGGATACACAGGATATCATACACGCGTATAACTGGAGTGCCTATATGAAAGCGCGAAATGAAGATGAGGTTGAAGCCAAGTGGAATGCTGCCGTTTCCGTACCGAAATCTGCGATGAAAAATACCCATGCAGTCGGGGAGGCTTTTGCAGCAGCACATGAATCACCAGACGACGATTGGATGGGCTTGGCAATGTTGAGATTAGAGTGACAAAGGTGCAGGTTAGCGACAAGATCGATTTACTGGATTTATCCTTGATGGACGCTGATTTCAGGGAAGAATTGCAGAAAGAAGTCAATCAGGCAGGAGAACTGCTTCCGGCGAAAATCAATTATATGAAATACGGCAATGGCATCGATACTCTGAATGAAGTGGTAGACAGCCGGGAAGTACCGCAGAAGCTGGTATATGTCACGGTGGAGTGCGTGGGAATAATTATATTACGAATTTGAATGCTGGTGAGACAGCAGTCGTCCATATGGCATAGTTCGTGCCAGAGGAGGAGTTGGGTTATCTGTTTCTGAATCTGGATACAGCTGGCGGAAGCTATGAGTTTAGTGAGCAGTCGCTGGACATTGGGTATGTGGATATCAGACAGTAGAGAGTAGGCTTTTTGTGAAAATTAGCGATATCAAAATTTGATATCGCTAATTTTAATTGAGAAATAGTTTGCATTATTTAGAGTGATAATGTATAATAATGACAAAACTATTTTTGTGAATTAATTAATTTTATATGCAAATAATATAAGTACTATTCAGACAGTAATGTGTTTTGGAGAGAATAATAGTCAAGTATTATTTTAAGGTGGGAATGATGAATAATAAGTTATCAGGTGTGATGGAAATGGACAAATTAAGTGTTCGGGAAGAATTAGAGATTTTTATCCAAAATTACTACAGTTATGTCGAGAAATTGCGCTGTATCGATCATGAGGATCCAATATTGACAGATATTATTGAAGATTTCATTTCATGGCTTGATATCGAAGGCGCGGATTTATTGCGAACAACATTAGAGAGGCTGGATATAAACAAGGAAAAGAAGATAAAAGGATTCACAGAATATTACAATTTTTTGCTAACTGGTGCAAAATGTGACACTTTCAGTCTGGTTGATCTCTTGTTTGCGATTCCAAGTCAGTTTGCAAAGGAGTTTATGTCAGTTCAGAACACTCTTCATGGCAGTATCATTAATTCAGAACAGAGTGATTTGAAAGGCAGGAATATTGAATACATTTTCAATACACAGGGAACCTTTGAACAGGTTCCTTATTTTGTGAGTATAGGAGCGTAAGGCGGATTAGGAGGAATTAAGAATGATCATTGAGGAAATTGTAATGTATCCGACACAATTGGTTCACGTTGAAACTACGTTTATTAATGCGAAGAAATTGTCCGAAAGTGTGAGTAATGAGTTTAATATTTCAGCTAAAATAAAGGGAGAAGTCATTAATGAAAATGTGGGGAAAAGTATTATAAACATTTCTGTCCAAAATAACGGGTATCAGATTGAAGAAGAAAAGGTGGGTATTTTTAAGTTCGAAAAGGAAATAGATGATGTATTCAAAGCACAGCAGTTTATGGAGGTACAGGGAGCTCGCATTATGTGGTCTTATCTGAGAGAGGATCTATATACTATATCTTCAAAAATGCTTCCCAAGCCGATAATGATTCCCACAATTGATGTGATGAGAACACTGGAGAAAGCGCAATAGAGATGAGACTTTTATTGAAACGTGTAGATAAAGACTATTATGGAGTTAACGAATACATACAACCTATTGCGAAACAAGCCCTGAAATTTGAACAGTTTGTATATACTGTGTGTGAAATACTGAATGTATATAACCAGTATAATCCACATATTGTGAACGATGTTGTGAAAGCATTGAAAATGGCAGAATACAGGATTGATGATAATGATACAGGCATGTTGAAAGAATACAGGTTTTTGGCGAAACTGATGGAGGAATTCTATTGGCAGGTGGTTGAGGATGAGAATTTTGAGAAAAAGGCAAAAGAGATAGATAAAGATTTGCGCGATCCGTATAAAAGGTTAGGACAATATAGAGGTCTGCTTTTAGAGGAAATTATTAGCGCGGCGGTTTATGAGAGATTTCAAAACCATAAATTTTGCAAAGGCTGTATTGTTTATGTTGATGGAATTATGGTAAAGTTGGGATATGGATGGTGTAATTCAGAACATAAACAGACTATTGATATAGCTGGGTGGGCAGATTGCGAGAAGTATGGAGAATTTTATGAATGTAAAGTTAGTCCTAGGAGATTTTTGATAGAAAATTATAAGTATTTTATACAGCTAAAACAAGTGTTGGATGCGAAAGGTGCCGAAAAATATATTCTGGCATTGGCGAGTGCGGATTCAAGAAACAACTTATTATCACAAAAAAGAGCCTTGGAAAAAGAGGATCCGGAATGCGATATTGATTTTACACTGATTGGAAGAGAGGATATCTTTCGCATTTTGAATTACAACATACCCAATCGTGATATTATAGCCTAAAAGTGAATTATACTGGAAACATTATATGCTTTCTGATATAGATAGTAAATACATATACTTGTAGGAGAAGAAAATGCAGGATAATACAAAGATCATAGCGTTAGCAGGAAAAGGCGGTGTGGGCAAGACTTCACTGGCAGCAGCGATGGTAAAGGTGCTGGCGGAGCGGTACCCGGACAAGAGGATTCTTGCCATCGATGCAGACCCGGCAGTCGGGCTGTCAACTGCGCTTGGTGTGGAAGTTCGTGAGACGATTGATGATATCAGGAAAGCTGTCGTGGCAACTGTGGAAGAAGGCGATACCAGAAATGCGCTGGAGCTTCTGGCGGAATCAGAATACCGCATTTATGAGGCAATGACAGAGTGCGATGGTTTTGCGTTTATCGCGGTGGGGCGTCCAGAGAGTGCAGGCTGCTATTGCAGGATTAACAATTATCTGAAAGCGGTGATCCAACTGCTTTCAGATAATTTTGATTATGTGGTGATCGACGGCGAGGCTGGAATCGAGCAGATCAACCGCCGCGTGATGGAGAGGGTGACACACCTGCTGTTGGTGACGGACGCAAGCCGCAAAGGAACCCAGGTGATTCAGACTATTAAAAAGGTGGCGGACGAGCTTGTGATGTATGAGAAGGCGGGCGCGGTAGTGAACCGTGTTTTGTCCAGGGAGTCCATAACACTGATCGACACAGGAGAGATACCCGTCATGAGTTATATTTATTCGGATGAAAAGCTTGCCGAGGCGGACCTGAAAGGGGAGAGTGTTTTGGAACTTTCTTCTGATACGGAACTTGTGCGGGGCGCAGCGGAAGTGCTTGACAGAATGGGAGTATAAAATATTGAGCTGACACTTGGATTTATAGGCTGTTGGCAGTATGGAGAGTTGAGATGAGAGATTTATCGCAGTTATATTATTTTGAAAAGCTTCTGGAGGAAGCGAACAATGACTTGGTGCGCGAAGGGGTGGCGAAAGGTCTGCACCCAGTTGGAAGTGTCTGTTCACTGATACCAGAGCCGCTGTTGAATCTTCCGGGGTGTTTTTCCGTGCGGCTTCGGGCGCCGCGCACAGGTTCTATCGATATTGGTACATATTATATGTCAAGCCTTTTGTGTGAGTGTTGTCGTGCAATTCTCGAGCGCGCGGTCGAGGGTGGTTATCAGTTCCTTGACTGTATCATTGCGCCAGACGCCTGTTCGCAGATGAACCGGTGCGTGGAAAACATTGAGCACTTAAACTGTATCGAAAAAGAAGGCTTTTTTGTCTCTTATTGCGATGCACCCATGAAATCAGATGATACTGCGCTCAGGCATTATGTGAGGCAAATGAAGACACATGTTCTCGCGCCGCTGCAGGAAAATCTTGGTATTGATATTTCAGATGAAAGCCTTCGAAAAGCGGTGGAACAGCATAACCAGATTTGCCGTCTTTTGCAGGAGATATCGGAGTATCGCAAGGAGGAGAATCCGCGCATTACTGGCTATGAATTTGCTGTCCTGTGCACTGCCGCATATTGCTGTCCAAAAGAACTATTGATTGACAGGCTCATGTCGGTTGCGGAGGAGCTAAAGACAAGGGAACCAGATGTGAAACCGGCATTTCGTGTGAAGGTTGTTGTCGCAGGTTCCGAGATTGATGATCCTGGGCTGATCGGATTGGTGGAGCAGACTGGGGCAAGAGTTGTTGCGGACCGATTCTGTTTTGGTTCGCTGCCAGAGCGTATCCCGATAGAATGGAACAATATGGAAGATGTGCTGACACAGATTTGCAGGCATTATCTGAAAATGGGAAAATGTCCGCGCTACATGAATGCAGACAAGGTTCTGGAGCGCCAGGATTATGTGCATCGGCTGGTACAGGAGTATCATGCGGACGGTGTGATCTATCAGCAGATGAAATTTTGCGATTACTGGGGATATGAGCGCGCCTATGCGTCCAAAAATATGCGGGAAAAATACGGAGTGCCGACACTTTCCATAGACAGACCGTATGTGACAGGGAGCTCAGGGCAGTTAAGAACCAGATTTCAGGCATTTGTTGAGAGTCTGGAAATCAAGAAATTACAAAATAGGATTTTATGAGTTATTTCAGGGTAGCTTTTTAGAAAGGCATAGGACAGGCAGATGGGAAAACAGATGGGGAGCGAGAAGCTCGGTTCATTTTATACAGGCAAAAAGGCAAAAAAGCGGCGTGAGTGGCGCGGCATCAGAGACACATTCTATGATTATCTGCAGTGGCTCCGGATCTGGGGTGTGCTGATTGGATTTGCGGTAAAACCAAACAATGTAAAGGCATTTTTCCGGTATCGCTGGATGGTCAATTATCTGGTGGTTCCCGATTTTTTTGACAGGCACACAGAGGGTATGCGCGGTTCACAGCTTCGCATCACGCACACGGCACTCAGCATTGTTGTCATCGACATGTGCAAAGCCATGACGAGGATGTTCAGGGCAGACCCCAATATCGGAAATGATGAGAAACTCAGAAAGAAGATGGTGCTTTTCGATGAGAATATGATGAGCGAGATCATGAATGGATTTCCCAATCTGATCTGGACTTCTGTGGAAGTGCCCGCAGTATACACCTGTGCCATGATGGTTCAGGATGGTGTGGTGCATTACACGGACGCGGCGCAGACATATGGTATTCCGTCAGATGTCTGTCCGATGCCGCTTGCCGAACTTGGCGTTGCCTTGGAGGACGACTATCCGAGAATCGGGGCGTGTGCGGTGCACTGCAATACCACATGCGACGGCAGTCTTATGGGAAACAGTATTGAAGGGCAGTATTTTGGCATTCCAACCTATGAACTAGCGGTTCCGATCCGTCATACATATGAAAGTGTACAGCCATATGCAGTGGAGGAAATTCAAAACTGTATCGCTTTTATCGAGAAGCATACAGGAGAGACCTTTGACTGGAATGCATTTTTTAAGAGCATGGAACTCTTCAATGTCGAGACGCAGAACATGCTGGACTGGTTCGAGATCAGCCGAACGAAATACCCGCAGATGATCGGAACGAATCTTGCGCTTTATCGATACTGTGTCTATCAGGCCACAGGCGGCAGGTATGAGGTGTTTCGGAAGGTCGAGCAAAAGCTGAACCGATATGTCAGAAGAGGCTATGAGAGAAAGGAACTCGTCTGCAGGGAAATCAGACACCGCGCGATCACGTGGGGTGTGCAGTCAGCGTATTATACTGCTTTTACCGTTTGGCTGCAGAACTGCTGGGGAGTGGCGGCACTTGTGGACATGCTAAGTCTTTGTTCGACGCGCATAGTTGACACGCAGGATAAGGAACAGGCTCTTGAAGACTTGGCGTATTTATATGGAAAGATGATTATGCGCAGCCGTTCTAACGGCGGTTACGAGGTTGGTGTCGAGGATCTGTGGCGTTTCTGTGAGAGTTTTGATGTGGATGTGGTTATCATGTACTGTCATATGGGATGTAAGGCGATGTCGGGCTATCATGGGCTTTTTGAAGAGGAGGCGAGGAAACATGGCATTCATTTAATATGGGTAAACCACAATCTGATGAAGCCGGAGGACGCTTCGAGAAAGGATATGCGCACGGAGGTTAATCGGTATATGCGCACGGTATTTTGCGAGGAACCGCTTGACCCGAGTCTTGAGGATTTTGATGATGATAGAAACTGGTAAAAATGAGGAGGTTGGAAGATGAGATATTTCGGCGGATGTGATGCGGGAAGTACTTACACAAAATGTGTGATTATAGATGAAAACAGTAAAATTGTGGCGCATGTTACGAATCGGAGCCGCATTAATCCTGTGCTAAGTGCAAAGGCAGCGCTCAATGAGGCAGCCGCGCAGGTGGACGGGCTGCATTCAGCGGAGGATCTAACGTATCTGGTCGGCACTGGTTATGGTCGGAATAAAGTGCCTTTTGCCGATGAAAATATATCTGAGATCAGCTGCCATGCAATGGGGGTACATATGGCGAATCCTGATGTGCATGCAATTATTGACATCGGCGGACAGGACGTCAAAGGCATCGCCGTCGACACAGACGGAACCGTGCTCAACTTTGCGATGAATGACAAGTGTGCGGCTGGGACAGGGCGCTTTTTTGAGAGCATGGCCAATGCTTTTGAGATGTCGCTGGAGGAATTTTCAAAACTGTCCCTGAAAGCAAAAAATGTGATACCGATCACCGCACAGTGTACAGTGTTTGCTGAGAGTGAGGTGGTTTCCCTTGTCGGCGAGGGAAAGCCAATGGAGGAGATCGCGGCGGGAATACAGCTCTCAGTCGCAAAGCGGTGCTTTGTCATGGCAAAGAAGGCAGGAGCGACAGACAGTATCACCCTGACAGGCGGCTGCGCCAAAAACGAAGGTTTGAAGCAGGCGATTGAAAAAGTACTCAAGATCAAAGTCGTAGACCTGCCAATCGACCCGCAGTTGATGGGAGCACTCGGGGCGGCGGGGTACGCAAAACGTAAAGGGCACGTTTAACGTAAAGGGCACGTTCAACGTAAAGAAAATGTTTGATATTAAGAACAAAAATGAGGATTTTCTTTTTGAAATATTTGTGATATAATAATGTTTCAATGCAGCAATTGCATTGAATGTTGGAAAATGGGCACTAAAATGGATATTTTTGCACAGTATAAGCAAATGTTTATAGCAGAAATTCAAAAGGAAAACGAAAGGGAGAGAGTAATGAGAAGAAAAACGACTACTATTTTGACCGCGTTAATTATGGCATGTTCTATAACAGCATGCCAGGGAGCTGTTGATTCTATTAGTAAGGGTATTTCTGAGAATAAGGATACAGCGACGGCAGAAGCTGACATACCAGAGACACCTTCCAGTACGGAGACAGAGCTGTCAAGTGAGGAGCAGGAGGAACTTGAACAAGAACTTTACAACTCATACATTGAGGTCAATAATTTTATGCTGGGCAGGGTTCAGGATTCCCTGGAACGGTATTTTAACTATGTGGATATAGAGCAGGATGAGTTTACGCTGCTCGATGCTGATTATGACTATTTTGACTGCTATTCTTTATCTGAGTATAATATCAAGGAAGTGGAGAACGCTTATGAGATCGCGAGCAGTAAGAGCAACAAGACTGCACTGGATGAGGCGTTTTTGAAGATGTATCCGTCCCTGAGCTTAGTCATATCGACGCTCAATGATATTGAGTCATATACAGATGTGAAATCTTATCTGGATGATGATTATGAGAAAGCAAAGGAATATCACACGATTTTGATGGGTGCGCTGTTCGATTACGTTGATTCAGGTGATGCATTTATGTCGGAGCTGGACATTGTTGCCAGCGAGCATCAGTCAGCAGCATATGAGCGTATGAAGGAAGAAGGCTATGAGGTACTCTACGCGATGAACAGAGTACTGGATCTCGCCAACGATATAGAGAGTGAGCTGTATGAGCAGGGTGTCTGGGATGAAAATATTCTGGATATGGATTTGGAAAAGATCCAACCGCTCTATGATGAATTTATTGCCAATGTAGATGCTCTGCTCGCGTACGATAATGACGAAGAAAAGCTTGCATCAGAAGGAATCTCCAAACATGGCTGGTGGAGCAGCTTTATCAGGGATTTAAAAGACACTAAGGTTTCTCTGACAGAAGTGCTCCAGAAAGTGAAAGATGGGGAGGAACTGAGTTATTCTGATACGCTGATTACACAGATGGCAGGCAGATGTTCCCTGACCTCTTTTGATGCAGGACTCTCATCACTGATCAATGACTACAATAATATGATCGATATAGGCTAGTGCTGAAGGAAGAGCTCATATGATAATATTAAGGTTTTTACTGGGTGTAATGATTGTGGCAGCAGTGTTTTTCGTACTGACTTTTATCGTGTATATTTTCAATCTTGACATGAAGGCAGCGGCGAAAATCATGCCAGTGATATCAAAACACTATGACAAGGTCAAAAAGGAAAAACGCCTATAAATTTAAGAGAATGAATCTGTATGATGCGATGATAACAAATATTCTGGGACAATTAAATCAGATTGCTGCGGCAAAACAGGCAGAGTTGGAAAAGCCGTCAAGGCTGTGGAAAGATGTTGGTGAACATCACATGATACTCGGCAGGGAGATGGCATATGAGCTTGGAGGGCAGAATACGCTTGGTTTAAGCGGCTGTCTATACACGACGAAACCGCTGCTGTCTCCACAGGGAGTATACTTGTATGGAGAGGACTTGGCGCAGATTACGGAGAGTCAGTCCTATGCGCGGGTTGTGTTTGTTCAGCTGACGGAAAGCTCTGACGAGGAAGCACTGTACCGGAAGTTCCGCGAAATTGACTATGTGCGTTATCACATTCACCCAGAGGGATTTATGGCGCGCATCTCGCCGGTAAGCCAGCGGGAACCAGTGCGCATCGGCAAAAAAGCATTATTGGGTAAAAAGATGAGCTTTGCCGATATTGGACAGATGTATCTGGAGCGATATCGAGAGATCTCCCAAGTGAAGAATGTCAATGTGATTTTTGTCACACACAGGGATTTTGATTATCACGCATTGGAGAAAATGCTTGACAGGGCGGAGCAGATTACGCAGTCGCTCAACCGCATTTTTACGAACCTCAATATGGATTGTGATACCTGTAATTTAAAAACGGTATGCGATGAGGTGGAAGGATTGCGTGAACTTCATTTTCGACAAAAGAAGGATAGAAATTAAAAAACCGCAGGTTATATAACCTGCGGTTTTTGTACATTTTTAGACTGTCTCGGCAGATAATTGTGTGATGATAAATCTGGGAATTTCTTCTTCCTGCATGGACAGTGCATGGGAAAATTCCTGATGGATCTTCTTTTCGGCATCATGCAGAATTTTTTCATCATATGCAGAAAATTTTTTGCCAGCCTCGATTGTGCGCTCTTTTTTGGTGTGAAGAACAGTGATTAGTGCGATGATCTTGCTGGTGTCATCGCTGTGAAGAATTTCGGAGTAGGCAGCCTTTCTGAGGTTGGTATTGTCGATCCATTCAATTTTCTCTGTTGTAGAATGTTTGATGATGTCGATGATTTCGTCTTTGCCCATAAGTTTCCTGAGGTGGATCTTGTCAGTGTCCACAGGGACATAGATGGTTGTTGAATTGTTGCTTTCTGAAACAGGATGCATGATGTAATATGTGCGTTTGCTCTCGGTAAATTTTTCTTCCCGGATATCTTCGATATTACATACGCCAGCCGACGGGTGCATTACAATACTTCCAATTTGAAACATTCAAAAACTCCTTTCCAAAGGAATCGTATTCACAATTCCTCAGTAGTGAATAGAACTGTGTATAAAAAAACCGCTATCACATTCGGAAATCAAATGTGAAGCAGCTTATCGATACACATAATTACCAGAAATCTTTATGTATTTATTTTAGCACAAAAAAATTATGAATGTAAGTGTAATTTTAAAATTTTTTGCAGTAATATACGGTTAAATTACTGTGCACTCCCCCATCAAAGTAGTGGGAATTGAGCGCCAAAATGTTAAAAGCTTTAGCTTTTCGCTTTAGCTTTTCGCTTTAGCATATGTGTGATAAATGTTGCTGTTCACACCGAAAAAATGTATAAGTTTGCAAAACACAATAGGGGTGTGAACTGTAATAGGTTAAAGGTTGCAAAGGCTTTGATTTTGGGGCATAAAATAAAAGGTATTG
>JAIEEY010000380.1:0-31395 GCA_029067205.1 Lachnospiraceae bacterium
TATTTCATTCTTTATTTATATCGTACTTATTCACTAATGAATTTATATATTTTCAGATATCTTTCTTACCATATATTTCATCGATGTAGTACTATATATTTTAATTAAAAGACCTCACGGTCTTTTAAATTAGCATTAACCATCTTATTTATACCCACTTTTTTAGACATTGCGGTATTTTTGTTCCGATTCTATTAATGACGGCATGGTGAATATGTAATAGTATCTGTTAATTCCCCAAGCACTACTTTTCCACACTTACTGCACCTCTTTGCATTATAGTAATTAACTTTACAGCTGTTGTCGGAATTTTTGATATGCTCTGTTGTTTTACCAGACACATAATCATGTATACACAAACTATACATTTCTATATCTGGATTTAATTCACTTAATATTTCAATGTTTTCTGTCCCCTCGCTCCAAAATACCCATCCGCCATTTTCATTTACTGGCAGGTCTGCATATATATTCCCCCACATCTCTCCATCCTCTGAAAAATACATTTTCTCAGCTATATTCTCCGCATACCTAATACTTTTCGGGCTATACGCAAATACTGACAATGAAGACGCAAACAATGCGGTTCCCATCACACCAGCCCCTACGAACTTTTTCAAAATACTCTCCTTTTTTACTCCATTTTTCATTTGCTCAATCCTCTCTTTCATTATTTTATTCTGCATGTTAAATCCCATAATGGGTATATTCATATTTCTGTTATGTTTCTCAGCCATCTCAACAGCCAGCAAACCATATCTCTTGATCTCCTCTTTGGTTTTTCCTGTAATCACCTTCCTGTCACATGACAGCTCCGCGACCACATTCCATTGGTACATCACATACCATGCTAATGGATTGTAAAAATTCAGCGCCAACAAAAGCAGAACTAATACCTTAACCAGATTATCCCATTGCCGAATATGTATCGTTTCATGCTCCATCACCATTTTTAGTTCTGCCACAGTCCATTCCCGGCATGGCAACACTATCATCGGCCGAAACATCCCGATTGTGAACGGAGTATCAGCAGCCTCACACTGATATACCTGCATCACTTTCTGACAAGCAGAACTATACTCTTCCATAATTTCATTACATACTTGATTTGTAACAGGCACTGCATTGGTTCTAAGAAAATATTTGATCCTTTTGTATTTCCGCAACCAGCGCAAAAGTATCCCCATACCTATTATAACCATAACAGCTGCCAAGATATAAACAGTTTCATTAGGAATATAAATTTCATCTGATGTAATCTGTATAACATTCTTCGTATAATCTGTAAATAATGTTTTCTCAGCAGGACTGTATGACAGCTGCCCTCTCCATATAACCAAAAATAATTCTTTATACATTACATGGCAGTATGGAAAAGGTATCAGATACTCCATAATGTTACATATGAGATAGTATCTTCTCCATTTCACTGATAAATACTTTCTTGACATGCGCAGCAATAGAAGATAAACGAGCGTCCCAATACTGCCAAACAACGACATTGCAAACAACAATGGCATTTTACATCTCCTCTAGCATTTCCCTAAGTTCCCTTGCAGTATCCTCATCCATTTTCCCCCCACCAGAAAAAGCAGACAGAAATGTTTTCACAGAACCTCCATAAAATTCACTGAGAAAATCCTTCGCTTCTCCCTGCCTATATTCTGCATGGCTCATTGCCGGATAATAAACTCTTTTCCTCGCTGCATTTTGTGAAACAATCAATCCTTTTTCTGTCAATCTCGTAATAAAAGTATTGATCGTCTGCTTCTTCCAATCTTTCTGACAAATGTTATTTAGATATTCTGTAATATCTCCAAATGTTTTTCCTCCCTCCTGCATCCATAAATACTCCATAATGATACTTTCCGATTCGCTGATTAAATATTTGATTTTTCTCTCTGCCACAATTCTTCTCCTCTCATAATTCTTTTCGTGTCATAGGCAATACATCATTGTCTTATATTTGAGTGTATCACGTTTTTGTAATATAGTAAACTACTATTTTTTTCTGCCTTACCAATACAGAAAAAGGAGACACACTTTCATGTGTCTCCTAATAATATGCATAATACTATTTTCTTCAAAGATTAGCACTGCTCAACGAGCTTCTTCAATGCTGCAAGTGCCTCATCAGGAAGCTTGTCATAGCCTTCCTTCTTTGTCGCGAAGCCTTCCACTGCATCTACACGGTTCTGCATAGCTGCCTTCAAAGCTGCCACATACTCAGCGTTGTTCATATCCGGCTTGAATGCATCACTTGTCTTGCCCGACCAGTCATACATGATCTCGATATCATCGAAGTTGCCCCACTTCTCAAAGTTTGCCTTTCCTTCAACGATTGTCTCTAAGATGCCCAATGTATCAGCCGGTTTAACCTTTGTGCCCATGAAGTCGCCTGTGTTGACGATATAGCATGCTACATCCTTCTCCTCAACCAGCTTCTTGAACTTCTCATAGTCGTTAACTAACGGATATGTTCTGAACGGGTTTGCATAAGGAACGATTCTGAGTGCATTCATGTCTGTACCTGCAGCAACACGCTCTGCTGTAGAAGTCTTTGTTGCAAGTGTAGCACCCATAACTGATGCAAGCGCTGCGCCCTTTAACTTCACTACTGGCGGGATTGTAGGATCCTTCATGATCCAGAAGATTGCGTTAACAGGAGCATCAATCTTGTCCACGCGGTTCGGAGACCACAGTTTAGACTTGATCGCACGTCCGTTACCGTTTCTGATATCCTCTGTCACAAGCTGAATCTTGCCGTCCTCATCCATTGTAGCGGAGCAGTTCTGTGCAGACAGTAAGTACTCATTATCAGGACATCCTGTAGGATAGTCAGCTGTCTTATCAAAATAAGTAGGCTCCAATGCAATAGACGCACATGTATCTGTGTTGATAATGAATGCATCATCATGAAGAACCTTGATACCGCCAAATGCATCATACTTTCCAGCATGCTTTGCATGTGTCAGAGTAGACTTACCTGATCCAGACAATCCATATACAGATGCAACGAACTTCTTGCCACCCTCAAGAGAGTATTCCTTCTGTCCACCATGGCAGGAAGCATAGCCGTTTCTGTTTGCAAGTGCCCATGCCATTGTCAGAGTACCCTTCTTGTGCTCACCAAAGTACTTCATACCAAGGATTGCTGCGCAGTTCTGGTTTGTGTCAAAATAGCAGAGTGTCAAAGGATCGCTTAAGCAGCTGTAGTCAACGTCCGGTGCCTCATGCGGTGCCCACTGAGGATCAGAGAAGATATAGATATCCGGCTCTTTTCCATCGCCAACAGGCTTGGAAGTCTTGTACATTTTAACATACTCATCAGACATATACTGGAAGTTGATCATCCAGTTGTAAAGAAGGTTCTCCTCTCCTTCTGGAATCAGGAGATGTGCCTTTACCATAAACTCCGGATCAAGACCTACAAAGCACTCTGCATGATACATTGTCTTCCAACGTGTTTCATAGATCGCATCCATAACCACCTTGTCAAGCTTTGTCTCATCTACGCCTGGCTCACCCTTGATACGACGAGCTGCTGCATAACGACCTGTCACTGCACCATCGTTAAATAACAAAACTCTTGCGTCCTTCTCGAGACCAAATGTTTCACCGTCCTTAACCTTCATATCAGTAACAATCGTTCCCGGCGAATTCTTAGCTAACTCATAAGCTTCCTTTAAAGTGTTCACCTTCACTACATTGTTTCCGTAAAAAGCAGCCTCGATGATAGAACGTGTCTTAGAAAATCCTACCTTTCCAGCACCAATCTCGGAAATGGGATAATACGCTTTCGTTGACATATAAGATCCTCCTTAAGATAATAAAATTTATTTCAAACCGTCATGACGAATTACAATGTCTGAAACGGTTATGATCAGCATATAAGAGCATTAATCTGCAAGCTTGTCACCCTGTCCACCCCTAATATATTAATTATCGCAAAACCTTGAATAAAAGTCAATAAAATTAACAAAATTTCATGATATCTTAATATCATGATATCTTAATATACAAAATATAATTTCTGATGTGTGTTATGGAAACCACACCTGGTCACTCACATAAATGTCAAACCACCTTACTGTTGCTACTTTTTGATACTGCTGCGCAATTTCGACAGGCATATAATCCTCGGGAACAGAATATATAAAAACGGCCAGTGCATTTTTATTTCCATAAAAGCTGCCATGTGCTGACTCAAGATAACTGCAGAAGCCTACCTCCAGTGTCTGTGTTTCTGACATAAATGTACCATATTTATGATTTCCGTCAATTCCTTTGCAAACATTCGAAGTATCCGGATCATCCACAAAAAACACCGATTCTATATCCAATGTATTAAAATAATCGCACAACTCTACAGCATAAGAAGTTCTATCCCAATGCTCGATAACATATTTATTATTTCCGCCCATCATCACTGCCAAAGCAATCAATAAAACAATAGATATCGTATTTTTTTGAAATTCATTAATCGATTTGCACCACTCATCGATTTGTATCCCAAAAAGAAGCAGCATGGGAACTGCGCCAATCAAATAGTACCGGTATTCAATATTCGTATTGGTTCCGTATCGGGAATCCGCCATCAATAAAACCAGAAAATTAAAAAGCGGCAGAATTGCAAGAAATTCTTTTATCGTTCCTTTCTCATGCTTTTGAAATAAGAGTCGCAGGTTATACAGCCAGACAAACACTAACAGCACCACAAATGCCATCTTCAGACAATACCAGATTCCATTGATGGATAATACTTCAATATCATCTGAGATTGTCGCGCCGAATAAGTCGAATATTCCTCTGACACAGGCTCTGAAATTAATCGCATAATTTTCTATCTTGGTCAATCTCATATTGAATCTTGATGTTAGTCCATAATACTTTTGGTGAAGCATGCAGCCTGCAATAAACACAGGCAGACTTCCCAACAAAACCCCCGCCTGCCTCCAGTTATATCTGCCGTTCCATTTCCCTGATTTCCAAATATCGATCAGTGCACAACAGCAGATTGGAAAAATTCCACAAAGCATTACATAAATTCCTGTTGAAAATGATGTTATAAACAAGAAAAACAGATATACACATAATACAGCTGTCTTACCCCATTTTTCCTTACGTGTTGTACTCTGTTTCTCCAACAGCAAAAGGTTCCATATACAAAGCAATGGTACTAACGTTTTTAAACCATAAAAAGAAACTCCATAAAATAGCATATTAAAGTAGTCTAACATGCCAAAAGCATATGGCGTCAATACCAAACAAATTGTGAATAAAATGTATTTTCGATTGACGTGAACACATTTCAAGATCCCGCCAATCACAATGATGTATAGCATCATATAAATTAAATCGGCAATTCCTACCGCAGTAAAAATATCACGAACAATATAATAAAGCGGCCATGCAAACAAAAATGCAGCATCTAATTCAAGTGATGTTGTATGATTCCAATTTTGCAGATTCAGCGTACCATTTCGAATGACTTCCCGAAAGTGATAAATCGTAATCGCACAATCATTGTCCAGCGAATTACGAATATCTCTCAAATTAAAATATGCAATCATTGCAATCTGAATCACCAGCAATCCCAATATGACCCCTTCATCCAGCCACGCGAATTTAACTGCCTTATTGCTGTCCTGCCCTTCCTTTTTCATATATCTCCTCCTATATTTGATCTTTGCACCCTCTGCGGCGGAATTTCTGTCAGTCCACAAGGCTTCTTTTAACATATCAGACAGCTCGCGTTGCATCCTTTAATTGTTCAAGCTGTTCACCCGCAAAATATGGCGACAGTTTGTCATATACCATTTTATGATATGCGTTCAACCTGCGAATATCAGAAAGCTCCATATACTGTGGATCGATGGCGTCCAGATCGATGGGTACATACGTGAGATGCCGGAATCCCATGAACTGTCCGTATTCATTCTTGTCTTCCTTCACGATCTCGACAATATTCTCTGTCCGGATTCCATGACTGTCCTGCACATACATGCCAGGCTCGTCTGAGACAATCATGCCCTCCTCCAGTTTTGTCTCTGGTATTTCCGGCTTGTACTGCCATCTCAGGCTGTGTGGTCCTTCATGGACATTCAGTATATAACCGATTCCATGACCTGTCCCATGTTTATAGTCCAGTCCGCACTCCCACAACGGCTCACGTGCCACGATATCAAGATTTCTTCCTGTACAGCCATGCAAAAACTTCGCGTCAGCCAGTCGAAGCATCGCGCATGCAACCTTTGTAAAATGCAGCTTCATCTCATCAGTGATGTCTCCAAGCACAATTGTCCTCGTCACATCTGTCGTGCCGCCCTCATACTGCCCGCCCGAATCAACCAGATAAAATCCGTCCGCCTCAATCTTGCTAAAATGCTCCTTAGTCGCACTGTAGTGCGCCATCGCCGCATTGGACTTGTAAGCACTAATCGTAGGAAATGACAGGTCCAGAAATCCCGGAATTTCAGCCCGCATACTATCAAGTTTCTCCGCAACACTCAGCTCATCCATCGGAATTTTTCCTGCGTTTTCCTTCATCCAGAAGAGAAACTTTGTCAAAGCCCCGCTGTCCTTGAGATAGCACTCCCTGATATGTTCAAGCTCAACAGGATTTTTGACTGCCTTCATAAGCTCTGTCGGATTGTTTTTATCAATCAGCTCCGCGCGGCTCTGAACCAGCTTGTAGAGCATATAACTGATATCCGTACCGGAACACCACACTTTTCCTATGATGTCACAGCCCTTGAGATACTCTGTAATATGACCATAGTCTTCATATATAATACTATTTTCTTCCAGATATTCTTTTGTCTCCTCTGTCAGTGCTCCAGATTGAATAAATAAGACTGCCTTATCCTTTGAAATAAACGTATAAGAGAGCGCCACCGGGTTGCATTCCACATCATTTGCGCGGATATTGTAGAGCCACATAATGTCATCCAGCTTTGAGATCAACAGATGCGCAGCACCTTCCTCCGCCATCTTTTCCCTCACCTTGGAAAGCTTCTCAGACACACCCATACCGCAGCTTTCCCCAGACACAACCCATACCTTGCTCACAGGCATCGCTGGCCTGTCCTGCCAGAGCTGTGCCGCAATATCCTTATCATAGGCAATCGTCACATTTTTTCCAGCGAAACTCTCCTCCAGTTCTTTTCCGAAAAAGGCATCCACAACCCTGCCGTCAAAACCGACTGCCTGACCTTCTTTCACATTTTTCTGCAGATATTCCTTGATGGTCGGAACATTTTCCTCCGCCATCTTATATAGGACGATATCCGAGCCTTCCAGCTCGCTCTCCGCCTGCACAAAATACCTGCCATCTGTCCACAGCCCTGCCTCTTTGCTGCCCACTACGAGTGTTCCGGCAGAACCAGTAAATCCTGACAGGAATTCCCTCATTTTAAAATAATCATTGACATATTCTGAATTGTGATAGTCTGCTGTCGGCACAATATAATAATCGACTCCTGCCTCCTTTAACAGCTTCCGCAATTCCGCAATTCTCTGTTTTTCTACGCTTCCCATACCTATCCTCCACACAAACCTGTCAATACTCCTGTGTGTGTAATCCTGTCAACATACTCACTGCCGACGATGTACCAATCCGGTCACACCCTTCTTCAATAAACAGAATCAAATCTTTCTTGTTCTTCACCCCGCCCGAAGCTTTCATCCTGACATTTGGTCCGATATACCGCTGGAACAGATGGATATCTTCAATCGTCGCACCGCGTAATCCAAAACCGGTTGAAGTCTTTATGTAATCAGCGCCCGCATTTGTGACCGCCTTGCACATTGCAATCTTTTCTTCGTCCGAGAGGTAGCATGTCTCGATGATTACCTTGAGAATATGCTCTCCACACACCCTTTTTAAAGTGCGGATCTCCTTTTCCACTTTGACATAATCACCGTTCTTTACATCACTGATATTCACCACCATATCAATCTCATTACAGCCGTCGTCAAGCGCCTGTTCCACCTCCGCCACTTTTGCTGCTGTCACACTGTAGCCAAGTGGAAACCCCACCACGGTACAGATATTGACTTTGTCCCCATACGCATCATGAACCCTCTTGACGTAAACCGGCGGAATACACACCGAAGCCATCCGATACTTGATCGCCTCGTCACAGAGCTTTTCAATATCATTCCATGTCGCAAAAGGCTTTAACTGCGTGTGGTCAATGTGCTTCAAAATCTCTTTATCCGTCATCGTATAATCCCCCTTATTTTATCCCTACCAGATACTTCTTCTGTGCCTTCATCAGCACCACTCCATAGGCAATGATCACAGCAACCAACACAATTCGCATCAATGTCTCTGCCAACGGATATGTGATAAAAAGTCCAAGTGCACCGATCAATCCCATTGCAAACAGTACGACTCCAGTCGAGAACGTAAATGGAAATGTAAACTTAATAAATCCTTCTGGATCTTTTGCCCTATTGATTGGAAATCCCTTACCTACAAGCATCGCCGGAATTTTGTTTGTGTATTTCATCTGGACTGCCCAGTATACCATATAGACACCACATGCCATAATGAGTAGATCCAGTATCATTCCAAAATTCATTTATACACCTTCTTTCCTTATAAAAGTTAAATTCCCCTGAAACATAGAAACTCCTGACTGTACCAATCCAGACCAAGAGTTTCTGTCACTAAATTATAGCAGCTGTTACACGCCAAGGAACTTCATAACAACATCTTTCATATCTTCCTTATTGCATACCGTGTCATGAAGCACTGGCGCTGTTCGGATCTCCTCAATCGCCCTTGGAACTTTGACTTTTGCAAGTTTCGAGAGTTCGTCGACAAGCTCAAAATCCCCCATTGTATCATACTTTGCATCAATTGCATTCATTACGCTTCTGGTAAATTTGAACGGACTTGCCGTTGATGCCAGCACCACTTTTGCATCGTCACTTATTTCCTTTTTATATTTATCGCATACTGCAGCAGCCACGGCAGTATGTGTATCGATCACATAGCCTGTCTTTTCATAGAGTGCCCTGATCGTGTCCGCCGTCTCCTGCTCAGACGCATAATTTCCATAGAAATCCGCCATTTTCGCCCGCATGTCAGCAGTGATCTCGTATTTTCCTGTCGTGGACAACGCGTCCATGAACGCGGCATTTTTCTCTGCGCCTGCAGTCAGATAGATCAGCCTCTCGAGATTGCTGGAGATCAGTATATCCATGGAAGGCGAACTTGTGAGTACAAAATCCCTGTTTCTGTCATACACGCCCGTCTCAAAGAAATCATAGAGCACCTTATTTTCATTGGAGGCACAAATCAGCTTCGCGATGGGAACCCCCATATTCTTGGCAAAATACGCGGCAAGGATATTTCCAAAATTACCCGTAGGAACAACAACATTGATCTTCTCATCCTTCCCAACCTTGCCTTCCTTTAAGAGCTGCGCATAAGCGTACACATAATATACGACCTGCGGAACAAGTCTTCCGATATTAATGGAATTGGCTGAGGAGAACTGGAATCCCGCTTTGTCCATGATATCGGCAAGCTCCTTGTCCCCAAACAGCTGCTTCACTCCCGTCTGTGCATCATCAAAATTGCCCGTGATACCTACTACAAAGGTGTTATCCCCCTTCTGCGTAACCATCTGCTTTTCCTGAATCGGGCTGACGCCGTTTTTCGGATAAAATACAATGATTCTGGTGCCCTTTACATCTGCAAAGCCTGCAAGTGCCGCCTTTCCTGTGTCACCGCTCGTTGCCGTGAGAATCACGATCTCATTTTTTACATTATTTTTCTTCGCTGATGTGATCAGTAAATGCGGCAGAATGGAGAGCGCCATATCCTTAAAAGCAATCGTCGCGCCATGAAACAGTTCCAAATAGTATGTCCCGTCTGCCTCCACGAGGGGTGCAATCACCTCCGTGTCAAACTTATCGTCATATGCCTTATTAATACATTCCTTAAGTTCTGCCTCGGTGAAGTCCGTGAAAAACAGCTTCATTACCTCGTATGCTGTCTCCTGATATGTCATCTGTGATAATTCCTCAAGACTCTGATCCAGTCTTGGAACTGACTCTGGTACATATAACCCACCATCATCGGCAAGCCCTTTTAAAATTGCCTGTGACGCCTTGACTGCCTCACCCTTGCTCCTTGTACTCCTGTAAAATAAATCCATTTCACTTTCTCCTCTTACATATTCATCATAACTATAATCCATCTTCGCACTTTTCAAGGTTTAAGTATATCATAGTGTACCATGCTCATGCAAGCCCCAATTCCTGTATGCGAGCATATACCTGTTCGAAAATATATTTGTACTCTTCGTATCTCTCAACCACCTTCATAAACTTTTCTTCAACGAACACAATATTAGTGTGCTCCTTAAACTGGTATGCCAGCTCCCGCAGCGTTTCCGCAGTATTGAACATCTGACTCAGCGTATCCCTTGCATCATGTGCAAAATAATCTGCCACAAGTGCACAGTTGAAATCAAACAGGGGCGCCAGGCGTTCAATCTTACCTGTGTCATTATTCATCATAAATCCATAGTTCTGCGTATGTCTGTCCGTATTTACAATAATATAATCCAGAACTGGAATGCCAGCAAACTCTGCGCCCCACTGTTTCATGCAATATTCCCGGTAGTTTATGCCAAGACGCCTGCAGTAGTCCATGACTTCCCACGCCTCCACAAAGGAATATTCCTCACCCACAAAGTTTTTACATATGGAGACCTGGCCTTCACCATCCATCATATTTTTCATATCGCTTACATATGTAATACTATCAATTTTATTATCAAAACATTCAAGGATTTCAGAAGCCAGCACTTCCATCTTTGTATTAACACAGTCTTTTGTCTTGTCTGATTTCAATAGATACAGAGAGTTCCCCATACGTACCCAGCCTTTTCGAAACAACCCTTTTGTTGTTAATTCCGGACATATGATGCTCGTAGTGATTGTAGGGCTGAAGCCCCCTAAAGACAGGTCGACAATATCCTTTAACTTATTTTGTCTGATATTGATCGATTCCCATGTGTCAGATTCATTCTCTTCCTGAACCCAATAACTATCCTGAATCGATACCCCTTTACACTTGATACAGATATTCACCCGGTTATCGATCGAGTCAACCTGCGGTATCTGAAAGGCAGCATAAATCTTTTTGGCATTATCCCTCGACAGTGACAGCATTCTGCTGCTTAAATAGCTCTTGACTGTCTGCACATTATATAGCAAGTCTTTCATATTGGAAGATTTCCTGATATTTGATCTAAGAAAATAGGGCAGCAGATCCTCTCGAAGCACCTCCACTGTAAAGTCCGGCAGGTTAAAATATAATATCTTCGTATTTTTTAACATCAAAAACATTATTAAACACCATCTATCTGTAATTTTTATTTGCTGTTTTACAAAGTATGCGAGCACGCAGTCTCAGTCATGCCCGCTTCGTTGTACTACATTATAACACAAAAGGATATCCATCACAATCATTTTAATATTTGATTTTTAATAGAATATTTATTAAATTCTATCTCGTATAAAAATCATGTCCTCCATAAGAAAAGAGAAATGTCAGATTACTGTCAAACCACTCCGCATTTTCGGGCGCAGCTAATTTTCTTGCCATGAAAAACAGTGCACCGTTTGACACGTCTTCCCCTTTAAGCGCGCTATACACTACATCTCTCGTCTCCTCTGATACCGTTACCTGATTGATAAATCCGTTTGACACTGGCGAGAACTGTGTCACATTCTTTGCTTTCTGATACACCACATCTGTCACATTGTTTGGAAATCTCTTGTTCTTGACACGGTTGATCACTACATTCGCCACCAGAAGCTTTCCTTTTCGATCCTCACCTCCTGCTTCTGCTTCCACAATCCGCATGAGCGTGTCCAGATCTTTTGCTGAGACATCAATGCAGAAACGCTGCTTCATCGTCTCATAAGAAATGACGCGCTCTACGGATTCCAACTTCGCAAGCTCTACATTCTCAGTTACCACGGTCACTGTCGCTCTTTCCTGATTGTCGGCACTCCCCGCCTGCACATCATACTGTTTTGAGAAGATCAGCAATCCTGTGCAGACAGTGTATGCGATGAATAAAAGGATATTGCTTTTTGAATACATAATCTGTTGTTCTTTCCTTTCTATTAGTACGCTGAGATTTTCCCGTTATTCTATTAACACGAGCCTTCACATTTTAGTCTATTCGCTTGTCCTATAAAAAATACTTAAAACTTTCTAAATTAAGAAGTTATGTGATATCATCGGATTGCGAATATTATTTATAGTATGCTATAATCCAATCGAACAGATACAGTTCCTTGCATCTGCAAATATAACAGAAAATAACGAACTGAATAAACTGGAGGAATGCATATGATTCAGGTCGCAATCTGTGACGACGAACAATTTTACAGGGAAAAGATACAGTTTCTGCTAAGACAATATTTTGGAAATCGAAATCTTGATCATGCCATTCAGCTCTATCCATCAGGAGAAGAATTCCTATCCCGGCGTGAAAACAGTGTAAAGTATGACATTGTTTTCATGGACATCAGCATGAAAGAACTTGACGGAATCCAGACTGCATCACAAATCCGGGCGTTTCACAGCGATACGCAGCTTGTGTTTGTGACGGCCTTTATCGACTATGCGCTGGAGGGCTACAAGGTCAATGCAGTACGGTATATCATGAAAGATACACTGGATACCGCAATTCCAGAATGCATGGACGCAATTTTACAGAAAATGCATCTGGCGCAGGTCACATTCTCCTTCATGGAGGGAGAAGTAACTCTGTATACAGACAATATCCTCTACATCGAAAGCCAGAAACACAAATCCTTTTTCCATTATATGCAGTCATGTACTATAAATTCTAGTACAACCCGCTCTGGCATAATAACCTATCAGATGTATGAGAAATTAGACTTGATTGAACAAAGGCTTTCTGATTATGGATTCTTAAGAATTCACAAAAGCTACCTTGTCAATATGAAACATATCCGCAGACTCAGCAACTATACAGCTTTTCTTGGTACCGATCCCGCGCCTGCGCTATCAGGCAGTCAAGGAATTGTATGTCACATACAAGGGAATTCTGTAATAATTTGTGTTCATAATAGTTTTTTGAACAAAATGGAGGAATTTTATGATGGAGAATGTATTGAGATGTCTGGTTCTGGCATTTATGATGGGAACCAGCTGTCATTTGTTTTTTGAGACAATTGTTCCCAGGCGCAAATGGAGGCATACGTGGATTGAGTATACAACAATCCCAGCTTTTGCGGCAGGAGGCATGATCATTTCCTTCACACAGATTCCTCCTTATATCCTGCAGCCTGTCCGTCTGATCATGGTTATGGCGATCGTCGCACAGATTTATTTTCAGATACGCATCACCAAAAATCTGATTTTATCGGTGCTGTATTGTGGTATATATTGGAGCATATCGACTGCCGTTGTGTCCGTATTTTATCTATTTCATGATTTCATCCATGCAGACGAATTCCTGCGCAGAATGATCGAAAACCTGACGGAGGCAATAAACCTGTGCCTGATGATGGTATTTCACTTCCAATATAAGAGCCGCATCCGTGGAATGACCAAATCTCACTGGAAGAAATTCAGTCTTCTTCCTCTGCTGTGCCTGACCACCATTGTAGCATTTAATCTGCTCTCTGTTGATGACACAACGACAAATAAATACGCAACACTTGCCACTGTTTCAGGAATCGCTATTCTGAACATATTTCTCTTTTATTTTACCATGCGTATCCTGGAGAAAGAAGAAACACTGCAAAAATTGCAGCTCCGTGCAGAACGCACGCGAAATCAGATGAACATGTATCATACGATGCAGACCCAATACGAACAGCAAAGGCGCTTCCTGCATGATTACAAAAACCACCTAAACTGCATACAGGGGCTTCTCGACTGTGGTCAGACAAAAAACGCATCGGAATATATCACCCGATTGACCGGAAATCTGAGGGCGCAGTTCGGTGATATCAATACTAATCATACAGTCGTGAACATCATTCTGAATCAGAAATATCAGGCTGCACGTGACAAGAATATTACCATGACCTTTGTCATTAACGACTTGTCCGAACTGATTATGCCCGAAGAAGATCTGGTCACACTCCTGACCAATCTGCTAGACAATGCGATTGAAGCCTGTGAAAAAATTGACGAGAAAGACGTGGCTATCAATAAGTCAATCCAATTAAAAATGGTTATGGAAGAAAGTCAGCTCATCTTATCGATCCGCAATCCGGTGAGTAAACCTGTCCAGATCAAAAACAACATGGTGGTCACCAGCAAAAGGGATTCTATCTATCATGGAATCGGGCTGTCAAATGTAGATACTGTTGTCAAGAAATACCATGGAACCAGCGTCTTAAAATGCGAAGACGGGTGGTTTTCTTTTGCTGCGATGCTCCCCTCTTTCTCATAATATCCTGTGTCGTTTTTTGCTGTCTGAGTGCCGATTCTTGCCGGGGTAGTTGTCTCTCTGCCTGTGTGAAAATATAATAAAGGCGTAACATTTATCATAAAAATTGATAGCGAAGGGAGAACAACAACATGACAACAACAAACAAATTAATCGTATTTCTGATGACAGGTGTTCTGCTGCTCAATGGGTGCGGAAAGAAAGAAACCGCTTCTGCTCCAGATACACCACAAGAAACTGTGGAATGCGTCATGGAGAGTATTAAAGACTTGGATATGGAAACATTGAACCATTACACGGACAACTATGTCCAGACCTACCACAACTGGATCGGCGTCCCAGTGGAGAATGAATACCGCACCTTTAATGAACTGCTGCAGCCCCGCTCCAAACACAGCAATAGATATCAGTCCGCCTACAAACTGGATCAAAAAATAATGGAAAACCTGACTTGGAGGATCACAGATGTAAGGGAAGGCAGTGATACCGCAGAAATCGATATGGAAATCACCAATATTGACATGTCGCAGGTCATGGGAATTTATACAACCCAGATATTGGAAAATATGCTGGAAAGTCCTGGAATTGGTATCACACAATTTGTCAAAGACATGTCTGAGCTTGCTGCGGCGAAAGATACTCTCATTTCCATTATTGACGGATTGGACGACAGTGATATCAGCACAATCAACGTCACTGTCTCTGCATATCAGGATAGTGGGCAGTGGAAAATCCATCTGACGCATGATTTTATCAATGCTTTTTCGGGAAATATGTACACTGATGACTATGCTGCGGATATTGAACAACACATTGACGAGCTGGAAGAACAGATGGATCGCAAAGCAGATCAATGGGCGGAAAGCATAGAAAACAGGGTGAACAAATGGGCGGAACAGTTTGAATAAGAATTTATGTAACCTTGACAAATGACAGTCTTACACCTACAATACACTTATCAGATATCTAAGATGACGATTTTTTCATTATTTTAGATGAACTTTTTTATGATCTAACGGGGATTTTTAAAATGAAAGGTGTATTTGAAGCCAAAAAAAAGGACAGCACAATATACTACCGTGCTTCCATTACCTATAGAAGTAAACATATCAGTCTGGGCGGGTTTGACACTATGCCCGCTGCAAATGCTGCATACCTCGAAGCTGACAGACTGTTAAATCATGACAGATTAAGCATTAACCAGTATCAGGACACCTCCCCCCTTCCTTTTGAGAAGTGGGTTATCCTCATCAATTTCCGCGACAACGGAATTTACTTTGGCACACCGATCTATGCCCGCGCGAAATTTTTTTACTACTATCTGTCTCCTACAGATGTGCTGAAATTTGATATTGACGACCTGTTTTATTACTCCTCGCACAAGATCATGAAACGCGACGGACACCTCTTTGTTGCTGATTACGGTATGCAGGTAAATATCCTGAACCGATATGGTATTCGAAGTTTTGCTGTCGCGGGAAAAGACTATGTTTTCCTGAACGATGACGACACCGATTTCCGGCATGAAAATCTCGCGATCATCAACCGCTATCAGGGTGTTGCAGAAGTTACTTACAAAGGGAAAAAGAGATACCGGGCACGCATCAATATTCCAGGATACTATGTCATCGGACATTACCACAGCGAGATTGACGCCGCAATCGCCTACAACAAAGCAATCGATCTCTTAAAAAAAAGAGGTGTGAAGAAAAACTACACGCCCAACTATATTGACGGATTGTCCCCCTCTGTTTACGCAGATATCTATTCCCGCCTCAAAATATCTGACAAAATTACAAACTATCAATTACCAGACAAAAAAGAGCCCTGATCCGGGCTCTTTTTTGTCTAATCGATTCTGGTATCTGAATATATGTATCTATTTTGCATAGTCTTTAAAACTCATGATCATCGCGGCATCACCTGTTATCCCTTTGACGGTAGCATCAGAATCGTACTGCCACATACCAAATTCATATGGATACTCCGGCTCATCACTATCCTGCGCAAACCACACATCAAAATCCTGCAGTTCCTCCATATCCACCATCGTCAGAAGCCATTCTTTGTCGCCATAGATCATGGCTTTGTAGCCTGCATCTTCGATCCTGTTCAGGAATGCTTTGGCAATCTGCGTCCTCTCTGTGATGTCAAGCGCCTCGATCCGCGCCATATCCTCGTTCACAGTTTCCATGACAAACGCAACCGGATACTTTATACTGTAGCCTGATATAGCATCCAGAACCTCATCTGCTTCCTCCCGCGCCTCGGATTTACTGACAGCCTGGGAACAGAAATAGACACCAATATCAAGTCCCGCCTTTCTTGCCGCCTTGACATTATCCCGGAAATTCGCATCCGATACGATATTTCCGCTGCTGTATCCTCTGGCACCAACCTTGAGCATGACAAAATCGCAGCCTGCGTTCTTCAATTTACTAAAGTCAACATCCCCCTGATTTGCTGAGATGTCAACGCCGCACTTCGATACAAGTGTTCCATCTTCATAGTAACTCATGATCGGCTTCTTGAATTTTAAATTAGAATAATCATACTTGTTTCTGGTAATATCCTCATTGACATCCACCCACTCCCTGGTACCATCCGCATGTCTTACCTGAATGCTTTTCACTTCCTCCTTTTCCTCTTCCTTGTCGTCCTCTTCCTTTTCCTCGTCAGTCTTGCTCTCCTTTTCGCCACTGACCTCTTCTTTCGTTGTCATATCATAAACTGATGTTTGTCCATTTGCCAGCTCGTTAGCAGTCTTGGATTGTTCTGTACTGTCCGAAGCATTCGCTGAACCATCGATCACAGTTTCCCCCGTCGTCTGATTGGTCACTGTGCCATTGTTCTTATTTGATTGAGATGTATTTTTCTCCCTTCCCGTGTCTGGCAGCGTCCATATATCAAGGTCGTCCGACGTAAGCTTGCTCTCCTCGATCACACTTGCCGAAGCATTTGCCTCCATCTTCCTGCTCGCCTCTGCTTCCTTCTGCGCCAATGCCGCAGCGTAACCGCTCCCATCTGATTTGGTGTGTGACTGGTTCGCCCAGAAGACCAGCGCTGTCACTCCCAGAATAACCGCTGACATGATCAATGCCATATATACATAGGTTATCTTGGAACCTGAACCGTGCTCCTCCTCATAATAATCGTCGTGTAACTTCATATAATATATCCCCCGTTTCTATTTGCAATATAATCCGTTTTGCAATATACTGCCTGCAATATAATCCGTTATTAATTTCTTTCTGCAGGAACCGTTATGATTTACATAATTAATTTACGAGGTATATTATATAGTATTTCAACCACAATTTCAATTATTTTCTGAATATTTATTGAATTTTTATAAAAATGCCCAATGAATTACTTCATCCATTTGGTGTCAGGCAGACTGCTGTCCAGAAAATATTTTGTTACAGTACACATAAAATCCTTTGCTTTCCTGACATTCATACCGCTGATCTGAAACATCAACAGCGCTGCGCCAAATATCAATGACCGCGCATATTCCTCAAATGACGAGAACTTTTCCTTCAACAGATCACTCAGGGTGAGCATACCAGTGACATAATCCGAATTGCCAAGTATACCACAGGCATACGCATATCTGTTCAACCCTATCTTTTCCCCGATATCCCATGCAATGACACCCGCATCAGGGAGATCATCAATAAACGTTTTGACAAACTCTATATAGGTCAGGAAGCACAGTCGTCCGTCTTCCTCCAATTCATCAATATCAAAAACAGGATTTCCGTTCATATATGCCAGAGCGTCATTCAGATAAACATTTTGGTTCATGTTTTGATTGTTTTGAACGCACTCAAAAAAGCTGTCTCTGTCCGTGATGTTATATGCGTTCAATAACTGCATTTCTTTTTCCCTGTCTTCATCCTTGCACTTTGCAAAATAATTGTCAAATCCAAGGGAGACTACCCCTTGATAAAAACCGAGAAAAAGCTGAAATGTCTCATCGTCCACCTCGACCTTCTTATCATCGGGAACCAGAGCACAGCGCCGTTTGATGATATCAACGGTGTGCACAACTGCTGACCGCATATTGTCCATAATGTCTTGAAGCTCTGCTTCGCATTCCTCATATCTGCCTGTCAGGTCAAGCGTATCATCCGGGTCCGCATCAAGTCCCTTTTTGTATTCTCTCAGAGACTCCACAGGATTTTGTGTTTTTTCACCCTTGAGCCAGCCGCGGTAGTAATGAAAACGTGCTTTTTCAACCGCTTTTTCACAGTGCGGTTCAATTTTGGCAATTTCCTCTTCAGACTTCTCGTAGTCGCCATTGTTGTTGTATGCACAGATGAGACGGAACCAGAACTTTTTGCTCCACAGTTTGCGCGGAACGCTCAATATCAGCTCAATCTCCTTATCCGCTCTGTCCAGATCATACCATTTGTCAAGTTCTTCGTAACGCCTATCTGTGTCCGATATAAGACCATTTTCATCTAATACCAAATCCATCATGATTCCTGCTCCTTTTGCTTTGTACTATATTTATTATTTTCTATTTTGTGATTTCAATAAACGCATCCCAGTATCTATCATTATAAAGTATTCCAGACAAAAAACAAGATATATTTAGAAACTGCAGGAACATAAGTGATACAGACGTGACAGTCAGACAGGTATTTGCACTTTGTATGGATTTTTTCCTGTATCAATGAAAGTAAATGAACTGGTACATACAGATTGCGCAGGATATCAAGAAGTGTCAGTTTTTTTCTACAGTTCCTGATATGTGCAGGGCATACGCAAAACGGCATGCTTGTTGAAATACTTTCCGTATGCTATAATCAAAAATATTGAACGGCAGCATCCACACATGCCGCAAATACGCAATGTGTATAAAGAAATATGCCGCAGGAAAGGACGAGTCGTTGACACGTGGGCTGCCCGCAGGAAAAGGCTCAATGAAAGGAACTCACATGAAGCATATTATGAATCACTCAAAACTTTTTCTGACCGGATCTGTACTTCTTCTGTCCGCTATAATAATGACTGGCTGCGCAAAAACGTCTTCCCAAACCCCAATTTCACAAACAGGCTTTGCTTTTGACACAGTCGTCACCATCACAATCTATGACAAACAAAGAACAGATGTACTGGAACACTGCTTTGCGCTCTGTGAGCAATACGAATCTCTTTTCAGCGCTACGCGCGAAGACTCTGAAATATGGAAGATCAACCACGCGGACGGTGCGGCGACAGCTGTCTCCTACGACACGGCATCATTAATCCAGTCCGCGCTGTACTACTGCGACCAGAGCAATGGCGTGCTTGACCTCACACTCCGCCCAATTGCAGAGGAGTGGGACATCTCCGGGCAGATGGAACGTGCGGATGCGCTTGCGGATTACGAATATTATATTCCCTCCGAACAGACGCTTTCTGCCCTTTTAGAACATGTCAATTATCAGAATGTCATGATCACAGACGCAGACGGAAATGAACTCGGATATCGTGATCCCCTTTCCGAAGATAACAGCTACTTTGTCACCCTGAAGGATGCGCAAAACGCCATCGACCTCGGTTTTATCGCCAAGGGTTATATCGCAGACTGCCTGAAAGAATATCTGTTGAAAGAAAGCGTAGATAGCGGCATCATCAGTCTCGGAGGCAATATTCTGCTCATCGGTTCCAAGCCGGATGGCTCCTCTTATCATGTCGGCATCCAGAAACCGTTTGGCGCCGCAAATGAAATCATCACCACGATTCAGGAAAATGACACATCTGTCGTTTCTTCCGGCTGCTATGAGCGCTATTTCATGACAGACGAACATAAAAAAGACGGGACAATCTATCATCATATTTTTGATACGACGACAGGCTGTCCCGTCCAAAATGACCTTCTCGGTGTCACGATTCTCTCGGACTCTTCCATGGAAGGAGATGCACTCAGCACCTACTGCTATCTGCTTGGGCTGGAAAAAGGCATGGAATATATACAAAGCCTTGAAAATGTCGAAGCGCTGTTTGTGACGAAGGATTATGAAGTTATTCGGTCATCATAGAACAACTACCTTATTCTTGCCTGTCTTCTTGGCTTTGTACAGTGCATCATCTACCCGCGAGCACAGACCGTCAAGCGTGTCATCACTTCCCGCCTGCGTTACACCAAGGCTTACAGTCTGTGTTCTGGCAATCTGAAAGGTTGTATTGGCAAAGCACTGACGAATCAGATCCGCGATAAATGCTGCTGTCGAGGCATTGGTGTCATGCAGCAGCATCATAAATTCCTCTCCGCCCCATCTTCCTGCTGATATCTTCTGTTTATAAGCCGACTGCTCATTATTCAAAATATTTGCCAACGCGATGATGACGGCGTCACCCTCCTGGTGTCCATATGTATCATTCACCTGCTTGAAATTGTCAATATCAAGCATAATAATGGAAAAAGGGTCGCTTTCTATATTGGACAGACTGACCTCTATCTGATGTTCTATCTCTTTGCGATTGTACAATCCCGTTAAGCCGTCAATGATCGCTGCCACCTTAAGCTTTTGGTTTGCAGACTCCAGCTGCTGGTTTATACTCTCCAATTCCAGAGATGTCATGCTGATAAATGTAGCAAGCCGTGATACCAAAGGCACTTTTGATAACATCGTTTCCTCTGCCTGTGCTGACACAGCAGCAGCGGTGTCTATAGGTCCCTCTCTCATAGCCGCAATGACAAGGGTTACATTGTGCTGGTTCAAGTTTCCGCTTGTGCGCAGAAACTCCCCATGTGAGAAAAATCCGACAGACTGGGAGATATCCTTGAATGGCTGAATCTCATAAGTTGGTTCCTTAGACGTCCAGAATGTTAACCTTGCCGCACAGGAAAAAATATGAAGCAGGTCTGGCTGGAAATCACGCATTACCCTGCTGTCCTGCCTGATACTCTCCACAATCGTCCCAGGATCTCCGTAAGAGATACGCACAATAGAACCAACATCAATATCTGATGTCATTGTCAGGGAACCGTCCGCATTGCTTGCCACAGGCGTGCGTAGTATTGTTGTGTTATTGTGTTCATAAAATAGCGGAAACTCCAAAGTATTATAGAAGAAATTTTCATCATTCTTGATATTGAGATATTTGCGGTATACATCATAAGCAGGTATTCCGTCCAATTCATACAAGATACTTCCCTCAGACTTTGTGACATGAAATTTCCTTCCAAGGGGCTTCCAGCCGGTTACATTGATGGAAGACACATAAAAATCTTCGCCGCCATAAAAAACGATCAGTATGGATTTCGAAGAAAAACTGCCCACACTGGAAAATACGTAGCACGCATTGCTTGTAATGTCATCGCTACAGGAGACTGCACCGAATATCTGTACATCTGACCTGACCTCTTTAAGACCATCACAAAAACGTGTTGTGGATCCCTCCGGAATCGTAAAAAACATTTCGATCGCTTTTAGCCAGGAGCACTTCTCTGCCTCTGCTAAAATCTGTCCTGTAATCTCATCGATGCTATTTTTAGTCAGATCATACTGATACAGTTCCACCTTCGTTGATGCATACTCAAAGATAGTACACACAACTGTGATTCGTGTAGAAAGCTGACAATTGACAATATTACCGCTTGTCGAACATCCCATATACAAATCGTCTGGAAAAATTGTATGAATTATATCACATACTTCATTGACCACATCAGGTTCAAGAATCTCTGTAAAAACCTGAAATATTTTGCGCGGCGGACAATTTACATCACACCATGTCCAAAATTCCCTAAGTTCTTCTTCAAATGTATCTGAATCTACATACTCAAATTGAAATTGTCTCATTTCATTCCCACTTTCGTTTGGCCTCAAGAAATGTCCTCTGTGCGATATCTGCACCATCACAGACTCTCAGAATGATTCTTCTCTTTGGCAGATTTTAAAGTACGATATATTTATTATAATCATTTTATATCATTTTTTCAACCGATAATTCCTATGATTTTTCGAACGTATTTTTGAACTTGTTTTCGATGCAAAATATTCGTTCTGTATTCTTTCCTGCATGTTCCACCAATGTATCCTCAGAAACTTTCATATATTTTGCAAGTTCTCTTACAACATACACAATATTCTGCGGCGTATTCGTTCTGTCCAGCCCTGGCACATTCCGCGGTGTCAGATACGGCGCATCTGTCTCGATCAAGATACGGTCCAGCGGAATGATACGCACTGCCTCGCGCAGCTCTTTTGCACGCCGGTCATCACAGATCCATCCGGTGATTCCAATGGAGAATCCCATGGAAAGATATTTGTCCAACGTTTCCCTGTTTCCGGTAAAACAGTGCACCACCGATTTTTCGCATATATCCTTATGCTTCTTAAACCTTTTGATAAAATCCTCTGCGGCACTGCGCTCATGCAAAAATAAAGGTTTGTTCAGTTTTTCGGCTAGAACAATATGCTTTTCGAGACACCTGATCTGGTTCTCCTTTGTAGAAAACATTCTGTCGTAGTCCAGCCCGCACTCGCCTACCGCAACAATCTTCTCATTTTCAGATATCATCTTTTCAATCGCGGCAAAATCTTCCTGTGAGGCTCTGTCCGCATTGTGTGGATGGATTCCGGCTGTCCCATACGCATCATGCGTCCTTACAAACTTGTCGATCTTTTGATTTTCCTTTGGGTCTGTTCCCGTCAAAATACAGCACACCTGATTGTTCATTGCATCCTGAATAATCTTTTCCGGGTCAGGAAACTGCTTGCAGAACAGGTTTAACCCGATATCGTAATATTTTATCATTTTACTCTACCTCACTTTTTAATCATTCCTGCCAGTGACCGCCTATCCGCACAATAATAACCTTGTGATTCTCTATCTCATCACGCCCCCAGCAAAAATAAATTCTCTGGTTGGTTCTCTTCTTATAGAGTTTTGTGTGTGGATTACAAGTCAACTGATATTTTTGATTGTCATAAAACATTTCTTTATTGAATCTTTTCTCTTCTTTTGAGCCTTTTCCAGAACATTCTAAATGATACCCTGAACTAAGCTCCAACAATACTTCTTTCTCATTTTTATTGTGGTAATCATACAATTTCTTTCCAACATCATTTAATATTGTTAAATGCCTTGTCAATTCTTCCACAACCTCAATACATTTTCCCAGTTCCTCCGCGAACTGAAATGCATCCTCATGAAAAACAAGATGTGGATAACATGCTTCTACTCTATTCTTATAAATTTCGTACTCATTAACCTTAGCAATATAAAAACGCTTAATCTTTACAATGTCGTTAATTCTCCAACACTTTTCCATTTCTATATCTTTTATCTGTTCCACACATAAATGTGCAATATTTTCTGTTTTATCACATTTTGTTATAGGTAAATATCCATATTCTGCTTTCTGGGCAATCACATGATATGTATCTGAGCACATTTTCTGCTTTGAAATTATTTCCATAAGATAATCGGATAAATCATCTTGTTCATTGTTGTAAAGAAAATCTGCAATTGTTATTTTATCCTGATCCTCAATATCATAAATTTCACTTGGAACATATAGATTTTCATACCTGTTTAAATATTCCACTTTTTCTTCTAAGTTTCTTACATCCTCCTCTGTGATATCACGATAACATTTTGAGGGCAGTATATAGAAATCTAATTTCCACATCTTCTTATCTCCAGTAATTCTCTTAAATCTAAACGTTTTTGGTCAAAAAATCCCTCGGGCCATCTTTCAAGTTCTCCATTATCCAATATTCCAATACACTTGCATAAGCTAGTATTTTCTTTCTTCTCAAAAAATAAAACTTTCATATCTGAACACGTTTTTTCCCTTGCTGCCTGAATTCGACAACCATCAACGATATGCTCGCTATGCGTCTCTAAGATTACCTGTACACCGTTGGCGGCAACAAGCGCCAAAAACTTTCCAAGTCTCGACTGACTCAATGGATGCAGATGAGCTTCCGGATTTTCAATCACCAATACAGAATTTTTAATTACACTTGCTGCTAATGCCTGTACAACAATCGGCAATACATATGTTATGCCAAACCCTGTTGCAACTGGAAGATGAAACTCTCCTTGATTTTGCATCATTAGTGTGGTAATGTTTTTTTCAATATCTACATTGTACTGCAGCTTTGTATGGGGTATAATAAAATCCAGCCATTCCTCACAGTTTGCAGAAAATCTATCAATTGCAGCTATTTTCAAATCTTTAGAAAGTTTGAATTTTTCGCTCAGCTTCTGAAATTTGTCCATCTCACTCAGAATATATCCAGTATTCTCACCTAAATTGCCTACAGAATATGGAATTACATCTTGAATAACAGACACAATTCTAGGTCCCTGCCGCTCTGCATTTAAGAAAAAAAGACGCATCTTATCCAAATTGCAGCCATGAGTTTTCCTCTCCACAATTTCCTCGCAATTGCTAATATTAAAATATATCTCCTCATCATCCTCTGGAAGTTCTAATACTACACGATTATCAATCCCATCTGCAAACAATTCGATTACAATGTCTTTTTCCTCTAAGTCCTCTGAGACAATACTAATCGGAATCCCCATGTTAATCCCTGAAACATTATTTGTATTTACCTGTTTTTTCTCACAACACTCCCAACTTTTAAACGCTAATAATATCGCCTGTACCAAGCTGGATTTACCTGCTGCATTACTCCCAGCTAATACATTCAAATTCTTTAATTCCATTTCAAAATTTTTGTGACACTTAAAATTTTTCAATTTGATCTTATCTATACCTATCCCAGACATTCTTCCAGCACCCTTCTTGAATATTCAAAATTCGCATATACATTTCTTCGATCGCCAGTGCCAACTGTAATCGAGTTTGTGTAATAATGATCCTCTAAAGCGCTTGCTAAAGATTGCAATATTTTATCCTGTCGTTCCTCAATGTTGATATTATCATATCTCGGATTCATCAATAAAACAGAGAACGATGAGAACAAGGACTTATTGATATAGTCTAAATTCCTGCTTATTTTATTTCCTTCACAATGAATTTTTGAAAAAGCATACTTTCCAAAGGCTTCGCAGGATCTTTTCATTGCTAAATCAAACTTTTGAAATAATTCCTCTCTGTTCTCCGGGTTCATTTTATTCAAGTCTTCAATCGCATCATCAAGCATTGCTGCTATATTAGAATAATCATAATGTAAACGATTTTTTGCATAATCATATGCTTTATAAAAAGCATAAAATCGCATAACAAGTTCCTGTGAATCCATTCGGTCATCCTTAACTCTTCCTCTGGTTGCACTGAGATAATTTTGATTCAGTGTACTTTTTTTTAGAAAATCACGCACTTCCTGTTTGCAGATCGCATTTCTCATTTCCTGGGGATTCAAATTCATGCCACCTGTATTTACACGTCTAAATATATCATATATTACACTTTTGGGAGATCTGGCATCAAGGATATTGACAGCAATCTGCGTTCTGTAAATTCTCTGGATATATTTTGTGTCCAAATCCTTAAATTTCTTTTTATCATAAGCATTTTTTAAGTATTCCAACCCTGTAAGATGAAATTCGCCATTGACAAATTCTTTTATTGTTGTAAGTCTTTGCTGCCCATCAATAACCTGATATTGTCCGTCTTCATTTTCATAAAAGTAAAATGCTGGTATTGGTATTCGAAGCATTAAAGATTCAATTAATAAAGACTTGCGCTTATTATCTTTCCACACACGCCGTCTCTGATATCCAGGATTTAGCTCAATCAAATTCTGCTCCATTAATTCCAGCATATATTTAATGGACAACATTTGCTGATCGACCCTGATTTTCTCTGCATCAAAAGGTTGTTCTGCCTGTTCATCACTTTCATCATCAACATGCTCAACCTCATATTCCACGCCGGCATGCTCAGCTTTCTTCTTTTCAATCTCAATATCCAAATCATCATTTTCTTGTATAACCGCCATTTTCTTCACCTCTGCTTCTTTTTCTTCTACAATTCCCTTACGATCTCCATAAACCTATCATATGAATAAGCTCCTTCATAATCTGGATTTTTGGTCTGGAATACCATATAGTATTTATACAGCCGGCCTGTCATGGAAGCTTTTGCCGCCCACTTTGCCCCTATTTCGGACTTTACTTGTGATTCATCATTTTTCAATTGATCACCTTTTGTTTCTATCAACAGAATTTTTCCGCTGTTTGTCATAACTATAAAATCGGGATAAGCTGTTACAGCTCCATTAATGGCAAACCCTTTTCTTGCTATATTGCGATGCCACCATTTGATATTGTCCAAAGCAGACAATTCCCATATCACTTTCCTTTCATAATCACTGTCAAAGTCTTCCTCCTCAGTATATAATGATTTCGGAATAGAAGAGATCGTCTGTGAAGGCGCTATTGTATGCGGCAAATGATACATAGGTGCACAGGTAATATGTTCCTGTTCTAACAGCTTATAAAAACGTTCGGAAGCATACTTACTCAATAGTGTATTGACTTTCTTTTCTATAGCAATCATGTACGGATAATAGGACTGTTCCAAATCGGTCAGTTGGTCTTCTGTCATATTATCCATAATATGCCCCACATAGACCTCCAGTTCACTATCATTGATTGCATTATTTCTGGATATTTTTTTACATATCATATCTTTACATATCCTGCGCTTTGCCTCGGACGGCTGGCTGTCAATCCACTCCTTCATATGAATATTGTCATATCCTTTGATCTGAAATGCTTTCGGTTTTCCATCGTTTGCATCCTCTACATCAATTCTTGCAATCTCTACTTCGATTGCATTAAAATCGATTTGTGTATCCTTATCTTTCAATGTGAACCCTTTATATAGATTTTCTTTTTCCAACAATGCAATTTCATGCTCGGAGAACAATGTTGGAGCTGTCTCCACGACAAACTGTGGAATTACCAATTCCGATGCTTCTTTCGCAAACTCATTTCTCATGGAATATGTTTTCATTTTTACCCATACCTCATCTGGAATTCCTTCAAAAATAACAGAATCCTCCCTGTTAGCATCTTCCCAATATGCCATATTCTGTATTTCGGCTGTCCTGACCATATCTGATACATCAATATCCTCTCTAACTTCTTCATATGGAGAAATATCCATGAATTGATTCGTTTGAACTTTTGAATCAACTATTTCTTCTGTTTGAGAATAATTTACTTCTCTCTCAAAATCATCAATATGCATCTGAACCTCGTCATTATGTACTAATTCCAAATCATTCTCAGCTGTTTCATCCTGTGTCCGATAATCTTTACTGCTAAATCCCGCTGTATTTAATCCCTCCACTACCTTTTCACATGTCGCAAGAAAATCAGATGACGATGTAATAACATATGACAAATTCAATACTGTACTTTTATTCGCCTTTGCATCCGGCATCCGCAATATTCTACCCAATATTTGCTCAACATCAACTGTTGATGTTCTGTTTGCAACTGTTGCCAAAATGTACGCGAAGGAACAATCCCATCCTTCCTTTAATGCATTGACAGTAATAATATATCTGACAGGACACTCCCTCGATAACAGATTCTGATTCTTTATATCATCTTGATTCGCTGTCTTAATTGCAATCTGTTCTTTTGGAATACCTCTTTCCAGCAATGTCTGTTTGATTTTTCCATAGGTTGTACTATCCTCGCTATTTTTTGATTCCGCCTGAAATAAAACAATTGGGCGTATATATTTTCCTGTAATCTCCTCCTCTTTGACTGCTTCTCTTTCCAGTCTTTGACGCAAACTAATTGCGCTGTCAAAAACGTCACTCTGCGATCTGCGGTTATATACGATTACTGGCAGCTTTACCATTTCTGCTTTCTTCAGCTGCTTTGCATCCACAAATGATATGATATTACTCCCCTCTTTGGGTGTAGCTGTTAAATCAAGCACAAAAGAAGGGTTAAAATTTTCCAACATCTCTAAGCTGAGTTTTGAAGTGGCATGATGGCTTTCATCTACAATGACTACTGGATTTAATTTTCTGATTACCTGAATCAGTGCTGTCTCATCTGTATTTTCCAATAACAAATTCGGATTCGCCTTATAATCCCTGAATGCACCCAAATATCCATTTTCCTGATAAGCCTTTCTTCCTTCCTTTTTGTTTGCCCGGAAAGAATCATAGCTCAACACAAAAATAGATAGATTTTCATCAACCTTTGCCGGATTAAAATTTTGTCCGTATAACAGTTCTTCTTTCGTATAAACTTCCACACCATTACTAAAATCTGCATTGATTTTTCTTCTATATGAATGATCTGCACTTTTTAAACATGTTACTGTCTGTGTCAAAATAGCATCTGATGGCACAAGCCAGACAACTGCCTTAGGATGAATATGTGGCATCGCAGCAAAAATAGGTTTTATTGAACTTGCTGCGATAAATGTTTTTCCTCCACCTGTTGGCACTTTGATGCATACATGTGGAACACCTCTTAACACTGTATGATATGGCGGCATACCTTTTTCACCGATCTGTATACCCTTTTCTTCCCATAGACTATTATATGCATTCCTGATATTTTGCTTTTCTGTCAACAATGACACGAACCGCCTCAGATCATTAATAACATTTATTTGATAATTCTTTAACTCCATTTGCAGTCTCCTTACAATCTGACTAAATCCCTTGGTATTTTCTTAAAAGTAATGTTGTATTTCTGCAGCTTTTCATCTGAAACAGAACACAAATCCGCATAAATTACATAATGGTCAGCCTTTGTCTTGATCTCTGCAAGGAAATCATTGTCCAGATTTGTCACTTGTCCCTTTTCATAATAAAAATAGTATGCTGTGTTGTTATACTGAGATAGATAATATTTTGTATCATTGTTTTCGTGTTCCACATATGTCGTCTTTGTCTCCATATACCAGATATATTCCCGGATTTTATCCAGAGATGCATTTGGATTCAGATTTCCATTTTCTAAAAGCAGTCTCTCGCCTAACTCATAAAAACTGAAGTCTCCACCTGTTCCCTCCACCTTTTTCTTGTCATCCCCATATCCATCTATGACGCGTTTTACGCGCTCTGCCGTGATTGAATTGGCGTAGTCTTCCATTTCGATTAAGATGAATTTTCGTTTTCCATTATCGGATTTATTTATGTTTAGGACAGCGTGTGCGGTAGTACCAGAACCTGCGAAAGAATCAAGAATAATACTATCATTACTCGTCGCAATTTGTATAATTTTTTTAATTAACTGACTTGGTTTAGGCGTTGAAAATCCTGCAATTTTCAATTCCTTAAGTTCATTTGAGGCACCTTGAGTATGATTAACATCATCATAATGCCATAATGTCCTGTTTACAACACCCTCATGCTCAAATAAAAACTTCTTAAACCTTGGATATCTTGCTGTTCCATCTTTTCCCCAAAATAGTTTTCCCTCAGCCTGATATACTTCTGTTTGTTCTTTTGAGTATTTCCAGACTGCTGTTGGACTTGGATAGACCAATTCATTTGTAAACGGATTTTTAATAGGATAATACAAATTAGGACGTTCTTTATTTGATTTGTTACAAGTATATGTTGCAGAATTCCAAGCCCCTCTTTCATCATTATCAGGATTTTGATAATATTTCATCTGTTTTTCATTTAGCGGAAGTCTGTTGGGTATCCATGTCTCTTTCTTTTTTGCATAAACTAAGATATATTCTATATCATTACTAAAATATTTTGCATCATTAGATGGTGATGCCTTTTTAAACCATGAAATTGTGTCTACATAATTTGTGAATCCAAAAATTTCATCACAAACCAGTTTTAAATTCGCATATTCTGAATTATCAATACTAATAAATATAGCGCCATCCTCCGCCAACAATTTCTGCAACAGCCGTAATCTCGGATACATCATACAAAGCCATTTATCATGACGCGATAAATCTTCACCCTCTTTACCAACAACCTCTCCAAGCCACTTTTTCATTTTGGGGTCATTCACATTGTCATTGTATATCCAATTTTCATTTCCAGTATTATATGGCGGGTCAATATAAATACATTTGATTTTTCCCTCATACTTAGGCATTAGTGATTTAAGTGCCTCCAAATTGTCACCGTGAATAATCATATTCTCACTATGATTGTCTTCCATAGTCTGACCATTCCTGTCATAACTATATTCTCTCTCCAGTACTTTATATGGAACATCCAAATGATGGTTAATAACTTTTTCTTTTCCAATCCAGTTTAATGTAGGCATTGCTTTCTCCCTTTGTAATCACTTTTCTTCATTCTTTTAACCAATACTCCAAATCACCATTTTCTTCATCTTGTAACCTATTCCACATATATGCAGGTGATTCCGCATATAATCCTAATTCCCTGTCCTATAATAATCCATATATCATTGTTTTTAGCAGCTTCTTTAACGCTTCCTCTTTAGAACAATGATGTTTTAACTAAATAGTCAGAAATCACTTGTATTGCTTTATCAATATGAGCACTTATAGTATTCATCCCACCTCCCCAGTCTTTTAGTAAAATTACTCGTTTTCTTTCATTTCATCCATATTAATACAATTTTCTACTCCGAATAACTCCTCTGCACCTTTTATGACCTCATTCGTTGGACGTGGATAAAAAACTACCAAATTATCCTTTGTCCTAGTCGCACACACATAAAACAATTTTTTTGTTCTCTCCAATATTCTTGGATATGTCGCTTTCTTTGCTTTTGGCAAAGTATCATACTTACATTTATCGAACAAGTATTCAAAATTATAATTTGACCATCCTCCATTTTCAAGAAGCACTAACACATTTTCATACTCCAATCCCTTTATTTTATGCTGTGTAGAAAATGGTGTATATCCTTCCAAATAATTATAAAGATTCTGAAACTCAACAAACTCAATTTGCTTGACTCGCCAATAAAGATATTCATTTTTTTTGATAAAAGAATTAAATTTATCGTCTTTCATACATAA
>JAIEEY010000380.1:31405-34520 GCA_029067205.1 Lachnospiraceae bacterium
GCGAAATCAATATCATCTCCTATCATTCTATTTTCCATAGCGATTAACTTTTCAATATTATCTACAAGCCTTATTTTATCATCATTTACCCTTATCCTAACCTGTGTCTTTTGAAGAAGTTCATGATACATTCCATTTTTGTATAGATAAATTACATCCTGTATTTTAAATAAATGCTGAATTAAATAACACCGTTTAGGTTCTCTCACAACCCTACCATCAATCTCAATTTTATCATCGATTAAACTGTCCTTATTCATATAAATTTGATCAACTTTCTCATATGTCCACGCCTTTACAAAATTATAGAACAACTCAAAATCTGCTTTCTCTAACCACACTTCTAAATACTGTTTCCCCCAATTTTCCTTTTTATCACACTTCCAATTTAATCCTTTAACAACTTGATCAAAAGTTGCATGTTCATCAAATACATAATTTTGCTGCTTTGCTGCTTTCTTAAAATCATTTTTAAACTTAACAAGTGGATCATTATCATAAATCGCATAAAGATTATTAAACCCTGCTTCACTTGCTATCAAATTATGAGTCAATCTCAATTCTTTTGTTTTTTTAGAATCACTAAAGTTCCATCCCTTACACCACTGAGACTTTTTAATTGCACTCACATCAAATTTAGAAGAATATAAAAACTTTATTGAACCTTCTTTCAATTTGCCATTAACCATATTAGGTGCATAATTATCATCAGATTCTTTCTGTTCCAAGCCATCCGTTCGCAATTTATTCGCTAACTTTATCACTGCATCTGGATTTCGCCTATTTTGCTCTTTTTCTATTTTATAAACAATTTCTTGCGAAACATATTCCTCAATATTGCCAATACTTTTTTCATATATAGACTGCATGGAATCACCGAAGAATCCAATTACGTTTTTGTGACTGCTGCTCTGCAAATATTTTAGCAAAATATCTATAACTACTGGTGAAGTGTCCTGATACTCATCGACGAAGATAAATGTATACTTATCTTTTAAAATATCGCAAAGCTTAGCATATTTTTTATACATTGCACTTGCTACTAATAACACTTCATCGTGAGAAATCTCTCCATTTCTCAACCTTGTATATTCTTTATATTGTATAATAATTTCCTTTGATAATGAAAATTCACCATCCTCTTCAGGATTTTTTATACTACTATTTTCTGCATTAACTAACTCAATCAATGTTGAGCGTATTTCGTCTTGAAATAATGAAATACTATCCCATAAAAAATCATGTATGGTTGAGACTTTTAAATTAGCAATATCAGCCCTATTCATAATCTCCACTGCTGCTGCATTCGTATATGTTATACATGCTATTTGTGCGGTAGGGTATAATATAGAAACCTGTTTTAAGATTTCCACAAGCGAATACGTTTTTCCACTACCAGCTCCGCCACTTAAAAGAAAATTATGATTTTGTTTAATATGTAGTAGTATTTCTTGTATCTCCTTATCTAATCCGCTCGTATCCACACCAATCCCTCCTTTATATATGGTGGTATTTCCCAATTTGAAAAATCAGTTACATCATTTGCTTCACTACACAAAAGAATATCCATTGAAAATGCAGCCTTACTTTTTATACAGTTCTGGGCAAGTTCATATGCAGTATATCTATACTCTGATGTGTCTGTTAATTTTTCGCCTATCCAATCTTTATGCTGCAAGTTGTTGAAATGTTCAATATTGTCAAAAACAAATTCTCTATTGCAAAACAAGAAAGCATCTTCAAAACTTCTTGGATAATACTTACCTGTCCCCCTTTGTTCCTCTGTTTGATAAACAACCATCAAATTACCTTTCTTATTTTGCTTCCATACTCCATTTTCATTTAATAATATTTTTTGGTTACTCTTTCTTGTTGTAAAAAAGTTTAATACTGTTCTACCCCAATTTTTTAATGGCTCATTATAAAAATGCTTCAACGCATTATTTGATGTCGTTGTACCATCCTTTACTTCAATTGCCGACAGTACTATTCGATCTACGCCGTTTTTATCCGGTTTCTTTGTTTTATCCACTGCATCAATATCCGTAATGATCAGTGTTTTTACTCCGATAAATTGTAAAAACTTATCAAACAACTGGGAATTGGCGCCCACTTCTAAAAGTGATATATTTTGTGCCATTAAAGGTACGATCGTCTTATCAGTTTCTTCCTGATCTATTTTTTTCATCATTGCTGGTAAAAGAATTCTCTCTGTATCTCCTTCATACAAAATAGCCTTATCTGCAAAAAATATCTCTGCATTATTGAGTGTCAAATATTGCTTTAAAAATTTGAATCTTTTGTTATCAGGATCTTTTTCATCTTTATACTCTGCCTCTAAATTTCTCAAATTTTTGGAAATCACACTTGTTGCAGATACTTTCTGGAAATATTTTATGTCTTCAAAATCGCTTTCAGCTACTATATGAGAAGAATGAGTGGTAATTATTGTTTGCAGATTAATCTTATTTTTTACATTATCTCCTATGCTTCCATCTATCAATAAGTCTTTAATGTTTTTGATAAAAATGTATTGCATTTGAGGGTGTGTATGCGCTTCAGGCTCCTCTATGAATAACACATTAATGTCTGCTGGTGCTGTATTGGTCTTATTGTCACATCTAAATTCCGCCAAAATTGTTTCTATTTGAATAATGATACTGATTAAATTTAAATAGCCTAATCCATTATAGCTTTCTGGTAAATGCTGATTACACGCTTCATAAACCATAGTCGTATTATCTCGTAACAATTGCTGCTGTCCTAATGTAGATATTATCTTTACCACAGTTTCATTTTTTCTTATACCACCAAACTTTTTTACTTTACCAATAACATTTTCAAATAATTCATCATATACTTTTGTTAGTGAAACATCTGTATTTACCAAAGCATCTTCAAAACTTTGAAGAATAGGGTCTTCATTATTTCCTTTTACCTTATCATAATATCTGCTTGAAAGATTTGACAATGTGTTATCATTATCCTTATTCATTGTCTCTCTTTTTGCTGCAATATATTTTATGGAAATTATTTTAGATAAATCTACTTTCCTCTTATCTAAAATGCGAAAATTATTGGGATCTACTGTTTTCAATTTCTTGTCATACCAGAC
>JAIEEY010000381.1 GCA_029067205.1 Lachnospiraceae bacterium
ATATTGATTTCAACCCATTTCTTCTGTACTATGAAAACGCTCTGGGTCAAAAAATTCCGGTGCAACAATAAGACATTCTATTTCATCATCCATATACTCTATATCTATTTCTTGCAATTGTATCAATTCACTATCGTGAGACGAAATATTTAGATATCCCTTTATTAAAATCTGATTCTGCTTTAAATATTCTAATAAATAATTACACAAATATATATTTCCTGTCAGTACTATCTCTTCATTCCTAAGCACATTCAACAAATTATTTTCAGGAATTACAACATAATCCCTAAGCATGATAAATGCTTTATTTCTCCTGTATCCGATATAATCATAATAATCTACTTCTCCCATTCCCTATACACTGTTGTTAAATACACAATCAACGAATACTGCATCCTTATATGTCCTTCTTGCCTCTCGCCCTGTCATTATTCTTTTCCCAAACAGCTTGTGGGCACATTCGTGATCATTCCCTATAAAACAGCAAACTTGAATTCCTTTTCCCAATAAATAATTGTAAGAATTTTGCTCTTCACGACCTGTTCCAAATATTATAATCTCTGTTTCTTGCTTTAATCGTATCAATAAATCCCCTATGTTTGTTTCTTCTACATTACTAAATTTTCCACTATTTATGTTTGCTTCATAGATTTTATCAATACATTCAAACTCTACAGAAACACTACGCAATAGGTTTTCCTTCCAATTACATCTCCGCCTATGAATTCCTTCTGCATATATTGTAAGAACCTCCGAATCCGAAACTGTACATTTCTGTCCATCGAAAAAATTCTGCCACATCGCATCGCTTACTTCTACCGAAATACTCAATCTTTCTAAATATTTGGCAAAATAAAATGCCAATTCATTAAATCCAAATATTTTCACACACTTATATTCTGGATAGATATCCGTAAATTGCACTGCATCCGGCAATTCTGTCAGTTCCCGCAGCATACGTATCTCACGGTTTGAATCTAAATCTTCGTATGCAAAACAATACAATTGTTGATTCTGATCCAAAACCGGAATCGGATATTTCATACCGCTATACGGATGCCTCCTACAATATTCCCGTGCATTCTCCCAGATATTTCTATTTAAGATTAGATATTCACTTCGGACAGCTTCACATACAGATGGAAACATCTTCAGTGACTGATATGTTAAGATTCCCATAAATTCCATAGTAACAAAGGCATCATATACACAAATTATATCCTCATCATGTCCTGAGCCAAAATATTCTAACAATTCGTTTCTGTCTAATGTGTTAAATTCCACATTGATTACCGCTTGGTCCCAGAATCTAATCATTTTATATACTCTTTCCTTATTTTATCTTTCATATATCATATCCATCATTATTATAAAGCTCTGACAGCCTTACTTGTTTCAGCTGATTTTTGATATCATACTGAATCTTCATTTCAAATTCTATTTTGTTCGTTATCTGATTAAATAAATTTTCAAACCGAAACTCTTTTAACCACATCTCCTGTATTTCTCTTCTTGAAAACTGTTTCACTCCCACATATGGATAACCATATTTTTTTTGCCATTGCGAATTGAGAAGCATTATTCGAAACCTATCATATTCAGAAAAATATTCTTCATAAGTATTATAAACTGGTTCCAAATCAAAATCAGAGATTTTTCTCTCGCCATTAAAATAAGTTCGCTTCTCGCCATATCTGGTTACACACATAAGTGAATCAGACCATTCTATTCCCCAGTCGTTACAAATTTTTGATAAAATTTCCCTCGGATTGCATTTTAATTCTTCAAATTTTATTATCAGTCTGTCACTCCATTTATACTCCCGCTTTTCAATGGCAGGAAAGTTACACAATCCATAAGTAAACGCTCCTATATATGCATTCTCATTTGTATAGCCGCGCCAACCAAATAATCGTATCCCTTTTATTCTGGAACCGGCTGTTATACATGCATTCCTGACTATACATATCATGTCGCATGGTACTTCTTCCATGCCCAGCCATCTTACATATTCATCTGAAATTTTTCTGTTTAAACAATGCGGCTCCCAATATATAACGCTTTTTGCTATCTCTACATTTTTTCTATACATATAAGAAAAAGAAACAAAAATCATGACAAATAATTCCTGTGGCGTAAATTGTATATCAAGATCCAGTAGTTGATTCATTTTCTCATTAAAAGATACCACATCGTAAATACTCTGTCCCCCTTTTTCCTCATACATTTTCCAAAACAAAGATAATATATCCCTAGACTGTTCCATAGACAGACAGATACAAAACCAAAACAGATTATTGTTCAATCCTGCAAAATCCATGGAAAGTACTTCCGGATGTCCATCCAATAATCCTTTAAAAAACATATTGCCACTGCAGTCTTCAATGGAACCCAGTACAATCCGCTTTGGCATTAACTCCCGTTTTCTAATTTTTGTATCTCTGAATTCCTCTATATTTATAAATGTATTAGTGTAAGAATAGTAATCTGAATAATTGTACAGCCCATTTTCACTTAAATGTAGCTGTATCATTTCTTTTACTTTAATACTCTCACTCGCTGCCAATTCTGGAATTGCATACAAACACAACACTTCCTCCGAAAAACTCTCCTTTTCGTACTTTTTACCTTCCCATTTATCATCTTGTGACAAAACCTCCATATAGCCCAGCACCTGTAGCTTTTTCGATTCAAAAAAATTATACAGATATTTGCATAAATATATATCTCCCGCTAATACAATTTTCCACTGCTGTAGTACATTGAGTAAACAGCTATCTGGAATTTCAACATAATCTCTTAGGAAAAAATAATTTATGTTACGCTTATATCCTATATAATCAAAATAATCCACCTCTCCAAAGCCCCATGCGCTATTTTTACATATACAATCAATAAATACAGGGTTACTACATTCATTCATTGCATCACGTTTACTCATGATGCTTTTGCCGAACAAACTATGTAACTGATTCCGCTCATTACAGCTGAAACAATATATGTCAATACCTTTTCCCAGTAAAAAATCATATGCTGCCTGTTCTTCATTTCCTATGCCAAGCAATATTATATCCTTATCTTTTAAGTAGCTGAACAATTCTATGCATTCGCATCCTGCGTCACAGATAATTCCTTTTTTAATATTCTCTTCGTAAATTATATTAATGCATTCGAACTCCACGGAAACACTACGCAATAAGTTTTCTTTCCAATTATATTTCTCTCCATGAATTCCTTCTGCGTATATTGTAAAACATTCCAGATCCGAAACTGTGCATTTTTGTCCGTTGAACAAAAACTGCCACATCGCACCGCTGACTTCTACAGAAACCCCCAGTTGTTCCAGATATCTGGCAAAATAAAATGCCAGTTCATTAAATCCATATATTTTAACACATTTATATTCCGAATAAATATCTGTAAACTGCAACGCATCCGGCAGTGCCGTCAATTCCCGCAACATACGAATCTCACAATTTGCATCTAAATCTTCATATGCAAAACAATACAATTTATGATATTGATCGAGAACTGGTATCAAGTATTCAATACTGCTATATGGATGTCTCCTGCAATATTCCCTAGCATTCTTCCAAATATCTTCATTGAAAATCAGATATTCCCCTCGGACAGCCTCATGGACAGTCGGAAATCGAATCAGTGACTGATGTGTTATGATTCCCTTAAACCCCTTGGTAATGCTATCACGCACACACACCACATCATCCTGATGCCCATCAGAAAAAAAATTCTGTATCCCTTCTCTGCTCAAGGAATACTGGTCCGATATTGCGCAATATTCAATCCAATGCATTTTTCTGTCACAAAATCTAATCATGTCTCCTCCATCTATTCCATGACTATCTGTTAAAGACATCTCTCATCAAAAAACTTAATCCTTATAATCAGTTTCTAATATTGCGGACAGCCATTCTTTCTGTATTAACCATTTAATGTTACGCTGCAAAGCAATACAAAAATCCAGTTTGCTCTTGTCACTATCAAATATTACCTTACTAGCAAAACGAAAATCTTTTAGAAATATTTCCTGCAGATCCCTTCTTGAAAATGTCCGTATATCAACATACGGATATCCGTATTTTTTTTGCCAAGAAGCGCAGATTAACGTAATTCTGAATCTGTCAAATTCTGAAAAGTATTCTTCATAATTATTATAGACAGGTGTCAGATCAAAATCTTGTATACACTTTCGTCCATTATCATATACCCACGCCCTGCCATTATCCCGTGTCGTTGACATAAGTGTTTCTGACCATGGAACTCCTATCTTGCTGCAGAGCTCTGATAATGTCTCCCTGGGATAAAGTTTAATATCCTCAAACCTTAAAATGATTCTATCAATCACACCAACATCTATACCCTCCGCATAATGTTCTATGGCAATTCCATAAGCACTGTACACATCCGCCCAGTTCATCTCCAAAACGCCTTTGATCCGGGAACCTTTGCTCATACAGATATTTCTGACAACATTTACAATACAGCAAGGTACATTGTCCGCATTTAGCCATTGCACATATCTCTCAATCTCAATTGCGGACAAATGAGGAGACCAATATATAATCATCTCCTCAAGATTTTCAATGCTCCTGCCATACACCCCCATATAAGCTATATGAAACAAAATAAACAACTGTTGGGATGTATAACAACATAAACTATCAGCTAATAAATAAGATAATTTCTTGATAAACGCATCCTTAAATGACCTCTTCCACTCGGATTTTACCAGCCACCAAACGGAGCAAAACATCAGTTCAAATTCTGCAATAATCTCCTTAGCAGTCTTACCAGACAGCCGAATGCAAAACCAAAATAAATCTGTATCAAATTCCTCATAAGTCATCAGCATAATTTGGGGATGATGATCCAACAATCCCTTAAAAAAATAACTTCCGTTACTACCCTCTATAGAACCTAATACAATTTTATGAACCTGCAGATCATCTGAAAGGTATTTGCTTTTAACCTCACTTTCTAAAACAATCCATGTTTTTGCATATGAAAAATAATCAGTATAATTTATGAAATTATTGGCATTTAAGTATGATATGATATTCCTTTTCTCTTCCCCCACAGCTTTCCAGGTCCAGCCTAAATATTCTGGTACTACCACCAAAATAAGCACATCTTTTCCCAAATCATCTTTATCTGCTACCTCTAACTTTGTCTTTCTCATTTGTTCATTAGAAGTATCTAAAAATTGATATTCCCCATCATTATTGTGTTTGTAATAGTCCACTAGTTTCTCACACAAATAAATGTCACCTATGAGGACAAGTTTTTTATTTTGTAAGACAGTCTTTAAACCATTCCCCCGCACTTGGACATAATCTTTTAACAGAAAAATATTTTTATTTCTCTCATATCCCAGATAATCTAAATAATCAACACTATATAAACCATTCGTCGAACATCCAATAATACTATGTCGTCCATGGTTATCTATAAATACAATATTTTTTCCATATTCCTTTACACACTCTTTGAATGATAAGACTGGCTTGTCCAAAAGTCTCTGCCCTGAAATTTTATGATCAGAAACAAAGCAGCATATGCCAACTCCTTCCTTCATCAAATAGTCGCAAGCATCCTGGGCCTCAATATCAATCCCAACTATCGCTATCGAGTCTGACTCTTTCAATTTCGCAATCAAACTTTTACAATCCCCGTCTGCGTCCTTTATATAACCTCTTTTCAGATTTTCTTCATAAACTTTATCTATACATTCAAATTCTACAGAAACACTTCGCAATAAATTAGCTTTCCATCCAAACTTTTTCTTGTTAACACCCTCCGCATATATTGTAAGGTATTCATAATCTAAAGTCTCACATTTCTGTCCATTGAACAAATCCTGCCACATCGCACTGTTGACTTCTACTGGAACACCTAACTGATCCAAATACATGGCAAAATAAAATGCCAGTTCATTAAATTCATATATTTTAACAGATTTATATTCTGGATAGACATCCGTAAACTGCAATGCGTTTGATAGTTCTGTCAGCTCCCGTAGCATACGGATTTCACGATTTGCATCCATATCCTCATATGCAAAACAATACAAATGTTTATTTTGATCAAGAACAGGAATAAGGTATTCTGTACCACTGCCAGGATGTTTTTTACAATACTCCCTCGCATTTTTCCAGATTTCATTATCCCAAATTAAATATTCTTTTCTGACAGCATCTTGGACAATCAAAAAACGATTCAGCGACTGGTAGGTTATAATTCCCGAAAATGTCCCATTATCATATACACAAACCACGTCATCCTGATGTCCATGTAAAAAATACTTCAATAAATCTGCCCTATTATCTATATTCTCATCTGATAATTTGCAATATTCAATGCTATATACCTCTCTGTTGCAAAACCTAATCATATTTGCAATATCTCCCTTACTTGCTCCTCCAAGGTTCTTTCTCCATCATTTATTAAAATCAAATCTGGACATTTTGGTTCTTCAAACTCCATATGAACACCAACCACATATTGCCGCTTTTCCCCTATCCTGCTACTGTATAGTCCCTTCTGATCTCTTGTTCTCAATATATCCATAGAAACCTTCACATAAATTTCCTTGTAGTCAGAAATATTCTTCCTATTCCATTCCCTTACACTGTCAAACATTGATATTGTGCAACATATTACATTCATTCCCTGTTGCTGTAACATGGCGCACAGTCTGGAATACCGCATAGCACATTTCTTTCGCTCTTCTTTTGAATAACCAAAATCATTTCCAAACACTTCCCTCAATGTATCCCCATCAAGAAACACAGTATTAGGTTCTTTTTCTTTTATTTTCTCATACAACAATTTCCCAATTGTAGTCTTGCCCGCACCAGCAAGTCCTGTAATCCAGTATACTGTACCCATTTTTCTGTTAATCCTTTAACATCTCTATCATTGTATATAGTCCGTTTAATTTATTTTTGACTCGACTACTTTTAAATCATCACAGTCATCAATTTCAAACCATCCCCGATTGATATGAACTGCCCGCAGTTTATTCCCTTCGTCAATTAGTCCTTGCAGCAAATCCGTCATATACATTTTGGTATAATTCCTCGTCGTCCTCCAGAGTGCCTCTCTGTTATTACTTCTTCTCTCCGCTTCTGCAGCCAGCGATAACACTACCCTTAATCCATTGCCCTTAAAACGCATCAGCCCGATATACTGCGACTGTATCCTGTCCAGTTCTGTCGTCTTCTGCCCAATCTCCGTCAGATAATCATCTGCATCAAACATCAATGTCTCTGCATCGTCCAGTGGATTCTCGCACCGTTCTGACCAGTATCCATACCACCCATCATCCACAATGACAGACATATCATCTTCTGCATCTAATATTTTTTGGAAAACGGCCTCGTTATAGATAATATCCCCATAAGAAACAATAATGTCATTCTCTGTTTCCATGATGCTTTTTGCACACATCAGCGAGCATACCATGTTTGTTGTTTCATATTGTTCATTTACTATAAAATGAATTTTTGTATCTTCAAATTTCTTTTTCAGCACATCACTGCAATAACCGCAAACAATAGTGATATCCTCATCTTTTATTCCACATGCATGCATGATATCCAGCTGTCTTTCAATAATACTCCTGCCATTGACTTCCACCATACACTTCGGTCTGTCATCTGTCAGCGGTCTTAATCTTGTCCCTTGCCCTGCTGCCAAAATAATTATTTTCATTACTTCTCCGTTTCTGCGCCTTCATATAAATTTCTTACTCGCATTATATCCATCTCTTGAAAAGGCGTCTCCCTTTCAGGATGCCACATTGTGACAATAATCTTTTTCTCAGGGTATGCTGCCGCCTCGATCACTCCATCCTCACTCTGTGCCATCACCTGTAATGGCTTTTTCAATTCCCTGCACGCCTGGTTATGGTAGCTGTTCACTTCCCGTTTCCCCCATATGCCATCTATCATATGCCGTACTGCCACATGACCTGTCACATTTCCCAGACTACACCCAAAATAATCTAATACCGACTGCATTCCTCTACAAAATCCATATAATGGTATATTCTTATATAATGCAATTTCAACCAGCTGATGGTCCGTAATATCACGCTCTGGCGCATCTCCACCATACTTTTCAAGGCTGTTTCCACCTGTGAATAAAATCCCTACCGGATTGACAGCATCCACAAACGCAGCCAAATCTGATATTACATTTGACACGGGAACAGGAATATAACCACATGTTTCCAAAAACTGTGAAATGCGCTGATCGGCACAATCCCTGCGTTCACCATAGCTTTCAATTATCTCTATACGTTGGGTATAAATCACTATTTTCCTCACAATGACCTCCCAATATCTGACAACTATCTGCCCATCATTACTACTGCAAAAATATACTATCTTGTCACATTTTACTGTTCCCTACGCTTTACCTGCAGTATTGTGCCATCCATATCCTTGTTGTATATGGAACTTTGACATTCTCTGTACCAACAGACTCTACAAGTTTTCTGATTTCTTCATTAATCAGATTAAATTTTTCTGGGGATTGGCGATAGACGGTACCATGAGATTTCCATCCCTCAATAAAATTTTTTGCAGTAATTTCATGCACTACTGTCCCTTCCAGATATATCACCTCGCCAAACAGTCCACTCTCCTCAATAACGATTGTCTGGTCTTCTCTGCGTGTCCCATAACTGTAATCTTTGATATGTTTTTTCAATACAGCCTCTATCTCCTGCTGTAATGGGTCTTCTAAATCCCTATGATTCCACATACATGCAAACCATCCATTTAGTTTTAATATTCTTGCACCCTCCTTCAAAGCCAGCTGTCTATCGCATACATTGAAAGAAGAACCAAACGTCACAAGACCAAATACATTGTCCTCCATCCCTGTATGCTCTCCAACTCCCACATGCCAGCTCACATTTTGAAATTGGGCTGTCCTTTTTATTCCATTTGCCCGCATTGCATCATTGGGCTCGACCGCGCAAACCTTCAATCCATATTCTGCAAGCTTTATAGTGAGATGTGCTGCCCCGGCTCCAACATCACATACTGCATCTCCTTTTTCCACTCCTGCTGTTTCAAGCATCTTGTCTATTGCAGACTGCGCATAATCTGGTCTTTTCAAATAAGCGTCTGCCAGTTCTGTATAATCCCATTCTGTCTTCATAATCCGCTACTCTCCTTTTAAAAACACACCCATATCTACTTCACTTTATTTGCACACCTGTACAGTCCATGCCCTTGATTTATAAGGAACAGATATTTCGCTGCAATCACATAAAATATTTTCTATATTTTTCAAAATTCTCTGGAATCCTTCTTCTCCGGCCTGAACACGGATATCATTCACTGATCGCCAAATGTTCATATAGCGTTCCTTTGACATAATCTCATCATGCATACATTCCATAAATATGAGATCTTTAAAATAATTTCCTAGTTTCTGCAACATAATCTCCGTTGTCATCCTTCTTCCTGAAGACACTCGTTTCATATTTGGCACTTCTTTATAAATCATGTCCTCTATTTTCTTATGAATGTCACTTCTCTGGATATCTCTCGGATTCCAGATTGCGGTAAAAAATCCACCCGGTCTTAAAATTCGCCTAAATTCCTCTGTCGCCTTGAGTGCATCCGTCCAATGGAAAGAAGATCCCATCAACACCCAGTCCACACAGTTATCAGGGAGCCCTGTCGCTTCTGCCGCCCCCTCTTTCCACTCAAAAGTATTCTTTCTTTCAAACAAATTAATGCCTTCCTGTCGCATTGCATCATTTGGTTCGACAGCATACCCCGTAAGTCCGATCTGTTCCAGATTTTCAGTTAATTTCCCAGTGCCTGCACCAACATCTGCAACGATAATATCTCTTCCAAGCTTATCCTTGATAAATGTTTTTATGTAATTCAATAAAACTAACGAATAACTAGGTCTATCCACATAAAACTTTGCCAGTTCCGTAAAATCTCCATGTTTCATCTGTCTTCTCAACTTTCTATTTTAATATCCTTATCGTTTTCAAAAGCGCATCAATCTCGACAACCTCTGCCCGCCGGTATTTCTCAAACCGTTTCGCCCCGACGCCAATCACCGCCGGAATCCCAAGCTCTCCTGCCCGGATTGCCATATGGGAATTGGCCCCGCCATACATCGTAATCAACCCTTTGATGCCAAGGGCAAAAATCCAGTCATATCCCGGATCCGCACTCTCAATCATGACAATCTTCCCTGAAATATCGTTTGTATCCACCATTGACTCAATTACCTTAACCTCATCACAGACTTTTAAAGAAGTGATAAAATTAGGCTCGGAATCCGGATAATAAAAGCTTTCCACGTCGTTTGCATTGAGAATAACTGGCGGAAGCGTAACTGCCCGCGTCATTTCATACTTTTTCTTTCCCTGTTGTATGGACGATAATAATCTTTCCTTTATATCTCCTGTGGATACATAAAGATCATAAACCGCTTGTATATCAATATAACTGCATTCGTCTCTTGATACTCCCATCGCATTCCCCACCTGACTGATCAACCGGATTGCCATACTAAGATTTCTGGTAAAAACAAACTTTCCATATTCCCGTCCTTTAATGACATTCTTTATAAAATCCATGATATCCAGCACATCATTTGTCAGTCCGTTTTCCTGTAATGCATCTCTTAATTGATTAAGCTGTTCCAGGGATAAGCGAAATTTGCCTTGTTGTCCTGCCTTACAATCTGAATTTCCCACCTTCTCCATGCAGTCATCTTCTGTATTATTAAAATATAGTTCAGGTGCTTCATCATATCTCATAGAGGTGATATCATAAGTTCCTGGTCTCAAATGCCCATACTTTTTCAGAAAAGATGCCGCTGACAGCTCTTCCCTGTCCTTGTTCATAGCAGAACTAACTGTATCCACTTCCCCCATGAATGCCTCGTAATCCGCATCACTTAGGATTCCGCACGCAACAAAGGACTTTAAGATCTGTACTGCAATAAACGCAGCCCGTGCCAGTCCTGCAAACGGAAGTGTTCCATAGCGTTTGCAGTCCTCCAGAAGCCAGTAGATTTTTTCAATATCATTCAGTTCACTCTCCATAATCTTCTGGTAGCGATGGTTCAAAATCTCTATTTTCCTGTAATCCTTGCGCCACAATCCATTTTTATAATCTATAATGTGGTTTGTCACATTCCTGAGCGCATCTATGATTCGGCCGATCTCCTCCTCCGAAAAACCATGTTCCTTCAATATCTGTATTCTCTGCGGCATATCCAGTGTATAGCACGAAAACACTATCTCAAATTCTGCCTTGTCGTGCTTTTGTGGGTTCTGTACCAGTTGTCCGATATAATAGTTGACAAGTTTTTCACTGATCTCTTCATCCAGTCCCGCTGGAATAAAAGAATTGAAACTGACACGCACATCAATATATGGCAGTCCGCAGAAATCAACCATCAGCGGAAAACTCCGCAGATTTCTATAGCCGTAATTGTCTCTCTGATATGCCCATACACTATCTGTAATAATCTCCTTGTAAAGCGACAATGCCAGTGGCTTCGGGCGGACACCTATCATTTCCGCCGGATTCCAGTCTGTCATGACACTGTAAGCTGTCTTTTGCCCACACAGGAACGGCTTGGACTGGTTATTTTGTTTTATCTTTTCTGTGATACGGGCAAGCTCTTCTGCCTGTTTTTTCAGATCAATACGCTCCTGTAATATGCACAGTGCACGTACCTGCAATATATATAGTTCATCCTCTTGTGTGATCGCAAATTCCACATCCAGATTATCTTGTCCAAAAAATATCTCCAATTCTTCAAGCGCTGCCAAAACCTGCCTTAGTTCTTCTGGCGCTGTTTCTCTGGATGCATTTTTAAAATGATAATATAAGTAGTCTTTGTCTCCCGTTCCAGATGTTACTGACGATGTATCCCCTGTCGCATCATAATTGATAACATAGTAATTACCATGTGTACTCGGATCCAAGGTAAATGCCACCCCGCAAAACTTTACCTCCCTAAGCATCGGCTGAACAAGAATCTGATCATCGCCATAATCCGCACCATAGGAGTGAATCACTCTGGACACCGCATCCTGAAACGCCTCTGTACCGCAAACATCGGCTACGGATTCAAACTTTCCTGCCATAGACGCATCCTGTGTGTCCTCATTCCGACAACTGCTGCGAACGATTACATTCGCATTCCATTTCAATTCCGAGAACTGATAGAGGATCTCTTCCTTTCTCTGTTCCCACTCTGACACTGTAAACGTAAACTGTGGAAGGACTTTCGCTGTATTCAATTTACCATACATGATTTCCAAAGTTTCTGCTTTGGTTCCCAGTCTTTCCATTTTCCTTTCCAAACCTCATCTTTTTATATTTGTCTCTTTCATTCGACTCTTCTTTCTAATAAAATTATTCATTTACACCGCCTTTATAGCATCTCACCAGAATAAACACAACAAAAAATCCCAATGAAACTATGCCTCCGGTCACTGACCTTACAACTGCATACTTTACATTGGGACTTTTATTTCCATATTTGATTGTAATATCATTTCCAGTACATTATGATCAGTTCTTCGGCTTCTTCCTCGCTTTTCTGATATTCTTCCATAATATACTGTTTTGCCTCTGCTTCCGATATACCCCTTTTTTTAGAAAAAAGAATTACACCAACAATCTCTGATTCCTCTATTGCAGGACACATATTCACTTTCTCCTCCCTCCCCGCATATTTTATCTTTGTGCCTGTCGCTACACTAATCACATCTGCCGCCTGACGCTCTACATTTTTAAACCGCTCATCATTCCTGGTTACTTCCATGAGCTTTTTTCTGTCTTTTGAATACTTGATGTATTTCATGACTTCTCTAAAATTCGTATGAAATTCGTCTATTTCTTCATCGGACAGCTGACTTGGCGTAATCAAATTGATATGATAATCAGCAGCATATTTTAAGATGTTTTCATCACAGTCAGCATACATTTCTTTCAGACTCAAAGGGCCATCCCACTCATCTGCGCCATAATATATGACCAGTGTGATAACCGGAAGTAATCTATCGTCTTTCCAGAATCCACTTAGGTACTCATCCTTACTTGGTTTTCTGTCCTTGTTCTCAGACTCTTTATGCGAGCGGGCTGTTTCAGTCACTTGTTTCGCAAGCTGCATGAAATCGTACAATCCATCTTTTACCGGCATCGCATAGTTAATTTTATCCTCATTCTCAGCAGCCAGAATACAATAGGCAGCTCTCCCATCTGTCATTACAGCCAACATTTTTGCAACATCCCTATATCTCTGCTCCGGAACTGGGACATTATCTGCGCCATACGGAACTACTATTTCAGTTGTATCCAACTCAATCAGTCTTTCTGGCAGAATTACTTGTTTTCCATGATATAAGAACTGATTAAACACATCCGCAAAGACATCCGGACGTCTCATATATTCCTTTGTTATCGTGTCTGGCCTTCCCACGTAACTGTTACCTCACTGTTTTCATTAGTATTTACAAGAATAATAACATATTATATAGAAAATCTCAAATACTTATTAAGAATATGCAGAAACAGATAGTTGAAATATCTCAGTTATTTCTTCAAACTTCCTTTTCCTAATGTAAAGTATGCAGTTGTCAAGGTTCACTTTCTATTCCAAATCCATTTAAAAGTTGTAGAAAATAATCTGCTAATCCGTCAAAACTTTCATGCACTATTCCTGTATATCTCAAAATCACGCAAAAAACAGATGCAAATTACTTTCATCCCAAACATACTTGACAATCCCATACTTTACATCAGTCTTTTCACGATCAATCTATTCAATTTATACAATACATAATAACAAATTAGCAAAGCGCCCTACACAACCGCCTCCACAATCATCTTGTCCCCAATCCGTATCTCTTTCACGCCGACCTCCTTCTTCTGGTTAAAATTAAAGCTGAGCAGATACCCCTTATCTTTATGGTAATAGTCCAGATAATCCGCAAGCTGCTTCTCACCTCGCTCGTTGTATTCATTTCCCCGCCAGATCTTCAATTCAACGACAAACTGCTCGTCAAGGTAATCCACGATGACATCTGTGCGCCGATCGTCTCTTGTCTGCGCCTCAACGTAGTAATTCCCTGTGCCATTGATGATCGGTCTTAGATAGAGCAGGAAAAATTTGCGGCCATATTTCTCAACAAATTTTGAATCTTCTTCTCCATAGATATCCGCAAAAGTCTCAACAAATCGTTTCATCACCATATCCATGTCAAGCTTCCCATCATGGATAAAATAGCTCCTGTCACGCATCGCCATATTTCCAATCTGATTGGAAGTATTTGTCCCTGCAAATTCTTCTTCTGACAGGAAGTAATTGTAGAGTCTTGTCTCGAAGATGCGGTTTGCCACCTGCACTTTTCCAGCATTATTGACTGCATAGCCGAACATGCATGCAAGGCTGATCTCTTTCGTATCAAGATTGTATGTGAATGCATTTCCTTGAAAAAGGATCTCCTGAAACATCCGCTTCATCCCTGGGTAATCATCAAGATGGCGGATCATGCTTTCGAACAGAGGCGTTCGGTCATATAAAATACGTTTGACAGCTTCCGCAATCCCTGCACTTGTCCATGCCTTACCCAAGTCACCAAAGTTACTTTCTCCAGAGAGATCTTCATCAATACATTTGCAGATTGACGAGACAAGTACCGGATAGCCCGATGTATATTGATAAATCTCTTCCGCCATTTCCTGTACATTCATTCCGGTACAGTGATCTGACTCATATTCAGCAAGCATACCCACAATCTGACTCACAGAAAAACTCATATCAACTTTAAAATCTGCTGCAATATTCCAAGGGCTGTTATACTGGTGCTCTGACTCTGAGCGCAGCTTTAATTTAAGATTCTTAATGTCGTGCACGCCTGCAAGAATCACTGAATGGAATGTTGGCATATCTTCGCGTCTTAGATAATATCCTCTCAACTGTGCCAGAAAATCAATAAAGACCTGATTATTTGAGGCACTGTCTACCTCATCGATTATCAGTATAATGGGACATTCGCAGCTTTCACACATACTGCTCAGAAACGCAAACAATCCATCCAATATAACATTAGGATTATTGTTCTTAAAATCCGACAGCATTTCCCGTATCTTTACTCTGTCCTCCGTGTCTGCTTTCCTGAGTTCCGCCAGCAGTCTGTCAAGAAATCCTTGGGAAAATGCCGTCTCATCCGCAAATGTCTTTGTACCCATCTGCTGGAAATCCAATGAAAAAACAATATACTCCTCTTCCAGATATTTTGCAAGTGCTCTTAGTGTCGTGGTCTTTCCATACTGCCGTCCCTTGTTGATTATAAAATAACTTCCATCATCCACATAATCTTCTTTGATCTTTTTTACCCTGTCATCAAGCCGTACCATGTAGTGCCGCTGTGGAATGCATAAACCAGTCACATTAAATCTGCGCTTCATATGCTTCTACCTCCTATATCAGGAACTGCCAGCAAATAATGGACTGTTCCTTCGTTCCTGCTATCATTTTAACATGACATCCAGACATATGTAAACAAAACACTAATGTAAAGTATGAAATTGTCAAGGTTCGGTTACTTTTCGCACCCACCCCAAAGTAGTGGGAATCATGCGCCAACTCCATTTAGGAGCTGTGCAAAAATAACCTGCCCCAACTCTGCACGCTATCTTTGCACAGTTCCTAAATCTTATGTAATAACCTCCACATTCTGTATCATGATCGGTTTCCCCGTCTGCTGATACAACTGCACTACGGAACTTCTGTCCCCATAGTATGCATCACTGATCACTACTGCCCTGTCCACATCGGCGGTTTCATCGTAGATTCCCCAGCCTTCTGCAAGATACTGCTCTTTGAGCATCGTATACTTTCGCAGGACTTCCGGCCGCATGGATTTCATTGTGCTTTCGATCAATGGGTGCGGACGCCATAACAGAGCAATCTCGTCCTGATTTTCCCTGAACGTATTCAGCACGTTCTCAATCTTGTCCACCCACTTTTCATTGTGGGAAAGCAGCGCTGCGATTCCAGTGTTGTATAAAATGATCTTTTTCCAGCTTCCATCCGCCTTCGCAATCACGCTCATCCACTCCTGTGGGACATCCAACTCTTCCTTTTTAGTGGCAAGCACCCTGTCGTACTTCGGCGAACCCAGTCCCAGAAATTTCTGTTCCAGATAAGTCTTGTCCAGATGCCTTCCATGCAGTCCATGTTCTTTTGCAGCCTTCAGAAATTCATTGATATAAATCTGTTTCATACTCTCCGACTGTACGACCACTTTATCCGCATTGACAATTCCCGGCATAAAGCAGAAATGTTTGATGCCCTCCACGGCCTGCTCATTGTCCGGCTCCACCTCATTGAGAACAAAATACGGAATGTAAACGAGCTGTTCTGTCCATTTCTTCAGGTTGTTCGAAAAGAAGTTCGGATGAACACATGTAACGAGATTCCAATTATCATATGCATTATGTATGTAAATAATATCTGGTCTGCGCTCCTCAAAATTATATTCATCATACCGCGTGATGGGAACATCTTCCGGATAGAGATCTCCTTCGTAATGCTCCTCGCGGAAACTTCCGTCTGGATTTTTATCAAAGTATGGAATCGGAATAACATAGGCATCGCAATTCTCATCTTCCTCTGCCGCCTTCCACACGCTCTCCAGCGAATCCCACATGGAGGCTTTGTATGGCAGGAACACAACTTCTTTTTTGTCCTGCGGCAGATCGTAGGTGATGGCATTCTGCAGTTGTATGAGTTGTTTTCGAATCTTCTTGGACAGCTTCCTGCGCAGGTTCTCATCCTGAATATTGATACCCATCTGGTAGACATTCTCACAGTAATCTTCGAGAATGCTTACCAAGGGAGTATAGTCCATGTCCGTTAATGCCTCAAAGTAATTCCCCAGATCAATCGCTGTTTCCTGGCACTTTGCAAACTCCTCCTCCACTTCAAAAAGGACAGTGGATACTGCTGTCCTGGTGATGGAATCATTTACTTGTACTAATGTTGACACGATCTGAAGCAGATCCTTTTTCCTGTACCTTTTCATATCCGTCACCTTCCCTGGTAAGCCTATAGCTAAATGTCTTTTACATCTCTATCATTCTATATCGGTAATAGTCTACCACTTTTTAACCCAATTGGCAATTCTTTTTTCAAGTCAGACGGCAAAATGGAGCTAGAAACATATGGAAACAGCAGTCCAAATCTTACGATTTCCAACTGCTGCCCTTTCTTTTCCTATGGATAAATCAATTCCCGTTTGTCTCTTCTGTCCCGCCCTCCTTATGACACACTATTTCAAGCATTTCCTCTGCTTTCATGGACGTACTCAGTTCATAGACTCCAGGCTGCAGCATGTCCTTGTAATCAGAAAGCCGCTCATAGATGTAGAACGCATTCGCATCATTGACCAGACCCTTCTGCTCCAGCATTTTTGCAAGATCCCTGCTGCTCTGCCCCTCAGATATGACGACACTGACAATTCTTCCCTCGCCCTCACTGACAGGTATATCGGCAAACACCTGGTATCCGAAATCATATGCATATACTGCAAGCCGGAACACCACTACAATGACCACTGCTGCCAGCGCAATCTTGATGATCATCGCGGCGACCGCTCCCAATAACTGTTTTGCATTCATTATGCTACCTCCGAGTTCGTTTTATATTTCCATGATGATCGGCAATATCATCGGACGTCTCTTTGTCTTTTTCCATACAAATTCACTCAGTGTATCCTTGATGGTTCCTTTGATCTTACCCCAGTCCGTGATATTTTTTTTGAGGCAGCCAAGCACCGCCTTCTCGATCACTTTGCGCGCCTCATCAAGCAGCTCGTCAGACTCCTTCACATACACAAATCCCCTCGAGACAATATCTGGTCCTGCGAGCAGCTCTCCCGATGCACCGTCCAGGGACATCACCACGATCAAGATGCCATCCTCCGCGAGATGCTGCCTGTCCCGGAGTACCACATTTCCAACATCGCCGACACCAAGTCCATCCACAAGCACCGCCCCCACAGGCACTTTTCCTGTGATACTCGCACTGTTATTATCCAGTGACAGCACATCACCTGACTGCAGGATAAACACATCATCCTTGTCGATGCCTAAGTCCATGGCAATCTTTGCCTGTGCTTTTAAATGCTTGTACTCCCCATGTACCGGAACCGCATATTTTGGCTTTGTCAACGTGTAGATCAGCTTGATCTCCTCCTGACAGGCATGTCCTGACACATGGGTATCCTGGAAGATGACATCAGCGCCTTTCTTGAAGAGTTCATTAATCACTTTCGTGACTGCCTTCTCATTTCCCGGAATCGGATTGGACGAGAAAATGACCGTGTCGCCCTTTCCTATGGAAATCTTTTTGTGCATGCCGCTTGCCATGCGGCTGAGGGCTGCCATGCTCTCACCCTGGCTGCCAGTCGTTATGATAACCGTCTTGTCCTTCGGATAATTTTTCAGCCGCTCTATATCAATTAATGTATTGTCTGGTATGCTGATACGGTTCAGATTGGAAGCAGTCTCTATAATATTGACCATGCTCCGTCCCTCGACCACCACTTTCCGGCCAAATTTATCTGCTGTATTGATGATCTGCTGTACTCTGTCCACATTTGACGCAAAGGTAGCAATGATGATTCTGGTCTTCTTATGCTCCTCGAATAGTGAGTCAAATACTGGCCCCAGTTTCTTCTCAGACGGGGTAAAACCCGGCCGTTCCGCATTGGTACTGTCACACATCAAAGCCAGCACACCTTTTTTGCCAAGCTCTGCAAAACGCTGCAGATCGATGGCATCACCATACACAGGAGTGTAATCTACCTTAAAATCCCCCGTGTGTACCACAATACCTGCCGGCGAGTAGATTGCGAGCGCTGCCGCGTCCACAATGCTGTGATTTGTCTTGATAAACTCAATCCGGAAGCACCCCAGATTGATATTCTGCCCAAATTTGACCACCTTTCTGCGTACATTGTGTATCAGATTGTGTTCTGTGAGCTTGTTCTCGATAATTCCCATCGTAAGCTTTGTGGCATACACTGGAACATTGATTTCCTTGAGCACATATGGCAGTGCGCCAATATGATCCTCGTGCCCATGTGTGATGACAAATCCTTTTACCTTGTCCTGATTGTTTTTCAGATATGTGACATCTGGTATCACAAGGTCGACACCCAGCATATCGTCTGCTGGGAAACTCAGACCGCAATCCACCACAACAATACTGTCTTCATACTCAAAGGCAGTAATGTTCATTCCAATCTGCTCAAGACCACCTAACGGTATGATCTTAAGCTTTGAAGTATTTTGTTTGTTCTGTTTCAAATTAAACCTCCTGTAACGTTTTATCTAAATCAGGTCGATGTCATCCAGCATATTTTCAAAAACACCCGCTACGGCCGCAAGTTCCCCATCATCCTCAACCATACAATAAACCTGCTCATGCTCATCCGTATCGGAAAATGCTTTCAAAATATACGCTTCTCCATCCTCCTCTTCCTCCGCATCTGTTACCAAAATATAATTCACCCCGCCGATGGTTGTCTGCTCCAGCACATAAAAATCTACTTCTTTTTCCTCACCATCCGGCTTAAAGGTTATTTTTTCCATTATCGTGTTCCATACCCTTCCTTATTTTTGAGATAGTCCAAATACCCCTGCAAAATAAAAACTGCCGCTATTCTGTCAACGTGCTCTTTCCGATCCTCACGTCTTATACCGGCTTCTATCATCGCTTTATCTGCTGCCACTGTGGTCAACCGCTCATCCCACAGCTGTACATCCAGCCCTGTCCTTCTCTCTAACTTTTCCTTGAAGGCAAGGGTTTTCTCCACTCGTTCTCCCTCGGTGTCATTCATATTCTTAGGATAACCAAGCACGATCTCATCCACCTCGTACTCCACGATCAATTCTTCGATTCTTGCCAAGGTCTGACGAAGCTTGCTCTCAGACTTTCTGCGTACAATCTCGATTCCCTGCGCTGTGATGAGAAGCGGATCGCTGATTGCCACTCCCACGGTCTTCGCCCCAAAGTCAAGTCCCATTTTTCTCATGTATCTCTCCATATTGGTCTAAAACATCTAAAATTTTCCAATCCTGTTCCATCCCGCATTATAAATATAGGACTTCAGCATCTCCTCTACAAGCTCGTCCCGCTCCACTTTCATGATCATGGCACGCGCTCCCTTATGGCTGGTGATGTAAGTCGGATCCCCTGACATGATATAGCCAACGATCTGATTCACTGGATTGTACCCTTTTTCTGTAAGAGCAGCATAGACAGAAGCAATCACATCCTTAACCGAGGCTGATTCCCCGAGAACCTCAGGTGTTAACTGTATGAATTGTGTCCGTGTCATATCTTCCATTCTCTATGCTCCTTCCAATCGGTCCCTGTACTGAATAGTTACCGATGAGCTTTCCTTTTGCATTGTTATAAATATCATAACTTAATTCGATACAAAATTCAAGAGTTACAGTATTAAAACTGTATTAATCCTGCATAATTATAATCTCATCGTCGAGAAATCCTTCGATTTTTCCTGTAACCAATTGATTTTCGAGCGATTTTTCATGAGCCGGAACTGCCACTTTCACATACTCTCTCGTGTGTCCTATCCAATACTCTTTTCCCGCGATTTCTTTCTTTTCTTCAAATAACACCTCCACATTTTTACTGAGATAATAAGACCTGAAATCCTTCGAATCCCGCTTTTCGATGGACTGCAGCACACCGCTTCTTGTGGTCTTTTCCGCCTCTGACACCTGCATGGGCATCACTGCCGCCTTTGTACCTTTTCTCCTGGAATACTTAAAAATATGCATCTCATAAAATCCGACCGTCTCCACAAACTGTCTGCCAGCCGCAAATTCTTCCTCTGTCTCCCCCGGAAATCCCACAATCACATCAGTGGTAATCGCCGGATGCACAAAAGCCCTGCGCAAAAATTCTACTCCGTTCAGGTATTGCTCTGGTGTATAATGACGATTCATACGTTTTAGCACTGTCTCACAACCGCTTTGAAGTGACAAGTGAAAATGCGGACAGATGTGTTTAATTTCTGCCAGACCTCTTGTAAACGCCTCCGTGACAATACGTGGTTCGAGCGATCCCAGCCGAATCCGCTCTACCCCCTTGACTGTATCGATCGCCTGCACTAACGTCAGCAGATTTTCCTCCTGGTCTTCCTTAAAGTCCATACCATACGAGCTGATATGTATACCTGTTAGTACAAACTCTTTGTACCCTGCTGCCGCAAGTCCCTCGATTTCTCTCAGTACATCCTGTTTCCTGCGGCTTCTGACACGCCCCCTCGCATAAGGTATCATGCAGTATGTACAGAACTGATTGCACCCATCCTGGATCTTGATATAGGCACGGGTGTGTTCTGCTGTGGTAGTCAACTGCATTTCCTCATACTCTGATGTATGATTGATGTCAATCACACTCTCCTGCATCACGCCTTCGAAATAACTCTCAAGGATTTCCACCAGATTCTTTTTTCTGTTATTTCCTATTAATAAATCAACTGCACTGTCCGCCTCAACTGCCTGTGCGTCAGACTGCACATAACATCCGACTGCCACAACGATTCCCTCTGGGTTGGTCTTTTTCGCCTTATGAAGCATTTGTCTGCTTTTTCTGTCTGCAATATTGGTTACCGTACAGGTGTTCACTATGTAGATATCTGCCTTTTCCTCAAATGGCACGATCTGATATCCTTTCTGCCGCAGTGCCTGTATCATCGCGTCCATTTCGTATGAATTGACCTTACAACCCAGATTATGATATGCTACTGTCTTCATTTTGCCCATTTATCCTTTCGTCTATTGTAAGCTTCCTTTTGATTACAATGTCAATTTGTACATATTTTTAGTTAATTTTCGTCAATTTTCATTACAACTGTTTTTCGTCTTTTGTTGACTTTTCCGCGGATTCCCTTTATTATTAAAGAGAAGGTATAATAAAAGGAGGTAGTCAGAATGAAAACAGTTCAGATTTCTTTAAACTCTATTGATAAGGTAAAATCTTTCGTAAACGATATCACAAAGTTCGATTATGATTTTGACCTTGTTTCGGGCAGATACGTTATAGATGCAAAATCTATTATGGGTATCTTCAGCTTAGATTTATCTAAGCCCATCGATCTCAATATTCATGCTGAGAGCGGCGCAGATGAGGTTATGGAAGTATTAAAGCCTTATATAGTATAGTATCCACATAGCTGTGATACATACTTAAACCTTGTCCGTAGCTTAGATGTCAAAAGCTTGAATATCAGACGAGCTGAACATTGACCGGGTACAGTTTTGTACCCGGTTTTGTTTTTGTATAATATTTTATCTATAAACGATCTCCATCACTTCATCTGTATCCAGTGCTGTCTTGACCAGATCATCAATCTTCTCATCGAGATTTCTCTCATGAATTCGTATCACATTGAGATTCGGCTTGGTCACAGGGTGCTTTGCCACAAAGATCGTACAACAGTCCTCATAAGGCTGGATCGAAGTCTCATATGTATCAATCTTCTCCGAGACTTCCACGATCTCCTGCTTGTCAAAACCAATCAACGGTCGATAGACTGGCATCGTACACACATCGTTCGTTGCCATCAGCGACTGCATAGTCTGGGAAGCAACCTGTCCAATGCTCTCGCCCGTGATCAGTCCCAGACAATTGCTTTTCTTTGCGATCTCCTCGGCAATGCGCATCATATAGCGTCTCATGATAATCGTGAGTTCATCATGCGGACATTGATCATAAATATAGAGCTGAATATCCGTAAAGTTAATAATATGCAGATTGATCGGACCGCTGTACCTGGATACCGTTCTTGCGAGGTCAATCACTTTCTGCGTCGCGCGTTCGCTAGTATAGGGCGGTGCATTGAAGTACACCGCATCAATCTTGACACCACGTTTTGCGATCATATAGCCTGCCACCGGAGAGTCAATACCACCCGACAAGAGCAGCATACCCTTCCCGTTTGTTCCAACAGGAAGTCCTCCCGGCCCTGGAATAACTGTCGAATAAATATAGATTTTTTCCCGCACTTCGATGCGCAGCATTACGTCTGGCCTGTGCACATCAACCTTCATCTCTGGAAATGCATCTAACAGTGCTTCGCCGATATCACAGTTGATCTCCATTGAATTTTTGGGATAATTCTTTCTTGCCCTGCGTGCGTCTACCTTAAATGTGAAATTTTTGTCAGGGTAAACTTTATCAATATACTGAATGACATCCTGACAGAGCTTTTCAAATCCTTCATCCTCGACATGGACTACCGGGCAGATGCCTGTGACTCCAAACACCGTCTTTAAATTCTCAACCGTCTCCTCGTAATCAAAGTCCGAGAACGAATTGACATAGATCCTTCCCTGTGACTTTGTCACCTCAAATGTGCCTTCACAGCGCGTCAGTGCATACCGTATCTGATCACACAATCTGTCTTCAAACAAATATCTGTTCTTCCCCTTCACGCCAATCTCTGCGTACTTTATTAAAAAAGATTTGTACATGCTTTTTTCTCCTTCTCTGCAAGTGTGCTGTACTGCAGACCTGCCAAACGTAAATTAGTACATCTAAGGCGGCGTCTTTTGTCGCCTTAGATGTACTTTTCGTTTTATTTTCTGGTGTAGTGCCTTAGCATCGGAATCAGTTCTCTCATGCATTTTATTGTATAGTCAATCTCTGCCTCAGTCGTGTACAGACTGAAGCTGAACCGCAGTGTAGAATCAAGATACTGTTTCTCGACACCGATTGCCTTTAAAGTAGCCGATACCGAAGGCTTATTGGACGAGCATGCGCTTCCTGCCGAAACACAGATTCCTTTGTCCTCAAGTGCGTGCAGCATCACCTCGCTGCGAATGCCCTGTATGGAAACACTGACCACATGTGGTGCGCCATCCCGCCCTACAGGACCGTTAAGCCTGATGCCGTCTATGGTACTCACACCCTTTACAAAACGCTCCTTGATACTGTACAGATAATTGATCTTAGGTTCGAAATCCGCAAAGATTTCTTCGACAGCCTTCGCCATACCTGCAATACCTGGCACATTTTCCGTACCAGAACGCATTCCTCTCTGCTGCCCACCGCCAAAAATAATAGGTCTTATCTTCGCTTTTTCATTAATATAAAGAAATCCGACACCTTTCGGTCCATGAATCTTGTGGGCGCTCACAGATAGCAGATCGATATGCATCCGTTTCGGATAAATTTTGCATTTACCAAAGCCCTGAACTGCATCTACGTGAAACAATGTATTTGGATTAATGCGTTTGATCAGCTCACCCGCCTGTTCAATCGGCTGCATAGCTCCCACTTCATTGTTTGTGTGCATGATCGATACCAGAATCGTATTTTTTGTCATTGCTTTCTCCAAATCGGCAAGACGAATGACACCGTTTGTATCCACCGGTAGATACGTCACTGCAAATCCCTGTTCTTCGAGATAGGCACAGGTCTGCAGTACTGCAGGATGCTCGATCCTGGTCGTGATGATATGTCTGCCCGCCCGGCAGTTTGCATACGCGCCACCAATCAGCGCGATATTGTCCGATTCGGTTCCTCCTGATGTAAAAAGGATTTCCTTTTCCTGTACTTTCATGCATTTTGCAATGACTTCTTTGGCATAGCGCACATATTTTTCGCTCTCCACACCCTTCTTGTGCATACTGGAGGGATTTCCATAGTCCTCACACATAATATGGGTCATAAGCGATGCGACCTCTGGCATACATTTCGTTGTCGCCGAGTTGTCAAGATATACTTCCATCATATTCACACCTTCTAATGTATTTTATATCCATTCCATGTCAGACAAAAAATATGTCTAACTTTGGAACAGTAATCATATAATATAAATATGCGCTCTTTTGAGATTATGTGCGCAGTTCCTTACTTTGCCTTTTAAAATAAATCACTATGAGTACCTGTTCTGGTTAGATACAAAATAATACTTTCATTATCAATTTCATAAATCAATAACCAATCTGGTGTAATATGACATTCACGCAATCCTAAATAATCACCTGAGAGAGCATGGTCTTTATTTTTCTCAGGCAATTTCTCATCATTCGCCAATTTTTTAATAATATCTGTCAACAGTGAAATATCATACCCTCTCTTATGAGCCCTTTTCAAGTCTTTATGGAATTTTGATGTAGGTTTCACTGTATATTTCACTTAAGCAGTTCCTCCATCATTTCGTCTACATCTGTATAAGATTTTCCTAGATTGGGATTCTGTTTCATTTGCCGCACTTCCTCCATTGCCTCCATCATTTCTTCATTTGCGACTGCTCTTGAAATCTTAAACGGAATACATTGTTCCCTAACAGCCTGTTTCACAAACACAGTAAACGCAGACGTCATGTTTAGTCCCAGATCCGCAAAAAGCTCTTCCGCCTGTGCCTTTAACTCCTCATCCATTCTCATTGTTACATTTGTAGTTGCCATAACACCTCTACCTTTCTATATAGAATACCATGGGTTGTATTGTCAATATGAGTATAGTGCATATTTTATACTATGTCAATACAATGTTCGTGCATATCACCTGTCTTCCAGCTGATACATAATCCATGCCATAACAGTCATTCCTGCGGTCTCTGTACGCAAAATCCGTTTGCCCAGTGTGATTGGTCTCATGCCGCAGTCAATGGCTGACTGGATTTCATTCTCCTCAAATCCGCCCTCAGGTCCGATCAAAATAGCGACTGACTGCCCTGGCTCTAACGAATCGATGACCTGACGTGTTCCTGCCATGCCTGCTGCCCCTTCGAGCAAATTCTCCATCTCGTAGGGCACGAGCTTCACATCCAAATTTTCCGCGTATTTTAGCGCTTCTTGATAACCCATTACCTCCCGCACTCGCGGAATAACGCCTCGCTTACTCTGCTTTGCGGCTGCCTCCGCAATTCCCTGCCAGCGCGCAGTTTTCGCCTTTGCCTTCTTATCGTCCAGCTTCACCACACAGCGCTTCATGGCAACCGGGATAATCTCGTAAACGCCAAGCTCCACCATCTTCTGAATGATAAACTCCATCTTGTCCCCTTTGGGAAGTCCCTGGAAAAGATACACCCTAGAAGGCAGTTCCACACCGTCCTCCTTGATAAAACGGAGCGTACACACAACCTCGGTATCCGTAATCTCCTCGATACCGCATCGGTAATCCCTGCCGTCCACCCCATTGCTGATGCTGATCTCATCACCCGGCTTTAAACGGATCACATTCCTGATATGATTCACGTCGTCACCCGTAATTATGACACTCCTGTCAGAAATTTGGGAAGGCTCTACAAAAAAATGATACATACTTCGTTCTCCCGACTCTCTAACTAAGGAATTGTTTTCCTGCGCGCTGTGACACTCACCCACTCGCCCTGATAAGTCACTTCCATGACTTCCAGTCCGGCTGCCTCCACCGCGTCACGCACGGTCTGTTCCTTGTTGTCTATGATTCCAGAGGTGATGTACACTCCGCCTGGTTTGAGCTGATTCACGATAACCGGCGTCAACGGCACAAGCACATCTGCCAGAATATTTGCGACTACAATGTCATATTTGGCATAGCCAACCTTGTCCTGCACTGCCTGATCCGTGATAATGTTTCCGATCATCATCTCAAAACGCTCAGGTGCAATATGATTCACCTCCATGTTTTCCCGCACTGCTTCCAATGCACAGGGATCGAGGTCTGTGCCGACTGCATGCCTGATGCCATACATCAGGGAAATAATGGAAAGAATGCCGCTCCCCGTTCCCACATCGAGCAGCTCTGTCTCTGATGTAATGTGCTTTTTCAACTGCCTGATGCAAAGCTGTGTCGTCTCGTGCATCCCTGTGCCGAATGCCGTGCCTGGGTCAATATGCAGAATTTTCTTGTCCCTGTCCTCGGGCTTGACCTCTTCCCACGACGGTATTACAAGCAGATCGTCAATGTAAAATTGGTGAAAAAACTGCTTCCAGTTGTTAATCCAGTCGATATCCTCTGTCTCGGAGACCATGACAGTCCCTTCCCCGATATCCATGAAATTACGGAGGTCGTCGAGCTCCCTGTTAATACTTGCGACTATCTCGTCCGCGGACGGGCTGCTGCCCGTATCTATATTCTCCTCACTCTCCTCCACAAAGAAACTTAAGTAAGCAATCCCGTCATCTTCTGGTCCGTCGGGCAGGATATCCACAAACATCTGCTCCTTTTCCAGCGGTGTCAGAGGAACCTTGTCCTCTATCTGCGCTCCCTCAAGTCCAATATCATAAAGTGTGCTGATAATAATATCCTCCGCGTCAGTAATTGTCTTTATCGTAAACTTTTTCCATTTCATATAAACCTCCCCGCAATTCTCCGCTTCTCGCTGCATAGAACATACCTCTCTGTTTCATACGTCCCTGCACAAAAAAAACTCCTGTACGATATTATATACTATCATATCACACAGAAGTTTTTATTACTATTAAAATTTATGTTTCATACCCAAATATTTCGTTTGAATCTTCTTTGCGTTTGTTAATGCTGCGCCTGTCTCTCCAATCATCCGTGCTGCACCACCCAACAGACCAAGTGTCAGTACCACCAGAGCACATACCCCCATTACAAGCAGCGCATACTGCCAAAATCCGTTCCAGTCATTCCGATACAGTCTTCCAAGAAACGGAATCCCCAGAACCATCACAAAATACCAGAACACAGGTGTCACAAAACGCTTTGCCGTATTTTTCTCTTCCACATCTGTGTGCATAGTGAAACGTTTACAAATACTTTGAACCATATAATAAATTCCAAAAAGCATGGAAAAATATATCACAGTGCCAATCATCGTATGAAGCCTTTCCGCTGTAACCCACTCTGGCAGAACATCATTCCTGAGCATCATTGGCAGATCGATTGAAACAGCTATTCGTATCCCGTTCACAAAAATAGTTGACACATAGGAAAAAAGCACACTGAACCCAAACCAGTATATCTTTTTCCTCCACGAATCCATCTGATAGGTAAACGAGAATATCATCATGACAAATGTAATCAGCAAAAAACGCACTCCAGAACAGGAGGGGGCTATAATAAATCGGTATTCATGGCTCACATACCCAATCTGTGCAATCTTTTCAAAAGAAATACCGCTCAGGATTCCCACCCACCATGTGGTGGGTGTCAGAATCCACGAAAGTGCCTCACTGTCCGCTGTGCGATAAAATATTTTGACGGCAAGTACTGCCAGAATCGCTAAAGAATAGATAATCAGGTTCTTTTTCATAACAATGCTCCATTTCTGCCTAGCACTCTATCCAACTAGAAATGCTCGAAATTTTATGCGCTGCGCTTATGCAGATGTCTTTTTATAAAAGGAAGCTGCATGGCTATAACCAGTACCAGCGCCGCAATCAGAAGTATTTCTGCAGGTTCAGAGCCGAACAAGTAACCGCCAACTGCAAAATTTGATACTTCCAGAGGCAGTGGAAGCGGCTGATCCACATCAGTACTGTTTTTGTCAGGATTTCGTATTGTCTCTGTCACGGCGATAAACGAAGTGTATGGTGTCAGTATACTATAGGTCAATCCAAGCTGTGTCACTTCCTCTTTTACATCGGGATCACTTTCATTCAAACCATAGTCCGTCAGACGTTCAATTCTCTTCTGCGCCCACAGATAACTGAGTACATCACTGTCCAATGTGACTGCCGAGGCGAGAGAAGCATCATCAGGTGATACTGTCTCCGCAATTGAAATCGTCTGGACATAATCACTGTTTCCTGTTTTCCCGGTAATCTGGACAGTTCCTGTCGGCTCACCGCGCCATTTTCCCAGAAGTACAAGCGGTCTCTGCGCAAACAGTGTCGGCATGACAGCAGGTTCCACGTCATAGACATCAAATCCATCAAATTTTACATTGATATCTGTCATAACAGGTGACTGAATATATGTCTTAAAACGCTCAGCTGTCTCTGATGCATCTTCCTTGTCTGTCACCACAAAGGGTTCACCCTGCCCTGTCTTCGCGATTCCTTCGATCAAATTCCGGTTTACACCCCTGCCGATGCCAAACGGGAAGAAATCTGTGTCGCCTATATTTTCATGAATAATTTCAAATATTTCTTTCTCACCATAAATATAGCCATCTGTAATGACAACGATACTGCGTGATACGTCTTTCTTGTTTGGTATTGCGATGGCATCTCTCAACGCCGGTGCAAGCTCTGTACCGCCGGATCCTTCCTGCTCGTCGATAATCTGTATCGCCCTGTTGATGTTTTCCGCATTTGCCGGAACGGATTTGTCTGACATCTGGATCGATGCTCCGGAAAATAGAATCAGATTAAACGTATCTGTCTCCCTGAGGTCAGATACTAGATTCTTGATCAGTTCTTTTGCCGTGTCCAAAGGATATCCCGACATCGATCCGGAAATGTCGAGTACAAAAATATATTCTCTTGGAGGAATATTCTCTGGATCACAGCGCTCGGGCGGCTGTACCATCAGCATGAAGAAATTCTCGTCTGCACCTGTATTCAGCATCAGTCCCGTGGAAATATCCTGTCCTGTCATCTTATAATCAAGGATAAAATCCCTGTTGCCCGCATAGTCAGACGCATCCGCCAGCGATACAACAGCTTTGGTATTTTCCTCCCATTCAACCATGATCTCATGGGAACTGCTTGCAAGTTCCGTAATAGGAACAGCAGCAGAGAGATTGACACGAATGTCATATCTGTCTTTCGGATCCGTCCCCTCTGGCAAATAAGGCGTCGCAACCCACTCCTCACGTGTGCCAGAATCATCTATGACTGGCCCTACATATCTTGGTCCAGATACAGTAGGGTATACAAACTGATATACCCCGTCTGTGGGTGTGAGCAGCTCTGTGTAGTGGAGGTCTACAGAAACATTGTCACCTGGCATGATATTGGCAATATTCATAGTAAAAACATTCGGACGTTCCTCTGATAACAAAGAGGCGCTTTTTCCCTCTTCCTTCGCCTCCTCAAACTCCTCCTTTGCCTCTTCCTTCTCCTTAATTTTCGCAGTTACGAGCTGATTGCCGATCTGCATCTGCATACCGTGAACCGTTACTTTGGTTGACGCTGGAAATACATAGCAGGCATTAATAGGACTTGTGCCTTCATTTGCATAGGACTGCACCACATGAATATCGGCGATCACTCCATTGATATCCGCCGTCACGCTGGTTTTTTTCAAGGGAAAGCTGTCCACAGATACATCCTGTGTTTCTACATAAAAATAAGGTGCACCCGTTTTATCTCCCTGCTCAACACGCTCTTCCTCAGCATGTACTGTCGGTATTGGGAGTGTCACCAACAGAAACAATGCGCACAGCACACATAGGAACTTGTTATATTTCTTCATTTTATCGTACCCTGCCTTTCTCATAATCATCTGTTGTGATGTTATAAGTATGGTACAATGGAAAGTCATCAAAGTTGCATATTTTTTGTATCAAACAGGCATATTTTTTGCATCAAAGTTGCATCATTTATACTGTGATACGAAAAAACTTCAATGCAAAAAACGCCCCTATGATGCACATAATCATCATGCGGCGTTTCGCAAATCTGCTCTAACTCTTATCCCTTATTAAACGGATTCTTAAATTTCTTTTCTTTCTTCTTCTCTTCGCCGGAATCATTTGACTCCATATTCTTAACAGTCTCCAGACTGTTTCCAGTCTCTTTGTCAAATTGACGCAGAAGCTCTTTTGCCTCGCTCGAAAGCTTATCCGGCACCTGCACGACAAGTGTCACATAATGATCTCCGCGCACATCTTTATTTCTGAGCGACGGAACGCCTTTTCCACGCAGTCTGACACGCGTATCGGTCTGTGTGCCCGCTTTTACATCATAGACAACCCTGCCGTCCACGGTATCGATCAATACCTCGCCTCCGAGTGCCGCAACTGCAAAGGATACTGGAACGGTCGAGAAAATATTCATATCCTGCCTCTGGAAGATCGGGTGTCTGTCGACTACTACCTCCACCAGCAAGTCACCTCTTGGACCGCCGTTTACCCCCGGCTCGCCCTTATCCCGGATCCGCACACTCTGACCATTGTCTATACCAGCAGGAATTGACACCTGTATCTTCTTTCTGCTTGCAATATAACCGCTTCCATGACAGTCTGGACACTTCTCCTTAACTGTTTTACCAGAACCACCACAGTCAGGACACACCTGTGCATTTCGGATAATACCAAACGGTGTCTTGCTCTGTGTCACAACCTGACCGCGTCCGCCGCAGCGGTGGCAGGTTTCCGGTGATGTACCAGGTTTCGCACCATTGCCGTTACAAGTCTTACAAGTATCCTTAAGATTGAGCTCAAGTTCCTTGTCAATGCCAAAGACAGCCTCCTCGAACGTAATGCGCACACTGGTACGGATATTGGCACCCTTCATCGGTCCGTTATTCCTTGAACTGCTTCTGCCGCCGCCAAAGAAATCACCAAAGATATCGCCAAAGATATCAGAGAAATCAGCCCCGCCGAAGTCAAATCCGCCAAATCCGCCTGCACCGCCGCCTTCAAACGCGGCGTGTCCAAACTGATCATACTGGCGTCTCTTGTCAGGATCACTTAATACGGCATAGGCCTCTGATGCTTCCTTGAACTTCTTCTCAGCCTCAGTGTCACCCGGATTCATATCCGGGTGATATTTCTTGGCAAGCTGTCTGTATGCTTTTTTAATACTGGCATCGTCCGCGCCCCGCTCAACACCTAATACCTCATAATAATCTCTCTTCTGCTCTGCCATGTTCATCCATGCCTTTCTTTATATATACAGTAAAAAAGAACTAAACTTCTCTGTAATCTCCATCGACTACATCGTCTGCTGGACCTGCATCCTGTGTCTGCTCGGCGCCGCCCATATTGCTCATGTCAGGACCTGCCGCGCCTGCTGCACCCTGCATATTTTCATACATCTTTGTGAACAGATTCTGTGCCTTTGACATCAGTGCTTCCTGCTTGCCCTTCAGCTCAGATACCTGATCCTCTGTCATCTCAGTGTCTTTCGTGCTGTCAAGCAGCGCTTTCAGATCATTCAGATCAGCCTCTAATGCAGACTTCTCTGACGCATCAATCTTGTCACCAACCTCGTTCAGTGCCTTCTCTGTCTGGAATACGAAGGAATCCGCATCGTTTCTCGCATCGATTGCCTCCTTGCGCTTCCTGTCCTGTGCCTCATACTCTGCGGCTTCCTTAACTGCCTTCTCGATATCCTCATCAGACATATTAGATCCTGCAGTGATTGTGATATGCTGCTCTTTTCCTGTCCCCAAATCCTTCGCAGATACATTTACAATACCATTCGCGTCAATGTCAAATGTAACCTCAATCTGAGGAACACCACGTCTTGCAGGGGGAATTCCGTCAAGTCTGAACTGTCCAAGTGATTTGTTGTCTCTTGCAAACTGTCTCTCACCCTGAACGACATTGATATCTACAGCGGTCTGATTGTCTGCCGCCGTTGAGAAGATCTGGCTCTTCTTGGTAGGAATCGTTGTATTTCTCTCAATTAACTTGGTAGCAACACCGCCCATTGTCTCAATCGAAAGGGAAAGCGGAGTAACATCCAATAACAGAATCTCGCCTGCACCTGCATCACCCGCAAGCTTACCACCCTGGATCGAAGCACCGATTGCCACGCATTCATCAGGATTGAGGGATTTGCTGGGATCCTTGCCTGTCAGCTGTTTTACTTTTTCCTGAACCGCAGGAATACGTGTAGAACCGCCTACCAGCAATACTTGACCAATCTCAGATGACGTAAGCCCTGCATCCTTCAACGCATTCTGCACCGGAACTGCTGTTCTCTCCACCAAATCATTTGTCAACTCGTCAAATTTGGCTCTTGTGAGGTCCATATCAAAGTGCTTGGGTCCCTCTGCTGTCGCTGTGATGAAAGGAAGGTTGATGTTGGTTGTCGTTGCAGAAGAGAGCTCTTTCTTTGCCTTCTCCGCTGCTTCCTTTAATCTCTGCATTGCCATCTTGTCACCGGAAAGGTCGATGCCCTCCTGCTTCTTGAACTCGTCGATCATCCACTGGATCAGCTTGTTGTCAAAATCATCACCGCCAAGGTGTGTATCGCCGTTTGTCGCAAGAACCTCAATGACACCATCACCGATCTCGATGATCGACACATCAAATGTACCGCCGCCGAGGTCGTATACTAAAATCTTCTGCTCTTTCTCATTGTCAAGACCATAAGCCAATGCTGCTGCCGTCGGCTCGTTGATGATACGCTTTACTTCAAGTCCTGCGATCTTACCTGCATCCTTTGTCGCCTGACGCTGTGCATCGTTAAAGTAAGCCGGAACTGTGATGACTGCCTCTGAAACCTTCTCGCCCAGATAGCTCTCTGCATCTGCTTTCAATTTCTGAAGAATCATAGCGGAAATCTGCTGCGGAGAGTACTTCTTGTCATCGATCGTCCTGCCGTGGTCCGTACCCATATCTCTCTTGATGGATGCGATCGTCTTCTCTGCATTGGTGACTGCCTGGCGCTTTGCCGGCTCACCGACAAGACGCTCACCTGTCTTTGTAAATGCCACGACGGAAGGTGTTGTCCTTGCTCCCTCTGTATTTGCGATAACGGTGGGCTTACCACCTTCCATAACTGCCACGCAGCTGTTTGTTGTACCTAAGTCAATACCAATAATCTTTGCCATGATTTTTTCCTCCTCATTCTATAAAATCATTTATTTTACTATCAAAAATACCATTACTGAACGACCGCCACCATGCTGTGTCTCACAACACTGTCACGGTAGGTGTAACCCTTTTGAAGCTCCTGCGCGATGATTCCCGACTCATACTCCTCGCTCTCCACCTGCATCACTGCATTGTGAAGCTCCGGGTTAAATTCACAGCCGACTGCCTCGATTGGCTTTACTTCAAGCTTTTCCAGCTCTGTCATCAGCTGCTTGTAAACCATGTTCATCCCCTCCGCAAAGGGCTGTTTCATCTCTTCCTCTGAGAGTCCTGCAAGACCTCTCTCGAAGTTATCCACAACGGGTAAAATCTTCTCCACCACACTCTTTGCGCCGGTCTCAAACATTGCGGATTTCTCTTTCTCAGAGCGCTTTCTGAAATTGTCAAACTCTGCCATCTGGCGTTTCACTCTGTCCTCGAGCTCATCTACCTTCTCCTGAAGCTTGTTCGCCTTTTCCTTTTTGTCCTTGCCAAGAAAAGATTTCTTTTTCTCTTTTTTGTCGCCGGACTCGGCATTTTCCTCTGCTGCTTCACTCTCCTCAGCTTCGGCTGCCGTGTTTTCCTCGGAATCCGCTGCTTCCATGTCTGCATCACTTGAATTTGCATCTTCTTTGATCTGTTCATCCAATTCTTTTTCTTCCACTGCCACTCGTTTCCTTTCTATATATAATATAAATATAACCTAACCGCTGCGCCCATCATCTTTTTTATAGATCGTATCCAGTTGGCTTTTTAGTGTTTTCAATGTACTGATCACCTTGTCATAATCCATGCGCCGCGGTCCAATGATCCCGATGGTGCCTTTCATGCCTTCCTCCAGTTCGTAGGTGGCTGTAACTACACTGCAGTCTTTCATGGTTTTCACCGGCGTCTCGTTTCCAATATAGACCTGTATGCCCGTTCCGCTCTCATCTGTGAGCGTATCCTGCACCAGCTCATTCAGCAGCTGCTTCTCTTCAAAGGTTGTGATCAGCTCACTGGCTCTCTGGTTGTCTGCCAGCTCCGGGTACTTGAAAATATTGTTCGCACCGCTCGTGTAGATCTCTATATTTTCGCCATCTTTGATCACTGCTGCCAC
>JAIEEY010000382.1 GCA_029067205.1 Lachnospiraceae bacterium
CTTCTCAGTATATAGAAAAACATTTTTCTTGAAATAATTCAGATCTTCTTCTACAAGACATATTAGTTTACTCAACTCACTAATTTGACTGGTCTGTTCCATCTCATAATACTCTTGCTCTGAAATACATAAACAAAATATACAAGTAATATTCTTATCCATATCCACCTGATATATTTCTGTGTTCTTTTTTATAGTGCTAAAAATTTCTACTGTTTTCTCCTTTAACTCAATTAATTGTTTCTTATCACTTAGGAAAAAGAATAAATAATATGAATTAAAATCTTTCTTTACAAACAAAGTATCATATTCCATATATCTGAAATTCAAAGATCCTTCTCCTGTAATCGATTCTATAAATTTACGCATAAATCTTACCTCTATTCTAATCTAATATTATGAAAACTGCCCTATAATCTCTTTAGCAGTTACAAATCTTGGCTTCTTTGGATTGCAAATGCTATGGTGATTAACATCACTATCCATTTTTGTTTTATTGCTAATAAATTTTTCCTCTATTTCAACATAGTCATAATCCCACACTGATCCTTCTGATGATAAATCAACAGTAATCAACTCATCTGCCTCAAAAATTGGACTGACTAATTCTGCATTATTATTTATTCCTCTGGTTATATTCTCTACTGCAATTTCGCTATTCTTTCCCTCGATTGCAGTTAGAAACGCATTATTATTTTGATTATTAACAATAACTTTCGTCTTATCATTTGCATTTATAAAATCAATATTTGAAACATTTTTTAATATTTCAAAAGCAGATTCCTGCATTCCCTGTGTTCTTAACAATTTCATAAGACAATCCCGATCATCAATACTTTTATCGCAATCAGGATTATAATGAAAACACATTCTAACAAATTCTTCATCCGATAAATTTACTTTTTCGTACTCATCTTTATATATTTTGCATTCGTAGTTATTTGTTTTTTCACACTGATGCTTGCATACCGTTCTACAATATTGAGATAGAATTTCTTCATATCCTCTACGCAATGCCAAAATATTAGCTTCCCGCTCATATATGGAAATACTTAAATCCAGAATATCAAACAAATCTCCAAACGAAATCTCTGCCTTAATAATCCCGCCCTTTTGTATTGCATTATGCCTTTGCAAAACATGATTTCTCATATAATGCAACAATCGATCTGCTATATACTCATATTGCCCTTTGGAAATATATTTATCATTATTTTTATATCGTCTTACCTGCTCAACAATCTTATTGAAAAGTTCTTTTCCCTCACAATACAATTTCTTGCTATCATATGGAAACAACATAACCTTTTCATCTATATAATCAATTGCCAATTTGTTTTCTAAATATTCCAATAATTCTTTTAGCTTATCCTTTACTAGATCATACTTCTTATCATTACATGATTTAACTACCCCATCGATCAACTTTTTATAATAAGTTCGATTTAATTTTATAGGTTCATTCTTCATTATTCCACCTATTTTGTTATAAAAATTCTCTCTTTCATTCTCTTCAATATAATTGCCAATAAACACTTTGATACTGTTATAAAAATCATTTATACATTTTGCCCAACTTGACAATTGTTGATCGATCGTATTATTGTCTTCCTTCACTCGGCTGCTGATATGTAAAAATGCCTCTGGGTTCCCTAAGCTTTTCATTTTCCAAAAGCCTTTTTCGAGCATTAATTGAATTAATGGGTTCCTATAATCACAAATGCTGTTATCTTTCTGATTTTTTACTTGATGAATTGAAAGATATTGTTTTTGTTTTCCATCGTCTTTTACAACAGCTATGTCTTCGCTCTTTTCTACTTCCAACCAGTATTCTGACTTGATTACCTCTTTCGACAGCCCATTCTCTATAAGATCACAAATTTTACATACTGCCAAATAAATTGCAACTTCACCTTGATATATAAACCCACTCCATGTTGGTGTAGCGTCATGAATAAAGATATTTTCATCTTTTGCCAACCTTATCTCATCTCCTTAGTTTTACATTTACCACTTTAAAAACTTTACTAATTTTCTGCCTTATCCAACATAAAAAACATTTGTCAAATCTGGCTATGACTCTCCAATTTTGCCCATTTTGTCATTGAAGAGCCTCTTAATCGCAAAAGTATTATAATCATTTCTCTATTGCTTTTTCTTTTAAATCTTCTAATAAAAACCGAGAAAAAATATTATCCTTTTTTCTAACATATTTATTATGATTCTTTTTATATTTATCAATTAGTACAGATGTGTGTATATATTTCATATTATAGGTACATTCACTAGATCTTGTTGCAGGAACAACTTCGTTCAGATTACTGTCACTTATTGCTAATAATCCAATACCCGTTTTTCTTAACAGAGACAGATTGACAAGTTTGATATTGTCCACTGGCAATGCTAAATATGAATAATCTGAAAATAACAAATATCTCTGTGCCTGAATTAATCCATTTTTCCAATCACTTATCTTTGCCTCAACCGCAACTGTAATCCCTAACTGTACATTTCTAATACTATTCGTAACTCTGACCACCTCTTTGTTGAGTGCAACTAAATTCATACCAGCCAATTGCAAAACATATTTTTTTATTCTTTCGATGGTAAATAAAAATTTTTCTTTTATTTCTTTTAATGTAGTTTTCTTTTTTATATCAATAAAATCCCAAATAGAAAATAAATAATAATCATCCAAACATTTCATTCTCCTATTTCCCCCTAAGTTAAATGATATATCTGGAATGCCAATACCCATTCTGATTTCATTCGCATAACATATTCCATGACAATATAAATATTTGTTCATAGAATTAACAATCTCTGCTTCTAACATTCTTCCATCCTCTTTTGCAATCTTTCTATTACTTCTAACCATGTTTTTAGAAATTTGTAATCATCATCTTTAAAAATCGGTTTCAGATTTTTGTAATAATTTATTGCATTTTTAACACGTTCCTTTACATAATCTGCTCTCTCATCCACAGTTGAGATACTCCTGAGCAACTGTATCTCTTCGTTCCTTCGATACAGGAAATGTCTCTTTGTCAACTGATCATTCATAAGTAATGCTGGATCAATTCCATTACAATAAGGACAATGGCATATTATATCCTTACCAACTTCGGAATGCAATAATTGTTGTATTCTAATTGGATTTTTTCGGTCAACCGATACCGTTTTTAAAAGCTCTGGCATATAATATCTAATAGGCATATTAAATGGTTTTTCGCTGGCATCCTTATATAAATCTTCATAAAATGATTCAAACCTTGCTACCCCTGATTCAAACGCATATAAACCAAACGCAAGAAGTATAAGCCCAAATGTTCCTATTCTTCCAGCTATAACAGGCTTATTTGTCGATTTTTGTAAATCAAGCAGTGCAGTCGCATAATTATATAGTTGTGATACGTTAGAATTTTCATTAATACAATCAACATATATCCAATACATATCACAATTCAATCCAGATAACACATTCAAAAAATACTCTCGTTCTTTTCTATCTGTAAGAATATCTGCTTTGATGCAAAAACCTCCTACTAATTTCCCATCGAATTTTAATAAATCCAAATAAGATTTTGTTTCTTCTAGTAACTTTACATCCAGTGAAAACCAATTTTCATTTATATCCATCTTGATTTTTACCATATTTGAATTATTACTCATATGAAATGGAGCGACAATATTTTTTATACCATGTTTTAATTGTTCATCAACAACCTTCTTTACATATTCTTTTTTAGTCTCATAATCCTCTAAATCTTCCAATTGTAATCGTTCCAATTGCTTTGGTGCATAGGGCAACATTGCAAGTCCTTTAACTTCTGCATATGTGTCATATGCCAATCGCATAGTTGCCGGATCTATGATAATATTAATATTATTGCTTTTCACAAACTTTAATAAATTCTTTTGTCTGTCTTGATGATTAATTGGGAAAATTACATTCTCCACCATAAACCCATCTTTATAAAACTGTTCAAATACAGACTTATCATCAAATAACCTTACGTAAAAAGAGGGCATAAACTGTTTTGCAATATTCTTTGCTGCAACATTATCTTTTTTGATGTATTCTCTAATATCTTGTATATTGTTCGGTCGCTTATAATTTTCTTTTTGCAACAATGTCATGACCAAGTTATCAATACCGTTGTTTATCGTTGGAATAAAAAATCTAATTGAGATTGGCGGTTCGACTTTAATCTTGTAATATAATTCCTCCCTTGAACTCACTGCTCCATAAGGAGTATTAGCAGTTAATAATTTAAATAATATTACTCCCATTGCATAATAATCAGAACGATAATCTATATTTTTGCTATCGCTTATTTGTTCCGGTGACATATACAATGGGGTTCCTAATTGATCACCTGTATTTGTAATAGATGTATAATCTATTAATTTAGACAGACCGAAATCTAGTATCTTAATATTGCCATTTTCTAACAGATAAATATTAGCAGGTTTTAAATCTCTATGAATTAAATTCTGTGAATGGATTGACTCTATACCATATAAAATCTGACTAAAAATTCTTATAGCCTCTTCCATTTCAACCTTTCTGCTTCTCATAACAGTTTCCAAATCCTGTCCTTCGACAAAATCCATAACCACATATATGTATTCCCATCCATTATCTACAAATGTACCATCATCTATATAGCCTGCAACATAATCGCTGTGAACCTTTTTAAGTGCCTCGATTTCCCTTGTAATTCTATTATCTTCACCCTTTGCAAATTCGGAAAAGACATAATCCATTGCAAAAATCTTCATAGCGTATGTACAATTATCTTTTTGACATTTGTAAACAGTTCCAAAAGAACCTTTACCTTTAAATTCTATTATCTCATAACCATTAATCTCTTTACCAATCATACTTTCTTCCCTCATTAACTTTAAGTGTCCAATGTAGACTTCCTCTAAATTCTATATCTTTGCCAGTACTTGATACTTCTTTCCATCTTTTGCAGTCTGCACTTTCTCATAGTTTACCTTAACTCCATCATCCAAATCAAGTTCTATCCGTGATAGTGCCAAATGTCCAATCTTTTCATCGTAATCATGACACTCTTTTAGCTGTCTCTGCAACTTTTCTTTTCGCTTTGCTGCAGCTCCCACTTCCCGACTATTTGTGCTGTGATCTATCATATCCTGCATACGACCAATTTCAGACTCATAAATCCTCTGCATGCGGTGCAGATAATCAACACGCAAATTTCCAACAGTATCCGCATTATACCGATGTAGATAAATCAGTGCCTTAAACCCGTTCTGTTTTCCACTGTCAAAGAGCCAGTATATAGGTCTCTTGCCAGAACCAGTAACAGAATATGTCGTGCAGTGATCCTTAAAGAAATCATTTACAAAATAGTTACGTATGATTTCTCTTGATGTGTCACCTTTGTTTTTGAGTGCTGATGCTATAAAGTCCAGGTTCCGCTCTAAAGTGTCTTTCCCATATACCTTCTTTAACCAACTACAGAATAGACCAAGAATATCATCCTCAAAGTATTCCTCATCTGTAATGGGAATGATGTTATCCTTGTCAGGAATAAATGTATTGTATCTACTATTGTCCCAATCACCACCAGCATACGCAAGTCCCTCAACATCAAGGGAATAACGTCCAAACATACAGCCAACTGCATAGGAGATCAGGCTCTTGATATCTCTCTGTAAATCAGCCTTGCGAACTGTAACATCCTTATCCTCAACTTCTGGTGTTAGTTCACCCTGCAAGCCATATATGTCAATGAAGATACGGTTTAGTTCTTCCTCGTTTATTTTTAATTGATTGAAACGAATATCACATTCATTTTCCCACCAGAAAAATGAATCCTCTATACGATAGAACCACTCTCCTTTATTCTCCCTCTCTTTTGATTTTTTCTTCAACCTAATCAATGGATGCTGTTCAAAATTCCATGAAGTTTCAAAGGAGTCCCAGTCTTCTCTTGAAATTAAAATACACTCGTTTACTCTATTTGTAACACTTTCAAATATTTCGTCAGAAATAAGAACGGGAATTCTTGCCAAGTCTCCCGATTGTAGTGTTGCAGTAGGATTCAACATCTCTGCAAATTTTTGAATAACCTTTGAATTAAGAACACCCAATGTGTAAGGAATATCTTTGCTTTTAGGAAAGCAAACACCTGACGCACTTTCAAAGAAATAACCTTTTGGCATTATGCGGAAAGAAGAAGCGCCAATAGTAACACGTGACCAAGAAACGCCTTCTTCAAAGAGTTTTTCTGCATTTCGTATCGTTTGACGCCCTTCTGCCTTTATATTACGTCCATCATCTTCCCAATCAATGTAATAATCTTGATTACCATACCATTTACGAAACGCCCCACCTTTTAAACATTTAAACCACTTTTTCTTATTATGTATTACTTCAAACCATAGTCGTAAAAACAGATCATTGTTTCCTGTAGTAGACCCCTGTTTGGGAGGAGCAAACGTCCCTAATGGTTTTCCATTAACGAACGCTTCTATTACTGCAGGACTTGCCCAGTATGCAATAGGACTACCCGGAATCTTTCTAAATCCTTCTTGTTTTGCAAAGTAAATTCCTTTACCTTGCAGGAACACTTTTTCACGTTCGTCCACACTTTGTACATCGCCTTGCTTAATAAACAGACGACGATAATGCCCTTTATAATCATGAATACTATCGCGCATAATTATAAAGGATGTAGTACCAAAGTCTGAGCCAAAAATCCCTCTTCCGGGTTGTATCAAGCTAATAATAGTACTAAAATCCATAAGGTTTTCACGCAATCGCTCATAAGTAGATAAGAACATCCATACTGGAATGTTAATCATTGTCATTAACCCATTAAGTTTGAGCATTAAAAGGGTTTTCTCCATACAGACTGTACTCATATCTGCCTTACTGTTAGGATAGTACTTTTTTACAAAATCATTTATCGGCTCATCCAGTTTACTCGCATTTGCATACGGCGGATTCGTTGCAACCACTTCATACTTCCTTGCCATCACCTCGCCAATATCAATCAGCATTTGCAATCTCTTCTGTGTCTGCTCAATCCCTACCGCATCCAACGTCATCTGCCCACCAACACCAGCACTTTCTGCAAACCGCCTCAGCAAATCCCAATCATAATCCGCAACATTCAAAATGGAACCATACTCCTTGGCATCCTTAAATGTATCAAGCAAGCCTCCAATCTGGTTCAATGCATCATTTTTCTCCACCTCATTGAAACCCACACCAAAGTATGTGAGCTGCTGCCTATTGATATGATTACTCTCCTGTATGGAATACACATGACAAACAGTGTCTGCTGAAAGAATCCGGCGATTATACTGTCTTGCTTTCATCATTACAGCGAAATACGCCATCTGATATGCCCTATCGTCGATATCCAAACCATAGAGATTATTTTCAAGGATGTTCTTGGCAGCATCCCTCTGGGAATATCCGACAGACTCATAGATCTGCATCAACACGTCAAATGCATAGACAAGAATATGTCCACTGCCCATACAAGGATCGATAAAATGGATATCCTCTGGATTCAGTTTCGCATATTCTTTATGTATTTCATCAAGTTTTACCTGAACTTCTGGCTCCTGCTCTGCCTCCTCCAGATAATATTTCCACTTGGATTTCAGCAGATCATTCGGATGCCCTTCTACCCACAGACGTCCAAGACTATTTTCCACCATATAACGCACAATCCAATCCGGTGTAAAAAGTTGTGTTACCGCAGGAATCTCTTCTTTTGTAATCTTTCCGTTTTTTGAAAATGCTTCATTTTTCGGCTCGGTATTGTAATACTGATACAGCCAGCCAATAATCTCTACCTGACCACCTTTTTCGATGTTGAAATCATCCTCCGAAATATCGTTGACCAGATGATAAACGACTCCTTCCTTATCAATCACAGAGATATTTAACAAAAGTTCCGTATAATCCGCTGTTTTTTCAAAAAGCGCCGGAAGTTTTTCATTTAATGCGTTGCATTGTTTGATAAACAGCAAGCGAAAGCACTCATCCAGATTATTTTCATTCTTTAATCTGACAATTTCCTGCTTTTCCTTATCTGTAAAAATCAAATCGGCATCAAACGGGGTAGTCACAAGATCTGGTTCCATCTTACCACTATCAGAGGACAGTACACGGATATGAGACGGAAGATAGTCGTTAATCTCCATAAATCGAACTGCAATCAGACGGTTAAACCAAGTGTATGCAACACCTTCTGTAATGTACTTATAAGCAGTTTTATAGTTTGTCTCATTTGCTTTCTGATTGATGACATCTACAAGACTTTTACGCTGTCTGACAGCCTCTCCCGTAATAGCATACGGCTGTGCAGTTCCAATATCATAGAACTCCGTTTCTTTCGTCGACTGCGGCAATGCAGGACGTATCCCATCAGCTGTTATGCCCATAAGTCCTGCTCTGTACTGTATATCTGCAATCAGTTTGTTTCTCGCCCAGATTGCAAAGTTCTTGATTGCGGTTTTATTCATATTCTTACTCCTTTGTATTGGTTCTATGCCAATGCCATTACCATTGTTTGCAAATACCAAATTAAAATTCCTACATACGGCGTTTTGGGATCTCTTTCCTCCCTGAAAGCATTCAACATTTCCGTACAATAACTATGTAAATGTTCTTCTTCTACCTTCCCAATGTCATCGATCAATGCATCTAAAGCTGCTCTCCGCTCTGCGATCAAAGGTGCAGATACACAGTTTAGATTTAATGTATTCGCTAAATCAAACTGCACATCTGAATCCGTTGCGTCAATTCTGCCATCTAACGTATAAAAAATTGTCGAAAGTCCGCTTAATATGGGATCTTCTCTCAATTCTTTTAATCCCTCGGGCTCGATTCCTTTTTTTACCTCAATCATTTATTTCTGTCCTCCCCGGATTCTCTCCAGCTTTAGTTTTACTCTATCGGCGGCAACTTCTTTATCATGGTAATTCCTCTGCCCATCAATTTCATCCAAAACCTTTTCTGCCACATCGTATTGCCCATCATTCAGCAGCAAATAGAATTGACTGAAAAGATTAGCAATGACAGGATCGCGATCCGATACACCCATAATATCTTTCAAAATGGAATTTACATCATTTCCAAAAATTTCGGCACCTGCATCCAGCACCTCATAATCCTTTAATATAACAAGGTTCTCGCTCTTTGCACTACTGATGACTGCCGGCGCATGAGTTGTGACAATAAACTGAACTCTCGGAAAAATCTCCTGCAAATCTCCAAGAATGCGATGCTGCCATGCAGGGTGCAGATGCAAATCCACTTCATCGATCAAAATGACCCCATTCGTTTCATCAATTACAGCTGTTTTTAGTTGCGGATTTAATACAGCCATCCGATAGGCAATATCCGCAATTAGACTAATAGTGCTTTTATATCCATCACTCATCTGTGACAATGGAATGCTCATACGAACTCCATCCTCATTAACATAATGGCATTCAATCTCATTCGTATCCAGATTATAATCAAAAGCCACACCATGATACCCTGTAATGCGTTCATAACAAATCGCCATTGCTCTACAAACAACTGCTAGTTCCATGAACTCTCCCAATCCTTCTGCACTCTTTTGTATTCTTTGGATTGTCTTCTTTTTAAACCAACTCATCATCAGTTTAATGTTCGCCGTTCCATCCAGACTGTCAATATAGCCATTTGTTTTTGTGTTATCCTTAAAAGTATCTGTTTTCTTTTCTCTATGGTAGTCCCACAAACGTCCAGTGCCATAATATGCAATGATAGGAAGTACCAGTGCTGCATCCCCATTCCGTAGACGTTCTTGGTAGCCCTTTGCAATATCCGTCATCGCTTTCGCATCTTTCCTGACTGTAATGCCGTTTTCTCCATTTAAAGCTCTTTTCCATGTGATCGTTTGTCCATCTATATCACCCCTAGCAGTTATTTCAACCGGATACTGCGGTTGGACATCTTCAGACTCTCCCATCAAATATGCTTTTAATCTGACATCCTTTTTATAGATGCTTAGACCAACCTGTCCATCCAAACCTGTAAACATTGTTCCCAGAGAGACAGCCAACCCTTCAAGAATAGAAGTTTTTCCGGAACCATTATCCCCGACAATTACCGTTAGTTTCTCATGGAAATTTACCTCGATATCTTCAAAGCATCTATAATTTTTTAGCGCTATCCACTTAATAATCATTTTATTTCTCTCCATTTCACTGCTTCTATCCTTATTTTTACCAAATACTCCTTTATAAACAATCTAAATGAAACATTCCTGATTTCCCTATCAAAACTCCACATTTACAATATCATTTCCATCCAGTTCTTCCAGCAATGACTTTCGAAGCTGATTTACACATTTCTCAACATCCTCCGCGCTCTCTATCCGCCACGATGATGTATGAGTAATATTCTTTATGGTGACATTCTTTGTTTTCTTAATCGGAACTTTTACAACAATGTCAACAGACCCGCCATCCGGAGTCCTCTTTTTTTCTTCCTCTTCTGCCCTTTTTCTTATCATTTCGGCGTCCATGGCATCCATTTCATTCAAAAGACGGATTTTCAACGCCTCTGCTTTATCTGCATAGCTTCTGAGGACTGAAACATTGTTGCACGTTCCGGCTCCGTCGCTGATTTCAAGGAAGAGTTCAATATACTTCTGTCTCTTCTCTGTTGCATAAGCTTTCGCATCAACGACCTCCACGACTCTGTCTTTTGCCGCTTCAATAGACTGCATTACCGGCGCCAAGGCTGATTCCAACACTTTTGAATATGCGTCCATAAATTTCTTACGAAGGTCAGGAAGCTGCGGGATATCCCTATAGGGCATATCCTTTTTCACGATTGACCTCATTTGCTCAACAATTCTTTCAAGCTCTTCATCTACAATATAAGTCTTACTATCATCATAAATCGCAAGCATATCGAATGCTCTCATAAAAATCTGCTGCTGCTCCCCGCCAAAGAAAGACTTGACAGGCTCATAGTCTTCAGCATAGTCAAGAAAATCATCCTGATGGTGTGAAACATACTCATAAAATTCTTTTGGTTCAGAAATCTGCACCACAGCAAGCAATAATTTCTTACCCTCATCGATCACTTTCTTTCCCGGATATGTATATTGCTGGTAATTGCTTTCCAACTTTTCCATTTCAAATATACGTTTCTGTGCATAATTCTGAAAATTGCGCATGCCAGTATCTTCATCTTCTGATACCAGAGATGTTCCAAACAATTCCTTTATGACTTTCTGTACCGCTTTCTTATCCTTTTCAGATACCCGGATTCTCACTTCCATCAAAAGCTTATCTACATACTGTTTCTTGGTAATATAATCTACAATCTCATCACCAGATTTATTCATCCGTGTCACGATTGCCCCATTTACGGTAAAAGTCAAGTCACCACGTCCAAACAGTCTTGCTATAAGCCAATATATATCATCCTCGACAAACCCGTAAGGCGCACGCATAAAGCGGTCTTTTATTGTTTTCATGGAAGTCTTGATATGAATATCCGTATTTCCCTTGATATAATTCAACACATCATCAAGCGCATGGACGTTTGGTTCTGTCGCTTCATCAAGGTTCAAACACATCTGATTGTTCGGCTGAAACATCTTACGAACAGACACTTCATCCATTGCAACATCGATATAAGACAACTTGTGGTAAACGGTCTGCACAAGACGACCGATCGCTTCATTGATGCGCCCTGTCACTTCCTTTGCAGACAGATGGGCTGCGTCACCATTTACATAGATTGTTGCTTCTTTCAATCCTTCTGTCAGATAAAGCTTTGCATTCGCATTGCGTTCTCGCATTTCCACGCGCTTTGCTTCTTTGATTGTCTCATATTTCGTCAGCTGTGTTGAAGTACCCAGCCGTAGGAACTTCTCAATTTTCAGATAAGTCATCAACTCATCAAGAAACGCAGAATCATTTGGCAAAAGCACAAGTACTTCTCTCCCTGTCCCTGACATCATGCGAAGAGTTGCATCATCATTGCCGCCCTCGTACCACGGGGTCAGAATGCGCAGTCCTATATCATAGTTCTGGTTGGATTTATATGGTCTGTCGTCCACCGTTTGATTAAATGGGAACGTATATCGACCATGAAACACAGCATTACCAGCAGGTGCAGGATAACGATACCGCTTATCAGAAAAAATATCCTCAAAAATCATTTCTGATACTTTGTTAATAACCTCTGCCATCTCCACATTCTGGTTGTTAATCTCACGGTTGATTTCCTGTTCTTCATCTGTAAGGAACACATAGATACTTCCATTTTTTTGAATAAGCATCTGCTGTTGAAGCGTTTTTAATGCTGCCTCAACTTTATCCTTCAAAACGATACGATCCTCATCAATATTGCTGATCATAAGGCTTGTAATATTATCCATATTTGCCTCAATCTCAAGTATGTACTTAATCATAAAGAGAGTTTTCAATACATTGATTGCAAATACATCAGAAGTCTTTTTCTCTGAATTGATCTTGCTGTTATCATAGGCGCGAATAATAACACTTCTATGACTATGATCAAGAAAGTTCTCCAAAGCGTCATAGAAGCGATAAAACGGCACGATTGCGCCCTCGGACTCGTCCATGATTTTAACAGCTGATTCCTTAAAGAGCGCAAGCATGGAACGCTCTCCCTCAGACAAATGCTTACCAGATGCGCCATGGGTGCGAATGGAAGTCAACACACTCGCAAGAAGATTAAACTGATATGGTACGAACGGATAACATAACGCAAAATCATATTCATCTGTATAAATTTTCTTTTCCACACCATCGTTGAATACAATAAGGTTCTTGATAATCGTTGCTTTCTGCTCATAAAGAAGTCTCAATGTCTGCGCACCGGTATCATTCTTCTCCAATATCCTCTTTTTAATAACTTCATCCACATTCGCGGAAGACAGTGCAAGTCTTGTCGCAAATCGCCCCTGAATCTTAGAGAAGTCATTACCCTTCACTTTCATAATGGAATCTACATCCTGCTGACTTGTCACTACAACCCATGCTTTCCCCTTACATTCCTTGGAAAGTTCCTCTCTTACAGTCTGAAGATTCAGCATCAGGTTAGAATCATCACCAATATACTGCCCCACTTCATCCACCATGAATACAACATGATGATTCTCACCTTTCTGATCAATATATGCTTTTACACGCTTTGCAAAATCCTCAATGCTGATCCGATAAGTTTCCGCTGCCTTCTCACACCAATTCCTTGCAGCCACCTCACTCATAAACTCAATCTTTACAAGTGCTTCGACCACATCATCCTGAATAAAATCAAATTTGTGACGTGACTTCTCCCACTCAGAGCCGTATACATCCGCAAACGCTTCCCTAAATGCCTCATATTTACCTACATCGTTGAGCTGGCTTTCCAAATCTGCAAGATGCGGCATGCTTCCACAAAAACCTCTCATCTCATTAAATACTTTTAAGAACACATTGACAATTGCATCCTTATTCTGCTTACTATTGCTGTCACTTTTGGAATCAATGTTAAAAAGCACCACATCCGTCGGTGTCTCCGCAGCTAATTTCATGTCCGCCAAAACGAATGCATCCGATATTTTGTGATCCTCTTCAAAGAAATCAATTGCCCTCTTTCCATCAATTTCCTTATTCGCTAGAATATAGGACAGTATTTTCAAAAAGTGGGATTTACCACTTCCAAAGAAACCAGATATCCATACACCTATTTCATTTGTATTTCCTACAATACCCTTCTTATATGCTTCAAAAAACTCTGCAAAATGCTTTTGCAGTTCTCTGGTAACCACATATTCTTCAAGTTCCTGCAAGACTCCGGTTTCCTCGCCCTGACCTACAATAATGACACCCTGAATCTCCCGGTCTATCGGTTTGGAAAACATTTCCTTAATCTGCATAATGAATCCTCCTACTTTACCAGCTTAAAAGCCCTGTAATAATTGTCATCTTTTATCTCGTTAAACAGAATCAATTCCTGCTCGTTATAGATTCCTGGAAAGAACATCACAACCGGAACCCTCACAAACGCCTGATGTAAATTATTGAGCACTTTATGGGAACGCAAAATAGGAAAGCATTTTCCAACTCCCGTCAGAAAAACCACTGCATTTTCTGGTGTGTTATCCTTGATATACTGCACGATATAACTGTCATCATCATTGATTTTCATTGCGTTACTGACCGCTTTGGCAATGCGTTCCAACCCCTTTTTCTTCTCGAACTTATAGCAATCCTCCAAGAAATTATTTTCATCAAGAAAGTCAATGATGATATCATACAGATCAAACACCACCAAATCAAATCCCTCACTGCCCTTCGTATTCTTGTTCTGCATATACTTGATTCGCTCCCGGACCTCCAACTCTCTCTCCGGTGGATAATCGAATATCCAATAATTCACTTCATTTGCCCGGCCACTGCTTTGCCTAAATGCAGGTTTACGGATTGCTTCCTCCATTTTGTCGAGACGTTCTTTTAAATCAGCCATTATCTGATTCCCTCCAATGCTTTGGCTATCTGTCCATATCCATAATCTTCTAACCAGTGTTTCAATGCCGGATCGAGAATTGGCTTTAATAGATTGCGTTCTGTCCCCCTTGTCTTATCATCAAGAAGACCAGCCTCATAAAGCTGTGACTTATAACTCCTGCCAAGTCTCTGCAGTGTCTGATCTGTCCACTTTGCAACTATTTCATCCTGCGCCTGCTTATTCTTAAAAAAAATGCGAATGTCTGCATCCGCAAGCACACCCGTTCCAATAATCATCTTTTCCCTGACAACCTCATACATAAAGTCGAAAAACAATGTATCATGGGCAAAGCTGCCCGTCAGTGCATATAATTTCTGTGTTGCTATATCACTATCCATAAAAAGCGGATAAAAGCTCGAATCAAGATTCTTTATTCTCGCAGTTAAAGTGGATTGAATCATTGCTGCCCTTGCTGGTGTTGATGCGCCAAATATATTTTCCTGGGCGCTGAGTGCTTTTATTTCATCAAACGTTCTTCCCTGCGCCAGAAGCCAAACCTCCTTGCGAAACTCCATAAACCACAAGGCAAACTTTACGGCTCCTGCACTGTATTTATTTCTGTTCAATTAACTATTCCCCGTCTTTCTCTGGAACCATTTCCATAATGTCCCCAACATCACACTGCAAATATTCACAGATACGTTTGAGTACATCTATAGAGACATCTTCATTTCTACCCATCTTTGCCAAAGTGTTTGGACTCATCCTGGCTGCCTCAAATAAATCCATCTTCTTCATGTCCTTGTGAATCAACAATTTCCATTGCTTATTATATATTCACGGTAAATAAAATTTGCCGTGAGTATTGCGCCAGCCGCAGCCGCGAAGCGGCATATTTCCTTATGCGCATTGCGTATTGGCGGCTGTGTGCATCACTTTATACTGAGCGGTCAGTCTTTTTGACCGCCAGTATAACTTAGGAACTGTTCAGAAATAACATGTGCAGCTTGCGCAGAATATTTCTGAACAGTTCCTTACTTTCATAATGTAATTCCTCACTTGCTCTTTGGCTTTAAAACTCATAACAGACTGTTACGATAATATGTCTAAAATTATATCACTGATATATAACACATTCAATAATTTAATTATACATATCTATAAATTGATTATATCTGAATCTCAAAATTAACCGATAGGAGCTGTAGGAAAATATATCCCCCTCAGGTGATGCACGCAGACCGATAAACCTTCTTGAATGCAGTTGGAAGCGCAATCTCATTTTCCAGCTGCGTGGCTGTCACCCATGTAATCTCATCATCGTTACCCTCATTTTCACAGATAACGATCCAGTACGTCATATGCCATTCTATATGGGTAAAAACATGTTTTAACTGTTTTTTACTATTCACAGGTGTCTTGACTTCCTTAACCGCAAGCGCTTTCTCTGCGAGCCATTGCCTGACCCGCTGTTCATCCAGGGTTCCGTCAATGTTAGGCAGTTCCCACATGCCCGACAGAATCCCCTTGTCATCCCGTTTCCGAAGGGCAGTCTTACCCTGAAACTGCAAGATCAGCACCGTCTTCTGCTCAACTTTGCGGGGAATTTTCTTTTTCTTCACCGGATACTGCAGCTGTGTCCCGCTGCCGTAAGCCCTACACAATGAATTTAGCGGACACTCCCCGCATCTGGGTTCTCCGTTTGGCACACACACCACCGCCCCCAGCTCCATAAGGCTCTGCGTGAAATCTCCCCGCCCTTCTGATGGATATATCCTTTCCAATTCCTCCGTAACCTGACCGCGGAACTTCGCATCCAAAATATCATGACTGTCCTGTGTCAGTCTCGTGATCACGCGCAGAACATTCCCGTCGACTGCCGCCTTTGCCTTTTCAAAAGCAATTGACGAAATTGCGCCTGCTGTATATGCGCCAATCCCCGGTAATGCAAGGATTTCCTCAAATTCTTCCGGAAAGTTCCCCTGATGCTGCGCACAGATCACCTGCGCCGCTTTCTTGAGATTCCGCGCGCGCGAATAATACCCCAATCCTTCCCACAGCTTAAACAACTCCTCATCCTCACATGCCGCAAGCGATGCAATCGTGGGAAAACGCTTCATAAACCGTTCATAGTACGGGATCACCGTCTCCACCCGCGTCTGCTGCAGCATAATCTCCGACACCCACACGCGATACGCCTCCCTGTTCTCCCTCCACGGAAGGCATCTGCTGTTTTTATGATACCAGTCCAACAGCGGTTCGACAATTTTTTCTAACAGATTATTCTCCATGACCTTTTTCTCCATTTCTCCATAATTCCATCTTGTCCCGTTTTTACAACCCTTTTCAAATTGTTTATCCTTTAAAATGGATATTGTTAGGTTGTAAAAGTGATACAGTTTCACAGAAAGAAGGTTTTAGTTATGCCCAAGCCAAAGACAAGCTCTGGCGAAAAAAATCTGATCAGCAAACGTTTGATTGCGCTGAGAAAAGAACATTACCTCTCTCAGCGGGATTTATCCAGCAAACTGCAGCTTGCCGGGTACGACATGGACAAAAATGTCATTACCCGCATAGAGACAAACAAGCGATATGTGACAGATATCGAAATCCGGGCTCTGGCACATATCTTTGGCGTCACATGTGATTATCTGATCGAGGGTGAAAAGACGGAGTAGCAAAAAGGGGACGAACGGTCCCCTTTTTGTTATATTTTTAAGATCTTTTCCAATCCGAATTTCTGCGTCACCAGTCCGCAGCTTTCATAAAACATTCTGGCGCTCTCATTGCATGCCCACACGTTCAAGGTGACATTATAACAGCCTTGCTCTTTCGCATAATTCAGCACATGTTCATACAATGTCTTCCCGATATGCTGCCCCCTCCTGCCCTCATCAACACACAAGTCATCGATATACAGCGTCCTGATATCTGTCAGGATATTGTCACCTGTATGCTGCTGAAATACGCAGAACGCATAACCCAGCACATTGTCCAGCTCATCAACCCCGACAAAAATCGGTCTCGTATCATCGTGGATCAATGTTTTCAACTCTTCATCCGTATACTTTTTCGTATTCCCCTTAAACAAATCCGGTCTGCCCTTGTGATGTACCATCAACACCTGACAAAGCAGACTGTTGATTCCGTCCATATCTTTCTCCTGTGCACGTCTTATATTCATTATCGCCTTCTCCTTCAAAATGAGTAAAATTACTTGTCATATTTCTTTCATCCTATTATAATACACAATGGATTGTTTCGCAAACACATACACAATTTATTTTATAGAAAGGACTGGTCATCTTATGAACAAAAGTATGAACAAAGATTTAACTGTGGGAAATCCACAGACCGTACTCTGGAAATTCTGTCTCCCGATGTTTGGCAGCATCATCTTCCAGCAGCTCTACAACATCGCGGACAGCCTTGTCGCCGGCAAATTTATCGGTGAAAATGCACTTGCCGCCGTCGGCAACAGCTACAATGTCACACTCATCTTTATCGCGTTTGCCTTCGGCTGCAATATTGGCTGTTCCGTCATTGTATCCCAGTTTTTCGGTGCAAAAGATTACTGCCGCATGAAAACTGCCGTCTACACAACCCTGATTTCGAGCTCTGTATTATGTGCATTGCTGATGCTTCTGGGCTTCCTGTTCTGCGATCCACTGCTGGCACAGATGAAAACCCAGCCCGAGATCATGGCAGATTCCGCCCTCTACATGGACATTTACATACTGGGGCTTCCGTTCCTGTTCTTCTACAATATAGCAACTGGAATCTTCTCTGCACTCGGCGACTCGAAGACACCCTTTTACTTCCTCGCATTCTCGTCAACCTCCAATATCGCGGTTGATATTCTCTTCGTAAAATGTCTTGACATGGGCATCGCAGGCGTCGCGTGGGCGACCTTTCTGTGCCAGGGGATCAGCTGCATCCTTTCGATCTTATTGATCTTAAAAAGGCTCGCAGCGATCCAGACAGACAAAAAAGCAGAGCTGTTCTCATCAGCCCTGCTTAAAAAACTTGCAGTGATCGCCATACCAAGCATCCTGCAGCAGTCCTTTATCTCTGTCGGAAATATCTTTATCCAGAGTGTCATCAACAGCTTTGGAATCAGCGTCACTGCCGGATATTCCGCTGCTGTAAAACTCAACAATCTGGTGATTACGTCCTTCACCACACTCGGAAACGGCGTATCAAACTTTACCGCGCAAAATATCGGTGCCGGTATTCCGGACAGAGTAAAGAGCGGTCTGCGTGCCGGACTCAAACTGGTCTGGTGCATCTGTGTTCCGATCGTGCTCCTGTATGTCTGTTTTGGACAATATTTGCTCTTGTTATTCATGGATTCAACCTCCGCCGAGGCTTTGCTTACCGGAAAGCAGTTTCTGTGGATTCTGTCTCCTTTTTACTTCATAGTATCGGCAAAACTTGTGACAGACGGGGTACTTCGAGGTGCCGGTGCCATGAAAGCGTTTATGGCAGCCACCTTCACCGACTTGATTCTCCGTGTCATCCTCGCTTTTGGTTTCTCAGGTCTGTTTGGTTCCATCGGTATCTGGTGTGCATGGCCAATTGGCTGGACCATTGCGACCGGTATGTCTGTGTATTTCTATAAACAAATGAAATATTAGTACATCAATGACATCCCTTGCATTTGCTGCAGTCGCCACCGCACTGCAGCGATTTTCCGCTTTTCTTGTCACGAACCATACTGCGCACAGCCAGACCTATGACTGCAAGCAGCATCGCCAAAGTAATCGCTGTTCCCATAAATACCCCCCTTTCAGGAAAAAGAGCTATTTGGCAAGCATTTTTCCACCGCCATTGAATTTCAGTGTTGTACTCTCTTTGTATGGTCTGACAAGCAGATAGATAAATGCCAGCACAAACAGAAATGCGATCGCTGTGCCAATGCCAAATACACCTGATGTAACCAGTGTGCCAATCTGGTAAATACACATGGAAACGATGTAGGCAAGACCACACTGATAACCGATTGCAAACCAGAACCACTTTACATTGTTCATTTCCCGCTTAATAGCGCCCATTGCTGCAAAACAAGGTGCACACAGCAAGTTAAATACCAAGAATCCATACGCTGCGACTGGTGTCATTACTGCTGCAAGATTTCCCCAGATCTCCGCTCCGTCCTCTGCAACCTCCGCAAAGCCAAACAGCATACCAAATGTCGCTACAACATTCTCCTTCGCAATCAGACCTGTGACGGCTGCAACAGCCATCTTCCAGCCTTCGCCGCCCTGTGTCCAGCCGAGCGGTGCAAAAATCCATGCAATACCGCTGCCGATCTTTGCAAGAATACTCTCGTTTAGCTCCTCAACCATTCCAAAGCCTTCCTCTGCCCTTCCGAAGCTCATCAGGAACCACAGAACGATTGTCGATAACAAAATGATCGTCCCCGCCTTCTTAATAAATGACCAGCCGCGCTCCCACATGCTCCTGAGCACATTGCCCACTGTCGGCATGTGGTAGGCAGGAAGCTCCATGACAAACGGTGCCGGATCCCCTGCAAACATCTTTGTCTTCTTTAAAATAATACCAGAACAGATAATCGCCGCAATACCTACGAAATAAGCACTCCAGGCCACCCAGCCCGCGTTGTCAAAAAACGCGCCTGCGATCAATGCGATGATCGGCAGTTTCGCCCCGCACGGAACAAATGTCGTTGTCATGATCGTCATCTTGCGATCCCTGTCATTCTCAATCGTCCTTGATGCCATGACACCCGGAACACCACAGCCGGAACCGATCAGCATCGGGATAAATGATTTCCCTGAAAGACCAAATTTGCGGAAAATCCTGTCCATGATGAACGCCACACGTGCCATATATCCGCATGCTTCCAGAAATGCGAGGAATATGAACAACACTAACATCTGAGGCACAAAGCCAAGCACGGCACCGACACCTGCCACGATACCGTCAAGAATCAATCCTGACAGCCAGTCTGCACATCCGATTGCCTCAAGCCCGCCCTCGATCGCCGGCGGTATGATTTCTCCAAACAAAACATCATTCGTCCAGTCTGTCACCCATGTCCCCACAGTCGTGACAGATATATAATATACCAAGAACATCACCACTGCAAAGATTGGCAGCGCGAGCCATCTGTTCGTGACAATCTGGTCAATCTTATCCGACACTGTCATTTTATTCCTGTTCTTTTTGGTGATACAATCATTGATGATTCCCGAAATATACACATACCTTTCATTCGTAATGATACTCTCCGTGTCGTCATCAAAGGCATCTTCCAATGCCTTGATTTCACTGGTTACATCGGGAATATTGCTCATAAGGTTTGCAATCTTATCGTCTTTCTCCAAAAGTTTGATTGCAAAGAACCTCTTCTGTTCCTGCGGAATCTCTGAGTCGAGCTTATCCTCAACCGCGCCGATGATCTTCTCCGCCTTTTCGTCAAATGTATGGACAGGAAGCGCTGCCCTTTTCTTTGCTGCCGCAACAGCTTTGCTGACTGCCTCGTCCACTCCTGTGCCTTTCAATGCAGAGATTTCTACCACCTCACATCCAAGCTTTTTAGAAAGCTTATCGATATGTGCCTTATCCCCATTTTTCTCTAGGATATCCGCCATATTGACTGCCATGACAACCGGGATCCCAAGCTCCATCAGCTGTGTCGACAGATAGAGATTTCTCTCGATATTGGTACCATCCACAATGTTCAGGATCGCGTCTGGTCTCTCGCCGATCAGATAATTTCTGGCCACGACCTCCTCCAGCGTATAGGGTGACAGGGAATAAATACCTGGTAGATCCATAATGACTACTTCCTTATTCCCTTTCCATTTACCCTCCTTTTTCTCAACTGTTACACCTGGCCAGTTTCCCACAAACTGATTGGAACCTGTCAGTGCATTGAACAGTGTGGTCTTACCGCAGTTTGGATTACCCGCTAGTGCTATTTTAACTGACATACTTTACCCCTTTCTCCTGTACAGGATAAAACCTGTAACCGTTTTGTTTGTTGTTGCTACTCATTATTTTATTATACTCATTTTAATTAGTTTGTGCTAACTCATTGGCAAAAAATTATTCTACGACAATCATCTCCGCATCAGCTTTCCTTAGAGACAGCTCATACCCCCTGACAGTCACTTCCACCGGATCTCCCAGCGGTGCTACCTTGCGCACAAAGACCTCCACGCCCTTTGTGATGCCCATATCCATGATCCTTCTCTTGACAGGTCCCTCACCGTTAAGCTTAGACACTTTCACCGTCTGTCCGCACTGTACTTCCTTTAGCGTTCTCATTTTCTATACCCCCTTGCGTGCTTCGGCACGCATACCAATCAATAGTTTGAAAGTGGTCTCCTTTCAAACTTATACTGCTCACTTCCAACATGTTTCTTCGAATAGCCGCCAGGCAGCTAAACGACAATCTTATTTGCCATATCCCTTCCAATAGCAACCCTGGAATCTTTTACATTGACAATCATGCTTCCGTTGATATCAGATATCACTGTAATAATTCCGCCAACCACAAACCCGAGCTTCTCAAGAAACTGTCTCGTTTCCTCTTTTCCGCCCACTTTCTTAATTTCCATTTTCTCACCAACATTCGCCATACTCAACGGCATGCACTCATCTCCTCTTCTCATTTACAGACCTGTGTATCCATTGGTATACAAATCTGTTTTGCGTGTGACACTTTTATTAATGTATCCTTACATTTGTTAGTATACGCTAACATACATTAGTTGTCAACACCTAAATATGATTTATTTATAATATTTAACCAAAAAAGCACATTTTGCAACTTCTGTCACAAAACGTGCTTCTTTTATTTCACCATAACTATATGTCAAGTTCCCTGATCACTGTCGCAAGCGTATCAGCCGACTGCTTCAGCTTCGCCTGCTCCTCTTCATTCAAGGAAATCGGCACCCTGGTCTGTATGCCGTCCTCACCCAGCACAGCAGGCATACTCAGCGCAATCCCCTCGATACCATACTCCCCGTGTATCATGCGCGATATCGGCAGAATAGACCGCTCATTCCGCACGACTGCCTCGCAGATTCGCCTTACTGACATGGCAATACCATAGTAAGTTGCCCTCTTTTTGGAGATGATCTCATAGGCACAGTTCTTGACCTCCGCCGCGATCCGTTCCATGGACTCCTCATGCTGGAAATGCCCTCTCAGCTCACAGAAATCATTCAATGGCACACCAGATACATTCGCACTGCTCCACGCAGCAATCTCACTGTCCCCATGCTCACCGATAATAAAAGCGTGAACGCTCTTGCTGTCCACATCGAGATGTTCGCCCAGCTTGTATTTGAGTCTCGCACTGTCAAGCACTGTACCCGAACCAATCACCCTGTCCTCCGGCATATTGCTGAGCTTGCACGCCACATAAGTCAGGATATCGACCGGATTGGATACAATCAACAATATTCCCTTATAATTCCTGCTCGCGATCTCCGGGATAATACTCTTGTAAATACCTACATTCTTGTGCACCAGGTCAAGCCTTGTCTCGTCCGGTTTCTGGTTTGCCCCCGCTGTGATAATGACAATCGACGCATCCACAATGTCATCATAACCGCCCGCATAGATATCCACATGACCGATAAACGGGATGCCATGCGCGATGTCAAGCGCCTCTCCCTCCGCCTTGTCATGGTCTGCATCAATCAGTACCATCTCCGAAAACAGTCCGCTCTGCATCAGGCAGAATGCCGTCGCCGCCCCCACAAAACCGCAGCCCACAATCGCAACCTTTCTCTTGTTGATCACTACATCATTCATACTCTAAGTCCTCCTTGCTTTTCAACGATTCAGAACAGTATTTTCGCAGAAGCTAATGCACAACCCTGTTCTGAACAGCCGCTTTCATTATTTTATATATTTCCCTTTTTGGCAATATAATTCACAACTTCCATAAACATCATCATGATATCATTTCAAAAACAGCTCCTAAAGTCACACTGCAAACCCGTTCGAAGTCATATGCGCAACCTGGTTTCCAAGTTCATCGCTGATCGTCACCTCATAATAACAGGTCTTTCTTCCCTCTTTGATCTTCCTGGCCACCGCGATCAGCTTACTTCCTTTTGCCCTTCCCAGAAAACTGATCGAAGCATTCAGGGATACCTGTGGGGTTTTGTTCCAGTTGGAAGCCACCGCGAAGGCAAAATCTGCCAGCGTAAAAATCGCCCCTCCCATGACAGCCCCCAAAGCATTGCGGTGTGTATCATTTAATACCATGGAACACTTTGCGTATCCTTCATCGATCTCATCGATCACTGCCCCGTTCACCGTCGCAAAACGGTCATGTGAAAATCTCTCCCGCACTTCGTCAATCGTCATTATCGTATTCTCATTTGTCTCCTGCATAGCCCCTCCTCATATATTTTTGCATTTGTGTATGCATCTATAATGAAAGCATGGCACTAAACCATGCTTCCATGCAATATCCATTTACTTTACTACCATTCCCAACGTTCCCATAATGTATGCAATCTCTCTGTTCACAGCCTCTGTCGTCACGCCAGACATTAATATTCCAATGGCTTTCTGATCTCCATCAGTTCTTTCAGCTTCAGCAGGAGCGCAAGATACACTCCATTCTGCACACCTTCCGCCCAGACAGCACCCTTCACGTCACCGCGGAGCACATATTTTGACAAAATATCTCCCAAGACGGTTATCTCCTGCAAAGAACAGGCACTGATCACGCGAAGCTCATCCGCCGCCGTCTTAATGCGGTATCGTGAAAGAGTATACACATAATTCCTATTAATAAAATCCGTCTTCTTAACTTCCTTAACAAAACTAAGCAGCGTTGAATCATAGGTAGGAACCGCCATAGAATTCTTTTCAATCCCCTCGCCGCTATAAATACCTGTTGCCTTCGTGCCGCTTTTCTCCTGAAGCCATGACAGATACCGCATCAACCGCGCCACGTCATCCTTATAACAAATGATAATTTCGTCCCTCGAAAGCCTCAAACTGTCCTGCATACGCGTTCCTCCCTATATCCTATTTTCCACAATTCTTTATTCTATTCTAACATAAAACAAAAAAATGTACAGTCATTCTTTCCAAATTTTGTTTTTCGATAAACTTTATAAAAAATTAATTGCCTATTCCTATGCCTTCTAGTTATGATAAAAATATCTTTTTACAGGAGAATGACTATGACATTTAAAAAATTTGTGAAAACGTTACTGCGTTTTATCCTAAAACCGTTATCTTTTATCCCTGCACTATTGATGATGTATATCATCTTTTCCTTTTCGGCACAGGACGGCACTACTAGCGCCAACCAAAGCTACAAGATATCCTACAAAGCCGTGTCCATCGCTGACCGTGCACTCGACCTGCAGCTGACGGACAAGCAGATCTCACGCTGTATCCGCAAGATACACTTCTATGTGCGGAAGATTGCACATTTCACGGAATACTTCCTGCTCGCAGTTACCGTAGCATTTCCTCTGTATGTGTATGGCATACGCGGAATCTGGCTGGTCATCGCCGGAGGAATTCTCTGTGTCGGCTTTGCCGCACTCGATGAACTTCACCAATACTTTGTCGGCGGACGCAGCTGCTCAGTGCGCGATGTGATCATTGACAGCGGTGGTTCTCTGATCGGTATCTTAATTGTGAGAGTTTTTGGATATATCGGAAGAAAGACAATCTTTGAACCACTGAGCAGTAAACACCAATCATAAATTGATGCTCCTTCAATCTTATATTGCGAAGCCGTTACATTCTGGCTAATATATTACTATATTTTTACAATATAGTTATAGAAAAAAGGCTTGTTTCATTGTATAGTTATATTATGTTTAGCAGAGATGTTAGACTTGCTAATTAGCAATTCCGGAAGAATTCCCCTTTTACACAACAGGAAGCCTGAGTAATCAGGCTTCTTTGTTTGTATGATTCCTTATTTATAATTACAATTTTACAAAGTTATACTTCAACCAGTTTTTGCACAAATCAATCCACTGCTCGCACTGCGGTTCAATCTCCATACCATCTCTCATCGCAGTCTCTTTCGTCGCAAGCGCATATCCATGCCCGCCATGCGGAAACACGTGGTACTCGAAATTCACCCCCGCCTTTCTGAGTGCAGACGCAAACAGCAGCGAATTTTCAAGCGGCACTGTGCCATCCTCAATCGTATGCCACATAAAAACCGGCGGCACCTTGTCTGTCACCTGGTTTTCCAGACTCAGCTCTTTCTCCAGCTCATCACTCGCCTTTTCACCCATCAGATTCTCAAAACTTCCTCTGTGTGCAAAAACTCCAGATGTAATGACCGGATAAGCAAGTATCATTCCGTTGGGCTGATAACTCGTTCTCGGCATCTGCATCTCTTTTTCAAGCCACTCTTTGTCCCAGAAACAGCCAAGGCTTGCTGCGAGATGTCCGCCTGCCGAAAAGCCTGCGACCAATATTTTATCCGAATCAATCGCATACTGATCTGCGTGCTCCCTGATGTACGCCACAGACCATGCCAGTTCCTTCAGCGCCTGAGGGTACCGGGCACCCTGCTTCGAGATATCGTACCAAAGCACTGCCGCATGACATCCCGCCGTGAGAAAATGGAACGCGACTGGCTCCCCCTCCCTGACAGACACATGCTCATACCCGCCGCCCGGGCAGACCAAAACCATCGGACGCCTGCGCTCCCCATAAGTATCAGGATAATCCTCCTGTATGTAAAGTGACAACGTCGCCTGCACTGTACCGCCAGCTGCTACCTGAATCTTCTCGTATTTCATACCAATCCTAACCCTTTCCTTTTATTCCGCCCGTTCATATTCTACCTTTTCTTTTTTCATCTGGTACAGATCAACCACTCTCTGCACACGCTGCCTGACTACATTCTCCTGAAACGGTTTCTGTATATAGTCTGCAACATCATACTCACATGCCCTGTGGATATTTTTGTCATCTACATTGGAGCTTATGAGTATCACTGGCACCGTTCGAAGCGCTGTCTCTTTCATATATTTCAGCACCGCAAAACCGTCACATACCGGCATGACAATATCAAGCAGCACTGCTGCCACATCATCGCGCTTTTCCCCCAGGACCTCTATTGCTCCCCTGCCGTCCTGACACTCTACAATCTCATATTCTTCCTCAAAGATACTTCTTAAAACATATCTGTTGACGGCTTTGTCATCAACGATTAACATTTTCGGTTTCTGAATCTGTGGTTCCCTTTTTCTCTTCATCTGCAAATCACATCCTCAAATGTCTGTTATAGTATTATCCTTTTTGATCTACTGCTTTCCTGAGCTTTGCCTTCAATCTCTGTAGTGCATTGTCTGTGGATTTGACATCTCTTGACAACACTCTCGCAATCTGTGAATAACTCATTCCTGTTATATACAAGTCAAGCACCTGCTTCTCAAAACTGCTCAGCTCCTTCTCAATAATTGCCTCGATGTCTGCTACATTTTCCCTGTCGATCATGAGCTGCTCTGGATTCGTCTCCACTGCAGACGCGATCACATTGACAAGCTCCGTGCTGTTCCCGTCACTCTCAACCTCCGCCATGTCAGCATAGAGTGAGATATATGTATTGAGCGGGGTATGTTTTTCCCTGCGCGACGCCTGTACTGCATTATACATCTGACGCGATATGCACAGATCCGCAAACGTATAAAAACTGGCATCACGTCCCGGATCGTAATCCCGTACTGCCTTAAAGAGCCCGATCATGCCCTCCTGTATCAAGTCATCATTGTCCGCTCCGAGAATATACATGGATTTCGCCTTTTTCCGAACCAGATTCTTGTACTTATCCATAATATAGTCCGTGATCTGGCGCTCCCCACTCCTCAGCCTGTCGATCAGCTCTTCGTCCGTAAGTCCTTCGTACATATCTGACATACCAAACCTCCATGCTTCCATGCCGTCTTCAGCCTCAATAACGCGGCTGCCTATGAAGAACGCTGTCTGACAATCTCATACGCAAGCACACCTGCCGCAACAGAGGCATTCAGGGAATCAATGTCCCCCCGCATCGGAATTGATGCCACCAAGTCACATTTCTCCCTGACAAGCCTTCCCACACCGTCTCCTTCGCTCCCGATGACAAGTCCGATTGGTCCGGTGAGGTCAAGCTGGTACATCGTCGTGCCATCCATATCCGCACAGACAAACCACAGCCCTTCCTTTTTTAGCTCCTCCATAGTCTTCCCGAGATTCGTAACCCTTGCAACGGGTGTATAGTTCAATGCCCCCGCCGATGTCCTGGCAACCGCAGCAGTCAGTCCCACTGCCCTGTTCTTTGGAATGATGACGCCATGTGCCCCCGCGAGGTTTGCCGTCCTGATAATTGCTCCCAGGTTGTGCGGATCCTCTATATTATCCAGTAAAATGATAAAAGGCGCTTCCTCCTTTGCGCGGGCTGCTGCCAGGATATCCGCAACTTCCGCATACTCATATGCCGCTGCATACGCGATCACTCCCTGATGTTTTCCTGTTTCGCTGAGCTGGTCAAGCCGTTCTTTTGCCACAAACCTGATCATGGTTCCGTGCTTTTTTGCCTCCCGCTTGATCGTCTGTACCGGTCCGTCCTGTGCACCGTCCAAAATAAAAAGCTTGTCAATCGGTTTTCCCGCGCGGAATGCTTCTATCACTGCATTTCTTCCCTCTATTATCATTTCACCCGCGGACTCCATCAGCGGTTCTTTCTCAAATGCCTCGTCTCTCATGTAAATCGCAGCTCCTTTGCCCTTTTTATTTCTCCCTTTCCCTTAATCCACCAGCACCACCCGATTCCTCGCCGGGAAATGAATGTTCAATCCCATCTTCCACAGATCAAAATAACCCTGGAAAGGATTTTCCTGTTCCGTCTCGAACATAGACCATTGGAGATAATAGGACAGATCATAGTCGCAATTGATATGGTACAGCGCCTCAGACATCAGCCCAATATCCTCACACCCCTTTCGGTAAGGCAGATCAAGACACCAATCCCCCATATCCACATCCGGTACATCTTCTCCGATATCTCCATGTGCCCACGCCTGATGAACTTTCTCCTCAAAATCCCGCCCCTCCTTGCCAGAAAGAAACTCAATTTGAGCATCCTCGTCCAAGGGGGCATCTTCTTCGAACTCCTCCACAAAAATGCGGTTGATTGCCTTGATATAGGTTCGGGCGGCATCAATGGCAGCCTGCCTGTCATTCTCCGAGAAATGTGCGAAGAAATATCCAGCATACCCCGTCTGTCCATCGGGCAGCTGAATCTCCGCTGTATCCTTGCTGGTCTCATCAATCTCCAACAAGCCTTGAAGCATATCCAGCCCTGGCTGTCCGTAAAGGGCAAAAATAGGCCGCAAGTGTTCCAACTCGCCGCCTCGCAGATCCTGGAACAGGAAAGGCGGCACTGCCTCTTGTTCCAGATCGTACTCATGTTCCCCAAAGATATCCAACAGTACCGGGTCTTGTTCAATAATCTCTGTCCATCTGTCGGGAAGGTATTTCCGGCATTCTTCTATGGTCATAAATCAAACCTCCTGTCTGTAAAAATATGAAATACATCTCTGACACAAGCCGTGTTTCCTTACAGTTCAATGTGCGCCATCTCCAGCGCCTGCTTAACCAGTTGTGTTATCCTCACTATATCATCCCGCAGGAAAAGATATCCACAGAGCGCCTCAAACCCCGTCGCCTTGCGGTAATCTGCAAGACTTGCATTCTTCGCAGTCGAATGAAGCTTTGTATTCTTCCCGCGCCTGTAGATGTCCTGCTCTTCTTCTGTCAGATACCCATACACTGCGTCGATCATTTTCGCCTGCGTCTGTGCACATACTACCTTTGTCGTGTGCTTATGCAATGTATTGGCAGCCCTTTGACCTTTTTCCACAATCAATGTCCTTATGATCATCTCAAACACTGCATCGCCAATATATGCAAGCGTAAGCGGTGAGTATGTCCTGATATCAACCGTCCCACCGCCAAATGTTCTGTGAATCTGCGTGAGCATGGTGGCTCCGTCTATGTCTTTTCTCTCTATGCTTTCTTCCATTTCACACCCTCGCGTGTATCCTCCAGAACGATTCCTTTCTCCAGCAGTTCGTTTCGAATTGCATCAGCCCGCGCAAAGTCCTTTTCCTTCTTTGCCGCCTTTCTCTCCTCGATCCTGGCAAGCACATAGCTCTCCAGCTCCGCGTCCACGCCATTGTCAGCTTCCCTTGCAGCATGCGCTGTCGTCAGATTTAATGATAAAACCTCATCAAAGCTCTCCGCAAGTGCATATTTCGTTGCGTCCGGCATGTCGTCCTTAAGCATATCGTACAATACAGTAATTGCCATGGACGAGTTCAGGTCATCGCACAAAGCAGCCTCGAACTTTTCCCTGTAAGAATCAAATTTTGTCTTGTCAACTTCACCGTTCCTGTCAAGCGTTCCTATCTTCTTTACAAGCTTATCATAGGCGGCTCCCATATTGTCAAGCACTTCGTAGGAAAACTCAAGTGGTTTGCGGTAGTGGGACTGCAGACAAAACAGACGGTATACAATCGGATCATACCCCTTTGACTCAAGCAGGGATACTGTCAGGAAATCTCCCTTTGATTTGCTCATCTTCCCTGACTTGTCATTTAAGTGGTGCACATGAAACCAGTAATTACACCACTTATGCCCCAGATACGACTCACTCTGCGCAATCTCATTGGTGTGATGCGGGAAAATATTGTCCACACCGCCGCAGTGGATATCCATATACTCACCGAGGTGCTTCATACTGATGCAGGAGCACTCAATATGCCATCCTGGATAACCCACGCCCCACGGACTGTCCCATTTCAATTCCTGGTCGTCAAACTTGGACTTGGTAAACCACAGCACAAAGTCGCTCTTGTTCCGCTTATTTGCATCCTCGTCCACATCATCGCGCACACCGACTAACAGTTCTTTCTCACTCTGGCTGGAAAATACATAGTACTCATCAAGCTTTGAGGTATCGAAATAAATGTTTCCGCCGCTCTCATATGCGTAATCCTTTTTGATCAACGTGTCAATCATATGGATAAACTCAGAAATACAGTTCGTGGCAGGCTCCACCACGTCAGGCGTCTTGATATTTAATTTGCCGCAGTCACTGAAAAAAGCATCTGTGTAGAACCTGGCAATCTCCATCACAGTCTTATGCTCCCTCTTTGCGCCTTTGAGCATCTTATCCTCACCTGTGTCGGCATCACTCGAGAGATGCCCCACATCCGTGATATTCATGACGCGTTTGACGTCGTATCCCACATAACGGAGCGCTTTCTCCAGCAAATCCTCCATAATATAACTCCGCAGATTTCCGATATGTGCATAGTGATACACTGTAGGTCCACAGGTATACATTGCCACTTTGCCATCCTCATTTGGGATAAAAGGCTCCACCTTCCTCGTCAGTGTATTGTAAAAGGACACTTTGTTCTCCATTTTTTCATAACCCCCTCTTCAACTGCTTGATCTGCCGTTCCAGCTCTAAGATACGGTTGGTCATCTCACTGTTTGCGTACTGCAGATTCCTGATATCCTCATTGACAGGATCGGGAAGATCCACCTGGTTCAACTCCTCGCGCACAAGCTTCTGGTTATTGCGCCGCACCACTCTCCCGGGCACACCAACCACTGTGCAGTTTGGAGGAACCTCCTCAATCACGACGCTCCCAGCCCCTATCTTGGAATTCTCGCCAACCTTAAACGAGCCAATGATCTTGGCACCGGCACTGATCATCACATTGTCACCGATCGTCGGGTGACGCTTGCCATGTTCTTTACCTGTACCGCCAAGCGTCACTCCCTGATAAATCGTAACATTATTACCTACCACTGCCGTCTCACCGATGATCACACCATTTCCATGGTCTATAAAAAAATTTTCACCAATCTCCGCACCGGGATGTATCTCGATACCTGTCTTTCTGACCGCGCGCTGGGAAATCCACCTGGCAAGGAAATAATGTCCGCTCTTGTACAGCTTATGTGCTACCCGATAATGCAGCATCACCTTAAAGCTTGGGTACAAAAAGACCTCCATGTTGGAATGAATCGCCGGATCGCGCTCCCTTATGACCCTTATCTCATTTTTAATATTTTTAATGAATCCCATCTTGTGCCTCCATCGAGACGTTTCTAGTATATTATTATTCAAGACTTACTGCTGTGTTGAGTGCGATTTCCATCATCTGGGTAAAAGAGTTCTGGCGCTCCTCAGCTGTTGTCGCCTCCCCCGTCACCAGACTGTCTGAGACTGTAAACATCGCAAGTGCATTCTTCCCGCATCTTGCCGCATTCATGTACAGAGCCGCAGCCTCCATCTCCACACAGAGGACACCCATCTTCTGCCATCCTTTATCGGCTGCTTCATCGTCATTGTAAAACACGTCTGACGACAGGATATTTCCAACATGATAGCGTGCTCCTGCCTGCTCCGCCTGCGCGATCGCCTCCTTTAACAGCGCATAACTCGCAATCGGGGCAAATGTGCCATTAAGTCCGTACTGGCTTGCATAGTTGGAATTCGTACACGCTCCCATGCCAAATACGATATCACGAATCTTTACCTTCTCCTGCATCGCGCCTGTCGAGCCAATTCGCATAATATTCTCCACATCAAAGAAATGAAAAAGCTCATACGAATAAATCCCAATCGTGGGCATCCCCATACCGCTTGCCATCACGCTGACCTTCGTCCCTTTATAGGTTCCTGTGTATCCCTGTATGCCCCTGATATTGTTGACAAGAACCGCATTCTCCAGAAAATTTTCAGCGATAAACTTTGAGCGAAGCGGATCCCCGGGCATCAGCACAGTCTTCCCAAAAGCATCCTTCTCTGCATTGATATGTGGTGTTGTGACAAGTGACATACTGCATCCCTCCCATATTTTCTTTTCATTTTAATACATTTCATTTATAAATGCCGGACCTGCCAGGTATATACTATCAAATTTCGCATTTTGTTTCAACTTCATATACTCAAAAATAAATGCGGTAAACTCGCCAATCGTGGTCGTAACCTCCGGGCGCATGGAAGAATCTGTTTCCTGATCAGTCACTGGTTCTTCCACGCGTTCCATGCGGCTTCCCCCTTCATCAATATACCAGATGAAAAGTCCGTCATTCTCTGCTATCACTGGATCTTTGAGCCGAATTGCAATCGTTATCCTGCCATCTCCTGCAACATGTCTCAACATTTCGGGCATATTTACAATCCTCGCCATAACAGTGGGCTTTCTCCCTTTCTCTGTCAAAAGATAACAATCCTTGTCAAAGTCCTGATCGAATACAACCTCCCTGATACTGTCAGACGCAGCATTCGTGCAGGCAAAAAAACCTTTTCGGATTCCATTCTCCATAACCTGAAACAGGTTTCCACCACTATCCAGCAGTTTTTTCTGTACCTGTTCATAATACGATGCACTTCTGATTGTAAAAAATCCATATTGCCTGCAAAGCCTCGCATTGGCAAAATGTGCAAGGGAAAGCATATCCTCCCGGGCAACTGCCTGGAGTGTCATGTTGGGAATATCCAGGGAGACCGTTTCTCCCCCTGCCGCCCGCCCTAACATTTCTTCCGAGACGGTTTCCGTATTCAAAACATAGTGAGGTCTGTCATAAATGTATTGAAATCCGAATTTCCCCAAAAATTCTGCCTTTGATGCGAAATTGTCCGATTCCGGGAAGCTTTCAGTAATCCCTTCCACAAGACAAACAGGAACGCGCATCTGATTCTGATATGCAAGTGCACCTGAGATCAGCTTTCCTACCAACTCCTCAGTGTGATATCCCCTTTCTGTGGATACCGCACTAATCCAGTCTGTCTCCACACGCACTATATCCGCCATAGATGAAAGGCGTCCTGCACTTACATTCGGTGGATTTCTGCGTATTGCCGCGACGCGGGGCACAAGCTCCAGCACAGACTGTATCCCGTCACTCTGCATCGAAAAAACAATGCGTTTATCAGCCTCCTCATGCTGAACAACGATATCACATTCTCTCCTGATTTTATCTATTATAGTTCTCTCAGTTTCCCTCTCTCCGACTATTTGATCCATATTATTACAATCCAACCATCTTCCCTTTATACATCAGTGCGTTAGAGCGCTGCACCCCGGACAGTCCTCACAGGAACGCGTGCCAGTCTCCATTGTTGCCATCTCCCTCGGACTTGTGAGCATGCAGATTGCCTGTGCAGAGATTCCCTTTCCCTCACCTGTAAATCCAAGTCCCTCCTCCGTCGTCGCCTTGACATTGACCTGATCCGCACTGATTCCCAGCACCTTGGCAATATTCTCCTGCATCTGGTCGATATAAGGACGCATTTTGGGCACCTGTGCAACGATCGTCGCATCGATATTCTCAACAAAGAACATATTTTCTTCCAGCAGTTTCCCTACCTTTTCCAGCAGTATCATGCTCGAAATCCCTTTGTATGCCGGATCTGTATCAGGAAAGTGCTTTCCGATATCACCAAGCGCTGCCGCACCCAGCAGCGCATCCGCTACCGCGTGCAGCAGTACATCCGCATCGGAATGCCCCAAAAGTCCCAATTCGTATGGTATTGTCACCCCTCCCATGACGAGAGGGCGTCCCTCCACAAGACGATGTACATCATATCCCATTCCTATTCTCATTCCAGTCTCCTATTGTATCGTAAACGACAAAAGTATTTTCCGTTATCTGTTTCCAATCATTTTGCAGGTACTACTAACCTATCATATCCACCGAGGAGCTCCAGTACGATATCAAAAAGCTTATCACAGTCGCCCTCCCTGACACCTTCCATATTAAGCGGCATCTGCGGATCATGAAGCGACATGCGCAGCAGCAGCCAGCCCTTCACTTCATCCGTATCAAAAGTGATACGAATACCCTCATAGGAATTCGGCGCAATGTGATATCCTCTCGCCTTTGCCCTCTCCTCAAAAGTATTCAAAGCATCTTTGCCATATGACTTGAAATCCTCACCCTGTATCTTGAAACGGTACTCTCTCTCCTCAAAACCCTTCTCCAATTTCTCTATAAAGACCGCGAGCGACTTGTTCTCCTTTGCCGCCTTTGCGAGTGCAATCAACAGCTTCACCGCCATATAGGCGCCGTCATCCAGGAAATAATTCTCACTGAGCGCACCATGACCAGAAGTCTCGATCGCCAGCGGCGATACGACTCCCTCCTTGTTCAGACGGATCGACTCATTGATCACATTCTTGTAACCCCTCATGTATCTGTGGTGCTTCATGCCAATACCCTCGATAAAGCGCGTCAGCCTGTCGCTGGTAACGGAATCCGTCACAATGGTACCACCAGGATAATCCTCCGCAATGACCGCAGCCATCATCGCAATGATCGCATCCCTGTTCACCTCGTCGCCATTTGGAAGCACTGCTGACATTCTGTCCACATCCGTAT
>JAIEEY010000383.1:0-21805 GCA_029067205.1 Lachnospiraceae bacterium
AAAATGTTTTACCGTTTCAGTAAATCATTTGCATAGTATCGTTTACTCTTTTTTCTGCCATTCACTGTAATGAAATACATATAATCCTGATTATCAAAATGCCATCCAATTTCCCGAATCACACCGACCAGCTCTGGGGGATTGGCAGGAGACACCAATTCTCCAGCAACAAATTGGGGCGGATTGTCCAAAACCCTTATATTGGCAACAGAAATCGGGACACCTTCTACTGGATATATGATATTGGCAATACTGTCGTCCGCAGAAATCTCATATTCGATGACAGACTGAAACATTTTTCCACCGTACAATGCGCTGTCAAGACAGACTCCCCACATGTTTTATTATCACTCCATTCACTATACTGGCGGTCAAAAAGACTGACCGCTCAGTATAAAGTGATGCACACAGCCGCATAAGGAAATATGCCGCTTCGCGGCTGCGGCTGGCGCAATACTCACGGTAAATTTCATTTACCGTGAGTATAACTAAAGCCCCAAAATACTCCGCGCATAGCAATCCAGCTCCCTGCCGTATGTATACCAGTCCGGCAGAACTTCGTCACGCTCCATCAGCTCGCGCCCTGTCTTACGGTGAAGTCCCGCTGCCCGCTGCGCAATCTGATCCGTCTCACCAGGCGTGAAATACGCAAATGCCATTCGAAGCTGTGGCAGCAGTTCCATAAATTCCGCCTCGTCAACCTCACCGAGAAAAGTATCGATGATCGCAAGCATCTCGTGCTCCATCAGAATCAAATCCCTCGCGGTAAAAAACAAGCCCCTGAAAAAGATTGCTGTCTTTAAAAGCTGTTCCCTTGTGCCCGTGAGATATCCTCTGCACACCGCTCCTACCGTCTGCAAATCCTCAATGCCGCCTCCATAGAGAATTCCGTGAATGCACCCATTCAGTCCCGCATGAATCTGTACGTCTTCCTGCATCCGGTACAACGCCTCGTAAAAGTTCTCCCGCTCCCCTGTGTCCTCCTGCCCTTTCCTTCCCGTGATCTGATACAGTAATTTCAAAGCGTTCATGCCCGCATCTAACATATCATCCTGCATTCGCGTGATACTCGGGAGCAAAGTGATTAATTTTCTGACTCCCGTGTGCAGAAGCGCCCCGAACTCCAAGTCAGATTCGTAAAGAGTTCCCAGCTCTTCCATCATCATCAGGGATTTCACGGCATCCGCAATCGAATAAAAATCCATATCCTTCAGAATCAGTTCGTGCACGCGCTCATATACAAGATCAAGCTGGCTGGAAATGCCCATCTCAAACACCTGCGTCAAAAGAAGCGCCGCACCGTCTGCCTTTGTATCCTGACGAAGCCGCTCCTGCACAAGGCTGACAATCGCCTCCTCCATAGTCGCGCCGTGCACCGACACATCAATCAATGACGCAAAAACCTGTGCACTGTACTTGTATTTCCAGATTTCCCGAATCAGGCTGCGGTCTTTCCTCTGCTGCAGGTTCGGTCCTTTCACGCGCTTTGCAAACTCTGCCCGCAGAAAAACCAGTCGGTGAAAAAACATGCTCATCCGCCTGTGCTTTTTGCTGGAAAAAATGGAGAGCGTCACTTCTTTTTCCAAGGTACTGTCTGTCCTGATTCCAAACTTTTTGCACTGATTCTGAAAATCAAGGATAATCGGAGGAACGTCCGCCAGCGTGCAGAGTGCTCCCGAACCGGTTCCTGTCATCAGCCGCCGCAAAATGCGAAGCGGCATGTCTGATGTGATATTGTATTCACCCTTTACATACGAGGATAACACTGCGTCCTGCAGCTCATAGGCTCCCGGCTGGGGTTTCTCACGCAGACCTGAAAGCCCCTCTGCCATCTGCCACGCGCAGATTTCGTCGTAGGTCGACAGCGCTCCCTCCTCTTTTCTGACTTCCTTACCCGATGCAACCAGAAAATCCAATACTGCCGCCTCATAAGGTTTCTGCTCCTGACTGACAAGCCTTTCCCATATTTTCTGATAAAAACCCGTGTAGGGCATTCCGCTCGCATAACCGTTCAATGCATCCGCCGCCTCCATGGAGTAAGGCATCAGATAGACACTCTCATTCTGATTCGGCACATAGCGCTCTATCTTCTTTGCATACTGAACTGTGTCCTGCCACTTTTCGTCAGAAAGTCTCTCGCTTAATCCCGGCGTATGGAATCCACCCGTTATGACGAGGATTCTCTGGAATCGGTTCTGCTCCTTTTTGTCACATCCTCCACATCCGCGAAGCACCTGCAGGACGATCCGCGCTGCCATATGCTGTTCTCTCGCAAGACACCCCTCCTGCTGCAACACCTCGGCCGGCGTATTTTTCCTTGCAAGCCCGCAGTATGTATTCAGATGAGAAAACCAGATCTCGCTGTCCTCGTATATTCCGTTTATCTCAAAATATTTTTCCCAGAATTCGTCAAAACTGCGCAGCCCTGTCTTTGCACACAATCTGTCAATATAGGCATTTCTGGCGAGCAGATAGTCGTCATTATAATTTCGCGGTGCCTCACCTTCGGTCACTTTTTCTGCCGTAGCTGCAAGAATATCCCCGTAAGACAGATCAATAAATGACACTTCTGTCATATTTTTACGCGCCTCCCTCAAAGCCACGAGCTCCGGAGAATAATCCAGAAACGGATAGTAGCACTTGTAGTGCTCCTGCTCCTCCGATATTCTTTTTGCCTTATCATGATAGGCATAGTAAATGGCAAACGGCGCGCGCGTATCCTCGTGCAGCATGACTGGCAGCAGCGCATTGGCATTGTCTGGTCCCTCCACCAGAACTGCATCCGGCTTCCAGTCCGCAAAGATTTTTTTGATCTGACAGGAACACGCCGGACTGTGATGACGGACAGGAATCAGCATTATTTCAGCCATTTCCTCGCTTCGTAATATTGTTTCCATAATCCACCCTCTTTGCTGCTCTTGTCCCGGATCACCGTGTTGAAATATCCCTTTACTTTTTCCAGATCGTCCTTGTCTTCCTTTGAGATTGCGCCGACCAGATTCTGGACAAGGCAATCCACATCAAGATGCCCGTCCCCGTAATAATAGCCGGTGAGCATTGTCTGGTAATAGACAGACACTGCCTCCGCCGTACTCATCACTGCATTGGGCTTATCGATGCGATGGCCATATGACGAAACTCCCTCCCTCAGCTCATGGTATGTGGAGGCGAGCAGTTCCGCGACATCCTCATCTGCCTGCATATCGACATGACTCTCTTGTGCAAGCATGTTGACCTCATTCAAAATGATCTGCTTTTCAAGGGACACCTTATTGACCGGCATCACAGTCTCAAAATTAAAACGCCTCTTTAGCGCGCTGCTCATCTCATTGACACCCTTGTCCCTGGTGTTGGCAGTTCCGATCACGTTAAAACCGGGGCGCGCAAACAGAAAGCCGTCATCACCCAGCTCCGGCACATTCAAAACCTTGTCACTCAACACACTGATCAGACTGTCCTGAATCTCAGCGGGTGTTCTGGTGATCTCCTCAAACCGGGTGAGGATTCCCTTTTCCATGCCCACATAAAGCGGCGACGGCACGAGTGCCTCCCTGCTTGGTCCTTTCGCCAGCAGGAGTGCATAGTTCCACGAGTATTTGATCATGTCCTCCGTCGTCCCCGCCGTTCCCTGTATCGTATTCTTGCTGTTTCCGCTGATTGCGGCGGACAAGAGTTCCGAGAGCATCGTCTTTGCCGTCCCCGGTTCCCCGACAAGCATCAGCCCGCGGTTTCCCGCAAGCGTGACGATACACCGCTCAACGAGCGCGTCATTTCCGAAATACTTCTTCTTGATATCATACTTTTCGCCCTGATACTCGATCGGTTTCTCGCTGCCCAGGATAAACGTCCTGACCGCCTTCGGCGACATCTGCCAGTTATCTGGTCTCTTTGCATTTTGGTCTGCATTTTTGAGCGCTTCAAGTTCCCTCTGATAGCGCACCTCCACTGGGGGTTTTATCGTTTCCTGCATAATCTTGTCCTTTCTAAGGAAATGTTCACAAATTATTTGTGACAAGTCATTGTCATGAGTTATTTATGAGCAGTTCCTTATCATTTGCTTATTCTAAAATCTTTGGGTTGTTTCCGAACAACCATTACTCTTATTATAAACGCTGTCCTTCCCAATAGGCAAGCAGAATGTTGAATTGTATCGCCGGATCAAATTAAGAACTGTAGAAAAATGAGCCACAAAAGTTTGAACACATTATTTCATAGAATTAATTGCGGGCTTGTGATATAATGACACCAAATATTATAACTGTGTCCGTATTTCACATCAATTGACAAACGATCAAAGAAAGGACTCGATAACGAACATGCAGCAAATAATAAACTTCACCACGATCACCGCCTGCGGCGAATGTTGTACCAACTGCCAAAAGAGATTAGATGGTATCTGCACAGGCTGCATTGAAGCAGATGGCTATGTCCCGGAATGGGCAGCTTCCGGCAGATGTAAAGTACACGAATGTGCCCGAAATCACCATGTACAATTTTGTGGTCTCTGTGATGAATTTCCCTGTGATCAGCTGACTTCTATCATACATTGGAATTCAGATATTGTAGAACATTTAAGTGCACTCGCAAAGTACTACCGTGAACAGGAAGGCCGCAACGGAGTCGTCTAATAAATCTTTTAAATGGTTGTCCGCACCTGTCGTTTACTTTTTCGCCCTGATCAGGTTCTTTGCTCCTCTTTTCATATACCTTATAATAGCGGTGAAGGAGTGTGATTTTATGAACACAAATATTATTGCAGGATACTTGCAATTTCTACGAAAAAGCCACAATTACACACAGGAAGATTTGGCACAGAGATTAAACATAACCCGACAGTCCGTCTCAAAATGGGAAACAGGAACTACGATTCCTGACATAGCGCTTTTGCTGAAACTTTCGAAGTTATATGATCTTTCGATCAATGACATTTTAGAACCTAAGATCTTACCTCAAAGGATAACTGATTTTGAGCAGATTTTAACAATTCCCGAAAAAGATTTGAAAGCAGCATTAAAACAGATTGATACAAATTGCCTTGCAACAGCCTTGATGGGTGCATCACCTGAGACAAACAATCTATGTGCAAAATTATTTCCTGAGACAGACTTTAAATCTACCCAGCATCACATCGGCAGCATCAGAATAGAACAGGTTGAAGAAACGCAGAATCAAATCATATCCATGATCAACTTACATGCGATCGAATAGAAATGCTGCTATAAAAGCATTTCTGTTCTTATGATCAAGTCATGGGTTTAGCACGCCTAATATGAATTTAGTAATTCCATTGTCCCGTCATCCAGTTTCCGGCGGTACACGTCTGTCTGCAGCCTGCGATAACCCTCGCTCCATCTGCTTGCATACTCCTCGTCGCAAACGCTGAATGTTGCCTCAAAATACAGATATCCGTCTGCATAACACAAATGATCATAGGTAATCTCCCAGCCTTCCCCAATGCCTCTTTGCTCCACACTGCTGTCAATCTGTGCTGCAACCCTGACAATCGTCCCAGAATCGACCAAAAGAGCATAGACATCTCCATCCCCCTCGCACAGAGTTCCCCGGGCAGACTTTTCCTGATAAAGATAAGGACTGTTATAGATCTGTTCTGCCGCTGGCACCAGCTCCGTCGGGAAATCCGCTGAAATTATGGTATTGGTCTCCAAATCCCACACGCACGTTTTTCCAGTAAATCCGATCTCCGCACAATCTTCAAAATACATGCGTGGGCTGCCTGTATCATGACAGAGAAAACAGTCATCAGAATTTGCTTCGATCTCCCGATAATCTGAGCCATCTGTTTTGATTGCGATAAACTTTCCTCCTTGAAAATATCTGCCACTTGGATAGTCATATGCTCCATAGACGATACCGATCCATTCCCCATCAATCTCCATCCGGCAAATATGTTCACCAAATCCATACCCTGCTTGTGAATTGTCCGATTCCAGTTCGGCGATCAGCCTCTGCTCTCCCTCAATCGACATTGCCACCACCCTGCAGTTATCCGTATCCCAGTGTTCATCAAAATAGCACCATCCATCGTGATAACCGCAAAGATACAGACCACCGCCGGAATTGTAGGTCAACAGTGTCATTTCGCCGCTTAAACCATTTAAAACAAAATAAGCCCCCTCCCCTGTATACTCTGAAAATAAGGTCAAAACGAGAATGTTTCTGTCCAGATCAACAGCCCTGATCTCTCCATTGCCAATATCCACACGATCTCTTCCCTGCATATCAACGGAATAGATGTTGGAAAATGTCTCTTCAATGTCATCCTTTTTCTTTGTTATCATCTCCGTCATATAAAACCGATCGCCAAATAGATAGAGATTGCCATACCCCTTGTCTGAAAACAGCACAGTCTTTTCGCCGTCCGCATCAATACACACAATCTCCTTATCCGTTCCTGCGGTCGGGTAATAGTACGCACTCTCTGCCCCCTCCGCAAAAGAGTCCTCGTGATACTGACGATAATATATCATGCCATCACGATACGCATATCGAAAATCTGTCTGTTCCATCTGGTCAAGCAGTGACAAGTCATCTTTGTATTGAATATAAATTTGTTCATTAGAATATGTTATCCCTTCTGTCATGTAAGCAACTGCGCGCTTTGCCTCGTCTGTATCTTCTGGCGTTAAAAACACGCTGTCCATACTTTCGGTCGTCTTTGATGTCTCCAAAATCTCTCCAGACTGCACCCCTGTTTGCATTTCTACTTCCATCCATGACACTATTTCCGTGCTCTTTCCTGTATCTATATCTGTCCAATTCTTACACGCTGTCAAAACCATGCACAGATTCAACATCAGTATGACGAATCGATAACTCCTACAATGCACTCTACTTTATCCTCCCTCTCTTACACATTCCCATCATCTGTCAGTTTATACCACCCACACCCCACTTGACTGGAAATAAAACGATGCAAAAAGACACCCTCCTCTATGGCTCACAATTGCGATACCGCCCTGCCACCCGACGCACCATAATCAAAAGAATACTCACAGATTGTCTCAAATCTTTCATTATTCAAATTAATGCGGTAAATGTTTACTTCCCGTTTCTTATCTTTCCCTTCTGTTTCGCATACACCATAGAAATAATCATTATAGATGCATGCGCAAGAATAAAATGGCACTTCAAACGAACTGATTTCGCCATCTGATAACTGGTACCTGCTGATCTTCTTGCTATCCAAATAAATATCGCAGCAGTAAATACTGCCCTCATATAACATTATGGTTCCCTCAAAGTCTATATTCGAGATTTCCTTCTGCTTTCAACAGACGCCTCTATCAAACATTGGGCTCCACTGCCATCCTCTTTGGCTCGGTATATATCATCCCATTTATTATCAACTCCCTCAATCCACCATTTTAACACTTTTGGCATACCGTCCGCTTCCCACGTGATCAGAAACTGTGCCAAGGCAACACCATGCCCGTATCCACACTCACCATATAGGTACTCCGATGCCTGTAACACCTTATTTCCTTGATATTCTGTCGCACATAGATCAAAATATCCTCCCAGGTTGCCGCCCACATACTGCTCTATATCAGGTAAATACCATCCCTCAGGATTCTTCGAAGTAAAAGAGATCCACTCATCAAAATAAGGACAGTAGGCTCTGTAACTGTCCACGTCAGGCTCTTGAAATACATCAACACGAAGCCCATAGTCATTATATTCCTCATGGCCATAATCGGAGGGTAACTGCATCTGCTCTATGGCATGATTTCTGTATTTGAAAACCACCTTGTAATAATCTCCCACTCCACTATAGGCTGAACCCTGTGCGCAGTATACTATCTCCATATTTTCATCCTGATCGATATTCGCCCAAAATAAATCGAAATCCCCATAATAGGGACACCATTCTTCTGAAAAACAGTAAGGGTCATCCTCATTCATGTAAAACCAGAGACTGCCAAAACCATAAAAAGTCTTTTCCCGCGCGTCCATCACCACAACCAGCATATCTGTCTGGTCATTACCATCTATATCACCGATCCGAAGCCCTGTCAGCTCCATTACCCCGTCTTGGAAAATATGATCATCCATCAGCACCTGCAGATATATCTCCGCTTCCTCCTGATCAATTCCCTGCTCCAATGCCTGCCGATAAAACATCTCCTCGTTGATCTGCATCTGCTTTTCGGGATAATATCCTTCAGGATTCTCATAAATACTTATCTCACTCTCCGCTGTCTCCCACTCTTTTATAGCTTTCTCCGGTCTCTGACCTGAGGAACATCCAACTCCACATCCAATGCATAACAATATCAGAACGATCAATCCAACGCTTCTGGTCTGAAAACTCTCCATAAAATGATTGTTCCTCCTATCACTATCCTGCCATTTTAGTCTTCTTCAATCCACCACTTAACCACCTTCGGCGTCCCGTCTGCCTCCCATGTGATCAGGAACTGTGCCGTGGCAACATTATTTACGACTCCTCCCCCTCCATACAGATATTCCGAGGCCTGCAACGCATTCTTTCCCTGGTACTCTGCTACACAAAGGTTATAAAATCCCCTCGCATTGCAGCCCACACTCACTGTTGTATCAGGAAACTTCAACTCCTCACCATTCTGCACATTGAAGCAAATCTTTTCATCAAAATAGGGACAGTACGCACTATAGCGATTTGCCTCCGGTTCCTGAAACACCTCAACAAAAAGTCCGCAGTCATAATCCTCCTCAAAGTCAGATGGCATCTGCATTCGCTCTATGGAATGATCTTTGTACTTAAAAACAGCTTTGTACGAATCTCCCACCGCACCGCAGCCTGTCCCCTGTGCGCTGAACACGATCTCCACATTCTCATCGTTGTCAACATCGTCCCAGAACGTGTCAAACCATCCGTAATAAGAGCAATCCTCCTCTGAAAAACAATATGGCTCGTCCTCATTCATATAAAACCAGAGACCACCCGAACCGTAAAAAGGTGTCTCTCGCGCATCCAGCACCATAACCAGCATATCCATCTGACCATTGCCGTCTATATCATCGATCCGGAGTCCTGTAAGCGCCATAGCTCCATCCTGAAAAATATTATCTTTTTTCAAAATTTGTAGATATGTATCTGCCTCCTGCCTGTCAATCCCCTGTTTTTCTGCCTCCTCAAAAAATTTCTCTTCGTTTTTCCTGTTCTGCTCCCCGGGAGAAAATTCTTCTGCCAATCTCTCTGGAACATCGGACTCCGGCTCAGATGTTTCTTCTATTATTTCTTGTGTATTTTCCTCTTCTGCGCTCTGCTCCTCCTGAACAGAACTTTGTGTTATCGCCTGTTCTTCTCCGGATCGCTCTGCCCCCTGGTCAGATGCACATCCAAAACTAACTCCCATACATATTGATATTAAAATGATATTTCCAACTCTGCTGACTCTCTTTTTCATTACCGTCTCCTCCTACGCATACCAATATACCCCGGGATCTCCTTTACAGCTGTTTTCGCGGCCAAGCCCCCGAGAGTATATGCCAATATTATTTTACGCAGGAAATGCATCCTATTTGTATCAGAATTGCATCAAAGTTGTAACATAAATCAGGAATTTCTATAAATTCCTAATACGAATACAACAGTTCCATCTCACCATCAGCGAGCCTGCGGCGGTACACATCCGTCTGTATTCTGCGGTATCCGTCGCGCCAGCCGATCGCATACTCGTCGTCATACACATTAAACTCCGTCTCGAAATACAGATAACCATCCGCATAATACAGATGCTGATAATCAATCTTATACTCTTCCATGTCTTCTCTTGGTCTGATATCTTCGTCAATCCGCACGGCAGCCCTGACAACGCTGCCAGAATCGTCAGGCAGAGCATAAAAGTCTGTCCCTCCTGTGCTGCGCTGGTACACGCACACCGGATTTGAGAGCCCTGTCAGTCCCTCGATCGCTATTTTATGATCAAGACTGGAGATCATCTGAACCGGAAAATCACATGGATAAGTAATATTTTTTTCCACATCCCATACTGTTGTCTCGTAATCATTTTCACCGTCTGCCGCCTGCTCTCCGTCATCATACCTGTAGTGCGGAAAATAAACCAATGGCCGCCCCTGTTCCTGCCGGACATAAAACTGGTCTGCGCTGCATTCGACTGCGCGGTAATCTGAGCCATCCAGCCTGGTCGTCAGTATCCTTCCTCCCTGATAAAAACTACCACTTCCAGCATAACCTCCAAACACAATATAAATACGCTCCCCCTCAACACGCAAATCACAGATCCACTCACGATATCCATACTCCTCTGTTGTCATATCCGAAGTCAGCGCGATAACTTCCCTGCGCTCTCCATCCAGAGACACCGCCACAACCCTTTCAATCCCATCTCCAGAATCCTCTTCAAAATAACACCAGCCATCATGATAATCCCAGAATGTACGATATTTGACCGTATCAAGTGGCAGAACTGTCAATTCACCACTTTCAGCATTTAAAATGGTATAAACGGTCTCCTGTTTATCTTCCGATTAAAATTCCATAACAATACATTTTCTAACCCAGTCAACAAAACAGATCTTTCCGTTCTCGCCGTAATCGATTCGGTTGCGCCCCTCCATATCCACAGAATACACATTGGTGTACCTCCGCTCCATATCGCCATCTTTCTTTGAAATCAGTTCCGTCATATAAAACCGTTCCCCCATCAGATAGATGTTCCCATATCCCTTATCATGAAAAAGCACTGTACTTTCGCCGTCCGCATCGATACGCACAATCTCCTTGTCCGTCCCTGCCGTCGCCTGATAATTTCCCCACAGTGCGCCTTCCTCATAAGAATCCTTGTGATACTGGCGGTAATATACATTGCCATCGCGATAAGCATAACTGCAGTCCGTCTGCCCCATCTGATCAAGCAGAGACAAGTTGTCTGTATACACAACTGGAAATTTCTCGCGGGAACGTTCGGGTTTCTCTGTCGTGTAAACTGTGATAACCTCCGCCTTAAATGACATATCGTCTGTGTGATGCTCTGTCTGTGAACCATCTTCCAGTTCCTCCGCTTCCGAAACCTGCGTTTCCGAAGTATTCGCTTTCAGGCTCTGTGTCTCCAGGACATCTGGCCCTGCATCCTGTTCCTCTAAATCATGCAAAGCTTCCGTTCGCACGGTCTGAGCTTCTGCACCCACGCTGGAATCATCCATGATTTTTTGATCTGTCTGATTTCCACATGCCGTCAAAGTCAGTCCCAGCAGCAACACCACTATGTTATACCAATTTTTCCTGCAGCACATAACAAACTCCTCCTTATACAATCACTATTCAGCAATCCAGCCACATTCTATGCCTATCTGGCGAACGTTGTCCCCCTCCATTGACAGACCTCTCACCCGATCTCGCGACATAAGAAATTGCTTCTCCATACACAGAAAATATCTCCCGTTTCAGTGTGACACCTCCACCGGGAGAATCCAAAATAAACAGTATATTGATTTTACACTGGAAATGCATCATGATTGTATCAGAATTGTATCAAAGTTGTAACGTAACATTTCCCGGCCATTTTTGAACGCATCGTATATTACATCATTCATTCGCCCCATTCCTAAATCTTTTTTCCTGGCTTTTCTGAGCAAAAATTATTTTTCATACACGCTTTAGCAATTCCTCACATTTATCCAATATCCCTATGTCCGCCGGAAGCCAGTCAACACTGTGCAAATCGTCCTTTCCAAGCCACCTTGCAGATTCATGTTCTTTCAAAACCAAATCGCCTGACTTGATCGTACAGGCAAAACAATCCATGGACAGATGGAAATTGGGGTAATCGTATTCGATCGTATCCACCAGTTCTCCCACCTCAATCTCTGTATCAAGCTCTTCCCTGATCTCCCGCTTAAGAGCCTGCTGCGGCGTCTCTCCTTCCTCGATCTTTCCACCCGGAAATTCCCAGCCATCCTTGAACTCACCATATCCACGCTGCGTGGCAAAAAGCTTATTGTTATCCACAATGATCGCTGCTGCTACTTTTATTGTTTTCATATGTTTCATTTGATCTTCTGCTCCGTTTTTATTACTTTTAAGAAAGTTTGTATAATCTGATGCAAACTGTATCTCAAGTTTTTTCGCCTTTATCAAATCGAAATCCGTGACACCTTTGAATAATTTTGATTCCTTCAACATAGAACTTCACAAAATGCATTGATAACCCTTCAGATAACATGACTTCAAAAGACATCAGCTCCATGAGCAAAGAAACCTTGCTGAATATGGGTTATTACCTCAATGAAGATGAAACTGATGACAATTTTGTCTAAAAAGGTTTTTATATCCTATACCTAATCGTTTTGTCTTTCAAACATATTCAAAAATCGCTATTTACTATATGGACACCACTTTACAACTTTTCATGATTCTTATCTGATAGGAGTAAAATTTACTATAGTCCTTGAAAATATTGGTTTTCTAGACTTAATAGGTGCAAATTTTGCTATAGGATACAATATTTGACAAGGAAAATAGTTTAAATTTTAGAGCAAATTATTATTTGCGACTTTCGTATTAGCCCTCGAAACACAGAAAAATTAGCAAGTCAAATTAGAGACCTTTATTATAGGACATCTTGACAAAGTAAAACATTAAAAAGTTGTAAACTGGTGTATATGGAAAAAACCATTACATTTATGCTAAATTTGACCTCATTATACTAAAGTAACCTATTTCTGGATTCTCAAGTGTCCCTATTAAAACACCTCTATCAAGTAATCTGTTTCCATTTTCACAACATGTTTCTGGCAAAATTGCACAGTTATGACATGCTGCCAGGTTACATGAATCTGTACCTTGTCCCAAAGATTGAATACACACGGGATCTGACGTACACCATAGTGCATTTCTCAATGCAGAAACGATGGTATTCTCAATTCTTCCCTTTTCGCCCTGTCTTACTAAGCCACCTAATGAGCCTTCTGAATCACCTGATGCCGTATAGATAAGAACCCCTGTCATGTTAAATTTATTATTATCCAATTCACAATATATTCTTTCCCTAAGGGCGGAACTTCCATAGCCACATTCAAAACTAAGCTGATTAATCAAAATATGTGAAAATGTATGTAATAGCACATACTCTGGCCGCAATTCACCCTGCAGACCTTTTCCAAAATATGAACTCTTATACGAATCGCTCATTCTTTGAACACGTTTCATCACCACCTCATTTTGTGCCCATGATTGCAATTTTTCCTTATCAAATTCAAAAAAGATGCCTTCTCCCAAAGTTGCAATTGCAGGAAGCCAATTTCCACTTCCTAACCTCAGTAACTTTTTACTATTTGAGATAGATAATGCATTGGGTTTCAATCGTGAAAACCCAACAAAAACACGTGTTTCTCGTAGCTTCGGAACTAATGTTATGCTTTGGAAAAAATCTTGTATTACCATATTATATTCACTAATCGGATGATTGATGGAATAAAACTCTTGTGCATCGTTGCCACTACTTTTATTCAAAACCTTATACTCAGCGAAACGATATTCCTCTTCAGACATATTTTCATTCACTTCTTGCATTCCTTCAATTGCATCTGCTTTTTCCAAAATAGCTTCGTATAACTTGTCACCATCTACATTTTTCGCTTGGGCATACATATTAATAAAGTTTCTATCAAATTTACCATCCGTACGTGAGTTATTTAATACATCAAATATTTCATTTACTAACCCAACAATTTTTAAATTTGATTCTTCACCATTTGTTGGAATATATATCGAACTAATATTATTCGCAAACCATACATTAGTAGCGCCACGAAGAACTACTCTAATATCCTCTGGTTCGGAAGGGCACGAATTTTCATCATCTTTATATACTCCTAACCATGGTTTTGTCCCTTTACATTTATATTCTATCTTTTTAAGTGCACCTGGTCTTGTTGCCCCCGAAATAGATTTTTTTACACCACATGAACACTCATAAAAAACGCCACTCAACCCTGCAGACGTTCCACCAGTACTTCTTCTAATTTTACATTTGGTGTCATCATATACCTTACCACTATCATGGTGTATCCATTCTGCAACAGGAAAATCATCAATATGTCCTTCTGGACAAATAGCAACAAATCTTTCTGGAATCATTTTCCTTCTATGTTTTGATTCTTTACTACATTTTCTACCATGTTCCCATTGGTATGCGTCACATTCAGGTTGTGCTTCATAATAAGTTGTTTTCTTCATCGTTCCACAAAATGGGCAATAATACCATCTTGGAAACCTTACTGCAGGAATAGTCAGATGATAATCTGCAGGATCTGCATTTTTCTCCATATATTCAGGTGGGTATCTCAATTCTTTTACTCCCAACCTTTTCTCTAAACGCTCATCTCTAATAACAAACTTTTCCGGATTATTATATCTCCACATATCAAGACCGGCTATCATCAATGATTCATCATTCGGAAATGGAACAATTGCCCCTATGCCCCAAGGTCCGATTAATGAACTTCTTCTCATCGGCTTATACATAGTCATTTTTATTCATCCCTTTCTACGTATCTGTTCTTTATAACCATTGCCTCGCATGATGCATCAACACTACGCATTGACGTCGGGGTTTTCAATCCTCGCTCATTCCATATTGCATTAGGTTTATTGCTTGAACTATAAATCAATGGAACTGCATTCCCCATAGAATGATCATAATTCATTTGTGGTGTCCATCTCTGCGGATTCCAATCCTCCCAACATTGTAATACATACTCCATGCGCTTCAAAGTATCCGATAATTCTTCTGGATCTATATCATTTACACGATTCTCTATTACTGCTTTTACATGCTCTATTACTTCTGGTCGTGGCAGCTTAGGTGGATTTTGATTAAATTGTTCTCCGTGTTCCAACCTCATCATACCTATAATAATTGCATGTAAAGCACGTTCTCTTATAGGTGTCGAAAATGGTGTGACGCTTGTAGGTTCAACATGGCAGTATAGTTTTGAATGATACAGTTTAAACTGCTCATAAAATGATTTGTCTCTTGGACGTCCTGGTCTGTATAACACAAAAATAAGTCCAGGTGCATGCTGTGCATCTCTACCTACTCTACTCGTTGCTTGAATATATTCAGATGTCGTTTTAGGTTGTCCCGCTACTGTCATTAAGCCCAAACGTTGTACATCAAGTCCTACTGATATCATATTCGTTGCCAAACAAATATCTATTGGATATTCCTTTGCCTTTCCATCTTCATTTAATTTTGGCGGATAGCCAATATTTAAGTTTGAAAGACTCGCTGTTACTTTATCTCCTGGAATTCGACTTGTAAGTTCTTCATCATGCCAAATATATCTTCTATATGCTTTATACGTCTCTTGATCCATTCTCTTGTCATCATATCTTCTCTTATACATAACATCTAAATGCTGCTCAATATCTGCTTTAATCCAAGTTTGAGCATTTCCTAACTCTCGAATACTATTATAATATCCAACATTAGTCCAATACGGATCTCTATCCTTTTCATTCTCAACCTTCATTGTTTTTGCTGCATATAACAACGCAGAAAATAAACGTATTGCAGTTGTTGCATCCGAGGGTGAACCAGATGCTAATATCCCAACATATTTGCGTCCATTTTTTGTTTTGTCTTCATTTGCAAAAAATGAATCTCCCGCATCCAATCCTGCTGGAGGAAATTGAAATACATTTTCTATTTTACATCCATACAATGCATGACACTGTTCTTTTGCACGACTTATAGTTGCTGTTGATGCAATAATTTTGGGGGAAATATTTCCCGAAGGTAATCTTTCTGTACACAAATCATGTATCATTGTTTCATAATGCCCTACCATCGACCCTAATGGACCAGATATTAAATGAAGTTCATCTTGGATAATCAAATCTGGTGATGTTACCTTTTCTCCATTTTTATATCCAAAAATACTTTGCGCTTCTGGCTTATATGGTAACATTGCAAACTTATCTACTGTTCCCAATACTAATGTCGGTGCCTTCTCATATATGTCATCATCAATAATATATAACGGAAGTCCCGTGCCACTCGAAAATACACATCCTTTTTCCGTATTTGTACACCTGAAGATAAACTTTTTTGATTTTCGTGCCCCTGTAATAATCCTGTAGCCGGGAAGTTTTCTTTTACCCCCAATATCAACCACCCCCATCTGTGCTCCGCACCATGGACATTTCAACATTACAAAGGGATTAATATTCGTTCTATGATTATATAGATCATCATACTTAGCAACTGCATCTTTCATATGGTTTGGAGTCGTATCTCCACCAACCCATAAACCAATATTAATTTCTTCTTCGCCTAAAACCTCTTTATTATCGCGACGAATAACTTCACAGGCACAAATCATTGCAGCAGCTCTTTCATATTGTTGCGCTGTAAGTAACCTTAAAGTGTAACGCATAATAATTGCCGTACCAATATCATCTTTATTACGTAATCTTCTAACAAAAATAGTAAATGCTGACAAACCAAGATATGCCTCTGTTTTTCCACCACCTGTAGGAAACCATATCAAGTCAACAATTTTCCTCTCTTTTCCCTTTTTATTGCTCATGGATTCTAAATTCATCAAAATAAAAGCAATCTGAAACGGTCGCCACTTACCATATATGCGTTGTTCTTTCTTATACCATGTTGATTCATCGTATATATCTGGCATGCTTTCAATTGAACTTTCAAGTTTAATTCCATCATCTCCATCGTCAATCCAAATTTGGAGAGGCAAACCATAATGAAGTTGTTGCATAAACATTGCTTGATTCATCCATTGAAATGCTTTTTGGACAATCTCATCATTTTCTAAAATACTTACACCATTCTCCATCCTTTTTTGGCACACTTTACAATTTGTTATATGTCTTTCTGCTGTTTCCAAATACTTATTATCAAGTTCCATTTTTTGCTTCTCTAATTTGTCAATCCAAATCCTGTACTTTTCACATAGCAAATGCAACTGGCAAATAACTTCACTAAAGTGTTCCACGTTGCTCATATCAAGCATACTCAAATTTACACCCGAAATGGTACTGGGAACCACTGGCTTTACCTCATAAGATGGAAAAACAGATGTTTCTATCCATTTTACAGATTCATTCACCTCATCCCACTCGGCCGCACAACCATGTCCAATAGCATAGTTTCTTACATTGCGATAGAGCAATTCATTTGATAAAAAATCTTCATCTGCATTAATTCGTTGTCCTTCTGGCAGAAAGTGAAAACCCATTTTTGATTCTATTTTAAGTTTTACCTGAAAAAAACAATCCTCATCTCGAACTTTCATGTCCTTCATTTCTTTAGTGTTTTCAAGCGTAATTGTATATATACAGTAATCATCTTTTCTAAAGCGAAATGTAATATCAATTCTAAGTCCTGTATCATCAACTGGTATTCTTTTAATCCCTTCCTTTTCTGAGGGCAAAATTAATGACTCCAACGAACTCCACACTATTGGAGTTCTAGAATACTTTGTCGTGACTTTTTGATTATCTGAATTTGTTTCAGTTGACTTATTATATATTCCCGCTTCTACACATGCTATTATTTCATCTTCTAAGGAAATTGCAACCGTCAAACTCATTGCAGATTGATTATATGCATTTGATCTATCAATAAGTTCCTCTGCATCTTCAAGATATTCACCCAAAAAGCCGCAAGGCCTATTGGGGGTAATGATTTTACCATCGTCGCTTTCATCTTCAATCTCGATATCCTCATCTTTCCTTTCTTCTTCAGCATTATTGTCTTCCTTTGACTCCTTTGGAAACAAAATACCGGCAATATACCTTGTCCGCGGAGGATCTGAAATCAATATTTCTTCCCCATTCTCCTGCCTAAGTCCCTCCCAATCAATAGGATCTGGTCCAATAAACTCTCTCTCTACAAATGTTTTTAATTGGTCTCTTCTATTGTCTTCCATTTACTAATCTCCTCATCATCAAAGTTTGATATTCGGTATGTGCTGCTTTACTTTCCAAAATAAACAAACCACTTCTCGCCCTACTTAGTGCGACATACATAAGTTTCTCTGCGCTATATGTATCAATATCCGTAAGAATAATTACTGCATTTTCTAAACCTTTGAATGACTGAATTGTCGAAAATGTAATATCTTTTGTTTTTGTAAAATTAAAATCTTTTATTTTGATTTTCTCTACCTTCGACACAATTGAATTCTCTCTCCTTCTCGGCGAGAGAATTGTAATTTGTTCATTGACAATATGTTTTTCATCTAACGATAACAATAATTCTTCCAGTTTTTCAATAGCTTCATCATCTGAAGAATAGGTTATATGTTCAACTGGTGGCCCATCCACTTTCGACCATAAATCATCAGGTGCTTCAAATCCTGTAATCGTTTGTATTTCTTGGCAAATCTGCTTTGTATTCCTACAGTTCTCCGTCAATTTACAACGTACAAAAGCAGTTCTTTCTTCTAGCAAATCCAATAATTCTTTGCCATTAACATTTTCACTATAAATTGCTTGTCTTGAAAAATCTCCAAAAAACTTCCATCTCCCCAAATCAAAACCTTTTCTAATAATCAAGTCAAAAATATCAATATACTTTTCATTAATTAAATCTTGGGCTTCATCTACAACAATTTCATCAAACTCTATTGGACTAGTTAATAAAATTTCTTCTGCCATCATCGGCAACATTTCTGTATAGAAGATGGTCTTATTATGATCATCCGATGGAATACAAATCTGTTTTTCCGATTTAGCAACCACATCATAGAGCAATTTATGAAATGTCCCAACAAATTTAGGATGTAAATCCTCTGGTTTACCCGCAAAATACGACTGAAACCAACGGCCTATACTGGCATTATAACACATTAATGCCACCTCTTTTCCTTCTGCAATTAGCTTTTCCACCTGTCTAATGGCTAAAAGTGTTTTTCCTGTTCCTGCAGGACCATAAACAATTGCACGACTATTTTCTTCTATCTGATCGACACATTTGTACTGCTTCTGTGTCAACTCCACAAGTTCCTGTTCTGCATACTTAATCTTTGCGCTTATTGCAACTGCTTTGTCAAAATCACCTCTTAATAGATTAGCAATATATTTAACATCCTTTATTGTTGGTAATTTCTTTTCGTCAAAATGTTTATATAGTTCTGTTACATGTTTCCTAGCGCCTTTTGCCAAACGTATTATGTAAGATTTTACGTCTCCGCCATCTTTACAATCAAATACTTGCCACGGTTCTTCATCAACTCCCACTGTGCCATAATCTATGTCTGGGAACATTACACCTGACCAGTAAAATGTATTTGCCACATGGTAATGTAATGTATCTGCTTTCTCCCCAACTGCCTTCATCAAACTATGAATGCCTTCCCTAGCTTGGTCAAATGGACCTCTCTCTTTAGCATCTGTGTTCCCTTTTCGGCCAGTAAAATACCAAATTCCATTTTCGCGCCTTACCCGCCCCCCCTTTACTTCTAATGCGAACATACCTAGTTCGGGTGCAATAACCAAAAAATCGATTTCTCCATATGGTAATTTTATATGTTCTGCTAATCCAAGCGAATGTAAGACAATCCAATTTTCTGTTCCTAGTGACTCCTGAAACCACTGGAAAACTCTACGTTCTGCGCTACTTTTTGTATCAGGCGAAATAATTGATGGTATCATTCTTGCCATAAAACATTCTCCTTTTCTTCTGCAAGTATCTTATTGGTATCATTTACATTAACTGGTATCCATTCTTGCCCCAAATCAATAACTTTAAGTATTTTAACATACCCTACATCTTCCAAATTAAGTTCTATTGAATCCCAAATATTATATGGATCTATTCGTTCTCCAGAAAATAATTTTTTTGCTATCCCTTCTGTTAACCGTTCAGACAATATTCGTCCCGCTTTGATATGCGCATTTTTTATAAAAATCCCAGCATTGAAAACTTCATCTTTTTTTTCCAACAATACAGCGTCTTTTGTCATTTGTGCTATAAAAGTTAAATCTTCCTTATCCCGAGGAATAATAATATCTTCCGATAAAATCCAGTTACGCACAGTTTGCATATTTCTAGTACATCCCAAAGCACATAATGCATTATATATATCTTCTATAGAAGAAAACGCAAATTCAATTTGTAGGGCTTCTTTCCATAATGCAGCAATCTTTCTTAAGGATAGCTTATTATTTGCCTCTAAAATATTATCTGCCACCTCTCTTATGATATCTTTTGAGGATTCTCGAACAACAACGAAATCTCCAATCACAAGTTCTCCAATTTCCTTTTCCTCTATCTTATCGCCTGTCTGTGTAATAATATTTGAAGCTACTAATATTTTATGTCCACTGGTATATAGCGCAAATTCTCCTCCAACAAAGCCTACCGGTTTTGCATTTACTATACTCTCTTGAGTTTGTCCACTTCTTGACATATACTGGCGATATCTGTTTTCTTGCATAATCAAGTCAAAATCATCTTTTTCATGTAACACACTTTGCTCTACTTCAGTCATTTCAAGCATTTTTGCATTTTCATGAACTCGTATAGTCTGATTTGCAAATGATTTCTCGGCAATTACTTTATTATTTTGATTATTAAGTCCAATTTTCCATGACCTTGTATGCGCTCTTTTCCAACGTTCCTCGCATTCATAAGTGTAAATATGTATTTCCTCAACTAAATACCCATAAATAATCTTTCTCAGAACGGAAGCACTTAACCAACCTGAGATAATAGCAATATCTGAAGTATATTTATCTAACTTCAGAAAATCCTTTGCATACATTACCATAATGTTTGGTCTATAGTTACGCTTTGCTAGTCTCTCAATCCAATACTCTTTTACTGCTTGGACCAGATCATTATTGGCACAAATTAAGTAAAACGAATCTATACGCCTATCTATTAAAAACTGATAAATCGCTTCCGTTTTGGGATAAGAATTCATTTTTCTACTTACTATTTCGATATTTTTAATGACCGTTTTAAAATCAAAGTAAACTACTTCGTCAATAAATATTTTCTCTTCTTCTAAACTCTTTTGGCAAAATTGGATGACTTCAGAGAATTGTTGTTTCTCTACAGTTCCAATCTCTCTTACATTTCGGAGCATCGAATACAAGAGTGTCAGAAGCTTTCTAAATATAATATTTAACTTAGCAGACTCATTTTCTATGAGGTGATTATAATGATATAAAATATTAAAACTATCACTTATTTCTGGTGCCGACAGACTATGATAATTGACTTTTGCGTTAACACATTTCTCTATTTTCTTGGCAAGCTTTATTCCCTCATTACTTCTTACGCTCTCTGAAATACTATCTTCATCCCATCTCCAAACATTAAACTTTCTATCCTGCAAAAATTTTAAATTAAAAGAATTCGCTGTATCGGTTATGCACAAAATTGGAATTTTATATTGTAACAAATCGTCCAACGCTGCCAACTGGCTCTCCATATTACACTCTGTCAGATTTATAATTACAGACTGCACTTTCGCTCCATAATTAATCGCTTTATTAACATAATCTATTTGACTCGCAAAACTTAGAGCAGGTATTCCTATATATTTTCCCTTTAGCATCTTCATCTCACCAGTATATTCCGTTAATGCCACCAGAAAATATTCTAGCAACGGGTCTCCGTCAATCAATATCTTACCAGCAAAATTCCGACTATTAGTTACTGATGCAACATAAAAAATCGTCTTTTTGACATGTGTTTTTATCTCTTTCAAATCATGTAAATAATTTTCATGAGTTCTCTTTTCTTCATCTATTTTTCTTTTTTCTTTACGATATGATGCCAGTTTAGATATTTTCATC
>JAIEEY010000383.1:21815-31928 GCA_029067205.1 Lachnospiraceae bacterium
GAAAAAAAGGCGCCATTTCAATTGGACAATAAAATCTGTTACAATCAGCAAATCTTAAATATATTGCTTTCTTACCATCGAAAAAGGGTTCCTCTCCCACACCAAGGAACTCCATAATACAGTTCCCCAATTTTAGAATCTGTCCTGGAAGAAACTCTTCAGGGGTATATTGATTTTCGATTTTGCCACAATGCATATTATAAATTAATTTTGCCATCATAAAAAGAAACGGAATTTGTTCGCCATCTGGAAAAACAAATAAATTATTTCTTCCTTGATTTTGAATCATTTTTTCCAACATAAAAACACTGGCCTTTACAATTGGGGGCATTGTGATTTCTGTTCCGTCAATCAATATACTTATATTATCAAGACACTTCTCTTCATCTAACACTGACTGTATATATTGTTCCCATTCCATTATTATCCCTCTGTAGAATACCCTTTTCTTTTTGCTTCCATTAAAATAATATCCGCTTGCCTAGCTTGCTTCACAGACGGCTTTTTTCCTCTACGAAGAAGAGTTCCTATACTAAACGCAATGCTCCTTTGCCACGGTTGCAAATTATTTGTTTCCTTAGCCCATTTCGAAATAGCCAACCAAACATCTGCAGGAATGCTAGAAATTTGATTTATCAACTCATTTTCTTCATCAGTCGCCTCATTTAGTAATAATAATGCAGTCTGACTAGTAGATAATAAATTCCCCTCACTTTCCTTAGACATAAATTCTCGTTCTAATTCTTCCGGCAAATTATATTCCAAACCAAGCAAGCCCTCCCAGCAAGCTTTTCTTTTACAGTACTCACTTATATTTGCGTTGTTCGGGGGATTAATAATAAAATGTTGTACAATTCTTGCAACTTTTACAATTTCACTTTCAAGAGTCTCCGATAGCGCCTGCTCTTTCCATATCTTATTCAAGTCTATCCTTTGAGCAGTTTTGTGAGAGAGAAATGCAATGGTATATGTAACAATATTCGCTCTATACCCTCCAAACTGTTGCTGTTGTACCAATTTTTCTGTTCTCCTATAAAGAATTGCCTTAGAAACTAATCGCTGATAATATCCTTCGTCTGGAAGAAAATTACCCCTTTCACGAAGACTTACCATAAACCGCTTAAAATTCTTTTGTGCACCTTCACTCACATAATACGGCAATTGATTCCAAGTGTTTTCGTATTTTGCCATATCTGTTTTAGTAAATACCGGATGCGTCTCTTTAAATGCTTTTCTCTTTGCTGGTGTGCCTTCACTAGTAAGCATATCTGCATATTGCCCTCGTGCTCTTTCAAAAAACCAATTGTTTGGCTTTTGTCCATTTATAGCAGGCGCCCAAATAATTCTAGAAAGTTCTTCTAATTTACGATTAAACGGATCATTTGAAGAGAAATCTGCCATTTGAATTTTATTTTGTGTATTTGCACACTCAGATATCCTATACACAATTTCATCCATTTTCTCCTCTATCTTTATAACAGAAATCTTCATTTGAACATATACTTTTGATAAATCCAATGAATTATCTTTATCTTTTGATAGATTATAAATAGATGCTGTCGTTTGCCCACCATTAACAATTTGCATATCTCGAATTTTGGAAATGTATTTTGTTCCATCAACATCTGTAGAAATTGTAATACTTTCTGCTGTCACTGAAATGCCATTGTTATACGCCAAAAACATATCTGGTTCATTTCTTAACGTATCTCTCAATCCTTTATTAACAGCCCCCTTAACTTGTAAAAAAGATCTTACATTTTTCTCTAATAACCTAGAACCATGCTCTGCATATATTGCTGCCAATATACTTCCCGGAATTATTCCTAAATATGCATCATACATATTACTACTTTTATTAACTAAGCAAGGAATTCGCTCCGAAAACATACCTTCAAAATCAATTTCTATGGTTTCCCTCATCTTTCCAGATGACATACAACGATACAACCTATCCATATCCCATATTTTAAATGCAATTTCTGTTTTATCCATTTTTACGTTCTTAAACGGTATTGGCTTGCAATTACCGTTCGTAAGTGCAATAATATTGACATTTTTAAGCTTTTCTTTGTTCAAATAAATAGAATGGGCGAATTCATATACATCATTTTCTTTTTCAAAAGATTTGTATAAATCATTTGTCGCTCTTCTATATATTTGCATTGCTCGTTTTAACGCCGCATCAATATCTGCTTTAGATGCATTTTGTACTTCTTCACCTAAATAATAGATACTCACAAATATATCCAGAAAATCATAGTCTTCTGAAAACTTAAACGCATTCATCTGTAAACCATGCGCCCTATAAGGACACACAACAGGACTATCGACCTCTCCTACTTCTTCAAGATAATCTAATATCACAGCCGTAAAAAAATCCTGCTCTTCCCATCCATATGTATCATTGTCTTTTAATAACAATATTTCTTCTGTAAACTCATTAAAAAAATTTTCAAATGTCATATTAGCTCCTCTCACAGGATTCTTTTGCTAGTTATTTCTCATTTATCTATTAACTGTTCCTTTAACTTATCAGCTATTACTTTTGCCATCATTGGCGGAACTGCATTTCCAATTTGCACAAACTGTGATGTTCTTGGTCCCTCAAAAAAATAATTGTCCGGAAATGATTGTAGTCTCGCGGCTTCTCGTACAGTTAATGATCTATGCTGATTTATATCTGGATGTATAAAATAATGTCCATCTTTCGATAAATGTGCCAAAATAGTATGACAATAATCCATATCTCCTTCTATCACTTTAAATCTATCCACAAATGAAGTACGATTTCTATGTGTCTTTAACTCTTCTGGCAAATCATCATATTTCAGTCTCTCATGTTGTTGATTATTAAACCATAAATAAATAGTCCTCTTATATATTTCAATATCTTGCTCTGTATGCGGTCTAGCCACATGATGTGTTAATACATCTGCATTTCCTCTAATGCCATTCTTGCGTACATATTTACTAGCTCCTATTACACCATATTCTGAAGAACTTTCTCCGGGGTGCAAAATACGCAAATCATTTAATAAATCTTCAACTTTTGCATTTCCACAAATTATATCAAAGTTAGGATACTCATATCCAGTCCCCTTTAACCATCCAACTATAATTACCCTTTTCCTGCTTTGAAGCACCCCAAAATCTTTTGCATTTAGTTCATGTGGCTCAATTTCATAACCGGCTCTTCTCATATAACTCTGCAAGTTCTTAAACGCCTGTCCACCACGCGCTGTCTTAATTCCTGCAACATTTTCAAACACAAACATTCTCGGTTTATATTTTATAAGAAATTGAACATACATCTTGTACAATTCATTTCTCAGATCATCTTCCATAGGTATTATCATATGGCTACTCTGTGCTCTTCCAACTAATGAATATGCTTGACAAGGTGGACCCCCAATAATAACATCGACTTTTTGTAGTTCTTTTTCGCTCATGATAGTATCGATTTTTTGAAATATTCCTTTTATTGTTTTGGGAGACATCTCTTCATTTATTACCGTTTTCAACTCATCCATAGGCACTAACGCCAGCAATTCTTCTCGTGTAATTTCACCCCGTTCATACTGATAATATTTTCTAAGCTTGTTTTTTTCTTTTAAATGAAAATATGCAATTCTCGTCTCTATAGTTTTAGCTGCATGCTCATTCATCTCTATATGAGCAATAGACTGATATCCGCTTTGCATAAAACCTTCCGATAATCCCCCTGCTCCAGCAAACAAATCTATGTAACTAAGACCATTCGTCTTCATAATCTTGTGCACCTCATCATATCATTATCATTGTCCAATAAACAGAAGTTTTCATTCTGACAAAGATACCTTTTCTAACATAACATATCCTTTGTCCAAAATAGTGTAATTCCTTTTGCGTGTACCATCTGGTATGTAACTTTCTACAGCCAGTTCTTTCACTAGTAGATTGAATAATAAATAAACTAACAAATTATTAGATAGCAGATTCATCTACGCATATTTCATCAAGTTTGTATGTCCAATGATATATAATCGACTCCCGATTAAATTCATCAAAATACTTGTATATACGGTCAGACAACTCCTTTTTATAATTAACCCAAATTCCCTTAGGCACCAGTTTGCTCATTTTATCAAAAAATCCTTCAATTATATTTAGCCATGAACCCTGTGTTGGAGTGAATACAAATATAATTCTTCCTTCAAGTCTGGTGTCCAAATAATTTTTTTACCTCTTTCGATTTATGCGCAGAATGGTTATCGCATATGATCCTAACGATATCGTCTTTTAAATACATTTCATCAAATTGTAACAAAACTTGCTTATATACCTCTAATACATTTTGAATCTTTGTTTCAAAATCAGTATCTCGTTTTTCACAATATTCTTTGATCTTAAATGGCTTGATATTTGACCTCTTGAGAATTTTCTGAACCTTAGTTTTCGTAATTGTTGCGAGCCGAGGGTAGCCAGCAGCTACGACATTCTTCTGAATGTGCTGATGGAGATTTTATATTGTCCACAATTCCTATAAATAATCAATGCCAATAAATCGCTAGCGGGCAGTATCGATAATTCCGGCCACAACATCATCCATGATCTCCACAGATCGGTCTATATGCGGATCATCAAAAAGAACTCTGTCCGTTCCCCCCTCAATATACTTATTGATACACAACCTGACAGTATTTGTGCTGATATCATATACAGAAGCAATGTTTCTTATAGACACGCCATTGAATCTATCTAAAAGGATATGTGTCCATATAACAATTTGTGTTTATTATTTTCTACTTTATTAAAGAATGAAGATACTCATACTCACCGTCAAAAAGTTTTAATGATGATGTTTTTCTTGGCATAATAGTTTTCTCGCTTTCATGGATTAATTCTATTATACGCCAAAACATTGTTTGTGTCAGTTATTTATTTTTTACTCTACCAGTAGATGAAATAAATATTACTATTACCAATCTCAAATAAGTAAAAGCTTCAGGGGTAATAAAGATGAAATCAAAGATTCTAAAATAAATTGGAGATTTATTTTGTCTTGAACTTATAACAGACAACTATATTCCTTCTATACCTATCCGCATTTCAAGGGAATATACAAGATGCCACTATAAACTTGTTTCCTATTATTCCAGTGGAAAGAAAAAATACTAAAATCCCCTTAGTGTCTGTAGTGTTGTCTTGGATTCCATTTTTCCCAATATTTTTGGAAAGCCATCCATATCCGTTATTGACTTCCTGTTCAAACAATTAGGTACATCCATTAACAAAAAAATTGCTTCAGAACTTCTAAGAAAGAGCCTAAAATTCAAAGAATACCCTGTTACAGAATTCACCCAAGAACATCAGATGACTTATCCCCCAAATACCATATACGCCTCGTCCACGCACATACAGACTGTATTACGACTGAAATAAAAGATATTTCTAAAAATTAAAACGTTCATGCTACTATACTGGTTTTGCATTAGGCATCAACGACTCTATTAGTTCTAATCAATCCACCCCTCACGCTCTGCGCGCCTTCCGCTTTTTACAAATTTGAAAATATTGTACATGCTGTACGGCATCGGACAAGCCTGTCTATCTCATCCATTGTTAATATTCCATATTCACCATGCCCATTTCTTGTCAGGTATAAATGTTTGGATATGTCCACTTCTCTTAACATATCTATATAATTCCTTAAATCAGGAATCAGTTTAATGTTTGACATAATTCTCATCTCCTTTTTTCTATCATACGACTTTAAAGGTAATTTTACAAGTTTATTTACATGCTTTTACATTAATATCCCCAAATACTTAATAATCTGTAGCTTCTTCTGACATCATTGAATCAAATATGGTTTCCTCTATTACCTTAATACACTCATCCATACATTGTTTAATATCGTTACCCCAAAATCGAATTACAGTCCATCCTTCATAAAGCAGCTTCTTATTCACCACATCATCGTGCTCACGATTTTTAGATATCTTGCCAATCCAGAACTCACTATTATTTCCTCTTTCCAGTCTGGGTTTCAATATTTCCCAATCTTTTCCATGAAAAAATTCCCCGTCACAAAAAATTGCAATCTTATACTTCGTTAATACAATATCCGGCGAACCCGGAAGTGACTTTACATTCTTTCGATAGTGATACCCCCGATGCCACAGCTCCTTTCTCAATAGCACCTCTATTTTTGTATTTTCACTCTTAATATTTTTCATATTTCTATGACGCTGCTCTTTTGTCAACACATCTGCCACAATACCAAACATCCTTTCCCCATCATTTAAAACAACAAACTCTGCTGCCCAATCACCTCAATCTGCGAGCTCACGATCGTCTCCTCCTCCGTCCCACGCAGGTGCTCGCCACGCAGATACTGCATGCCGCCGCGCAGATTTGATGCGACAAGGTTCAGCACATAGATATTGTCAAACCTTCCATAGATGGAGTCGCCGCCAAGTCCCGAGAAGCAGATCAACTGTGTATTCATCTTGTCCGCCATATCCATCAGCGGCTTTAACAGATGGGCCGCATTGGTCTGTGCAAAGGGATTGTCCATGACAAGCACTTTGCCCTCATTCCTGTCCGCAAAGATATCCGTCTCATCGCGGCGCATGTAATACAACAGACTCGAGAGAATGACAAACGCAGTCAAAAAGCCCTCGCCGCCGGAATTTTTCGCTGCCTGCGCCCATGTGATCGGATACTCCCGCTGTGCCTCGACTTTGTACAATTTAATCTGCACATTGCCGATTCCGACAATACTGTCATAAAGATTTTTGGTCGTGATCCTCGTACCGAAATACTCCTGCGGGTTCTCGTTCTTTTCAAGGATTTCCACGCCTTTTTTCGTCAGCTCGTCCAGAAAATCACTGAGTTTTAACTGATACATGCCCTCCTGTTCCGCCCAGTCAGGAAGCTGCAGCTTTAACATCTTCACCGCCTTTTCCCTGATGGTGATGGTCGAGTTACTGTCGATCTGCCCCAGATTGTTGTGCACGTCCTGACAGTAGTCGCTCAAAAGCTCCGTAATACGGCTCTTCTCCTTCTCGACAAGCGAAATGTCCACCGCAAGCTTCTCCATCTGACTGTCGTAGGACTGCAATGTTGTGTCAAGCTGCGCCAGGATCAGGGCCGCGCTGTCAGTCAGTGAAATCATGGACTCGAGAGGCTTTCTGTAATAATCCTCCTGATAAATCTCTTTCTGTACCATCTTGTAGAGGTATGCTGTTAATTTACTCTTTTTGCGCTCGCGCTCCTCCTTCAAATTCCTGTAATCGCGGAGCAGTCTCCCCTGAAAATCCCGGAGCCCTTTCGCGTCAAGCAGTGTGATATCCGTCTCCCACTGCGGCTCCTGTCTGCACACAAAATCCTCGTACTCAGCGAGTGTGCTCAGATTCTCGCCCAGTCCCTTCAGCTTTTGCTCCACCTTTTTGATATCCGCCTCAATATTCCTGATCCGGAAATGAATCTGATTGATTGCCGCCTCAAATTCCGTCGTTGTGATCTCTTCCTTTGCAAGAGGCTCCTCCATACCGCATTTTTCTGACATGTCCTTCTTTTTCGTGTCGATGCGGCTCTGACATACTGCGGCTTCCTTGTCCTCATCATTCCACTGCCGGTCTTTGACCTTCAATTTATTTTTCCTGTCCTCGAGCAGAATTTCCTGATGGGTCTCCTCCTCCTGACTGTATGTTGTCTCGCCCCAGTCGCCTTTTTCAAGTCCGTATTTTTTCGCCATGCGTTCCAGCTCTTTTAGCAGCTTGTTGAGATTTGCGGAAGTCTTCTGCAGCTGTTTTTCCAAATCCTGCACCTGCATGGACATCCTGGAAGTGATCGCCTCGTATCTTGCCTCCTGCTCCTGCACAGTCGCCGGAATCTGTATCTCCTCTGTGGAATCCTGCGTCTGACTCAATCGGTATGTCTCATAGATACTGGATTTGTTCTGGTATTCCAAAGCTTTCCTGTCAAGATCCATGTGCGCACTCTCAATCGTTTTCAGTCGCTCCCTGCTCGTTTCCAGAGCATCTCTGACCAGTTTCCGGTTCTGCTCACAGCGCGCCTGCTCCTTCTGGCAGCGGTTCGCATTTGCCATGCACTCCATATAGGTCTCGTACTCCTTGCAGAACAGGGCAAAATCCTTCTCGCGCTTCTGCATCTTTTCCAGGATATGCTGCTCCTGCGCGATATCCGCTGCAAGTTTACCAATGTATTCCTCGTTTTTCTGTGCGTCGCCTTTTAGTGCCTGTATCGCTTTGAGAAGTTCTTCTGCTTCCGTTTTCATATCTGACACTTGTGTCATATTTTTGTCATAGGCTTCTTTGGTCAGCTTTTGATTTTTCAGCCGCTCCCTCTTCTCAAAATATTCCTCATACTCGCTTTTCCGCACTGCTGTCTGTTCCCTCTTCTCCCGGATCTGCGTCTCTTTTTCCAGGACAAGCAGACGCAGGGCGTCCTCGTCCAACAGCTTTTCGTTAAACCACATAAAGAAACTGACTCCTGACAGTTCCAGAAGTCCGCTGTCATGCGCTGAAATAGACTCCTCCAGCCGCTCGCGCAGTATGATCGGAATCGGAAAGGACGTATAGACCTCCCTGTCATGCTCGGAGAGTATCTTCATGTCATGCTTTGACATGATCAAGGCATACGGAAGAAATGGCTGCCTGCGCACGATTTCCTCATTTTTCTGTCCTGAATAACCATTTTTCTTCAGCCATTCCATACCGTATACAATGTTGATGTTCAGCCTGCCAAACAGCTCCTCCGTCTCCTTTGGAAGTTCGAGCACTTTTCCCTGTGTCAGACGCGCAAATTCTTTCTGCAGCTCGTCCTCCTCCTTCTCCAGCATGCGCCTCATCTGCTCACACTCGGCGAGCTTCCTGTCCGCGGCAGCAAGGATCTTGTCCATATTCCACTGTTCTTTCAAGTCAATGCCAAAATAACGCATCATAACAAGCCTCTCGGATAACTCCTTCTCATAATCCGCTTTTTCCCGCTCCAGATCCGCGATCCGAAAATCCTGCCGGATACGCTCCTGCTGTTTGTCCTCAACATCGCGGAGCAGGGATTTCTGTCGTTCGTTTGCCTCATCAAGCAGTTTCTTGTGCGCGGTGCAGCTCCTTGCGCCCTCCTCGAGTTCCTTTTGGTATTGCGCCCCTTTGATATCCAGAAATCCCGGCTCATACTCCCCGATGATAAATCTGACAAAGGTCTCCTGATAATCATTATTAAAATTGTCCTCGATGCGGTTAAAGCCGTTCATTCGCTCTTTGTAGGTGCTGATACTGGTAATGACTTTGATAATATTTTCGTCAAGCCACTGCTGTTTATCCTCCAGTTCCTGCAGCTTTTGGGTTTCCTCCTGATGCGCGGTTTCATTCTGGTTGATCTGCTTTGCCACTTCGCCCACAAGTTTTTCATAATATGCACCAAGCGCCTTCCCGAGTGCCCTGCGCTCCGGCTCCAGCCTGCTCTCCCCCTCATGCAGCACTTTCAGGCGCTCTTTGAGCAGACTTTCATCCTGCCTGACGTCCTCCACCTGTTCTTTCTGCTTTGCAAGTTCCATCTTGTGGAGCAATGTCTCAATCTGCGTGGCCTCCTCCTCCAACGCGTCCCGCTCCATCCCGATCATATCTCGGTTGCTCACATGAAAACGCAGCTGATCCATGAGGTTTACGATTTCATAAGAATACTTCTCATACTCAATGCGCGCAAGTTCCTGATCGCATTCTGCCTTGTCGCCGAGCAGCTGATCTCTTGCGGCATTCTCCTGTGTCTCCATCCGCGTCAGCAAATCCCGGAAACCTGCAATGCTGTTCTCCTGCTCCTCCACTTTGTCGGTCACAAGTTTGTATTCCCCTGCCGATGCGGCGATCTCCAACGCATCCTCCTTAAACTGCCGGATCGTGTTTCTCCGCTCTATTTTAGACTGGTTTGCCTTGTAGGAAATCACATACTTTTCTATAATGTTCTGAAATTCCTTCATGCGGTCTTTTTCCTTGTTGAGCTTGCCCTCCACCGCATCCAGAAACCACTTTTCGATCAGGCCCTTTTCGTCCCGGCAGTCTGCAAAGCTCCGAGAGACCGGACTCCTTTAAGTTGACCTTCTTT
>JAIEEY010000384.1 GCA_029067205.1 Lachnospiraceae bacterium
GGGCAGTATGACCAGGAGCATATTGTTTTGAAGCCGATGGATTTTTCGGACGATATACATACGCTTGCCATTATCGGTCCTTCCGGCGGTGGAAAATCTACGCTGCTTCGGATATTGGGCGGTCTGCTTCTGCCTACTGCCGGGCATGTGGTTGTAGGGGGAGAAGAACTGCCGGCGGATGAAAGTGCTTTGCAGAAATACCGTCAGCGGTTGGGTTTTGTATTTCAGCAGGGAGGGCTGTTTCGACACCTCAGTGCGATTGAGAATATCACTTTGCCTTTAGAGAAAGTCCATGGCTATACCAGACAGGAGGCCGGCAGGCGCGCAGAGGAACTTTTGGAACGCTTTGGTCTTGGTGAGGATGGAAGGAAAAAACCAGGCGCATTGTCTGGAGGACAACAGCAGCGGGTAGCAATTGCCCGGGCAGTGGCGGCAAAGCCCAGACTCCTTTTGCTGGATGAGCCCACGAGTGCCCTGGATCCGGAGTACACCAATGAGGTGCTGGATGTCATTGATGAACTGAAAAATGAAGGTATGGACTTTGTGATCGTCACTCATGAGATGGGATTTGCCCGTCATGCCTGTGAGAAAGTGGCGTTTCTCTGTGAAGGTTCGCTGTTGGAATATGGGGATAGTGCATCACTGTTTGCACATCCAAAAACGCATCAGCTTGATCGTTTTTTAAGCAGACTGTTGGAGTGGAATGCTTCAGAATAATTATATTCAGAAAAGGGGGCGGGCAGAATACAGATTTCAAGCAGGTTTACAATCGCCATACATATGCTGGTCTGTATGGATGTATTTAAAGATGAATATAAGGTTACCAGTGAATTTATGGCTTCCAGCATCAATGTCAATCCAGTCATTATCCGAAAAATTTTGTCGCAGTTAAAGGATGCGGGGCTAATAGAGGTAAAACGGGGAATGGGTGGAGCAACTATTGCCAGACCTTTGGACGAAATCACATTTTTTGATGTATACCAGTCAGTGGATTGTATCGAGGAAAATGCATTATTTCATTTCCACGAAAACCCGGACCCGGAGTGCCCGGTAGGAAAAAATATCCATCGTGTGCTGGACGATAAGCTGCTCCGGATTCAGGAGGCAATGGAGCGGGAATTAAAAGCAATCACGCTGGCTGATATAAAGTCTGATTTAGAAAATATCTGGGAAAGGTAATCTGACCGTTGTTATATTCTCACGAAGGAGATTGTGCTGATGCTTACCCGCTTCCAGATATTGGATGACATGTGGGGAGACAGCTACCCAATCATCGACCGGAGATGTACCAGATGAATGAATTTGTAAACCATTTATTTGGGAAAAATACAATATTTGTGGAAGTGGAGAATATGTGTGAGGTCCCGGTATTTGAAATGCTTCATGAAAGATTTCCGGATGTGCTGTTCTGTCCGGATAAGGATATGTATTACAGGCAGTGGGGGAATGATGATACGGTCGTGGTGCAGAAATTGATTTCAGAAGCGCCTGGACCTGCTGCAGGGCATTCCGCCCCTCTGGAGAAGCTGCTTGTGGATCTGTTCTCAAAAAAGCTGACAGGAAAGCTGGTCAGCAGAAGACAGGGACAGTGTATTGCGGGATACGATTCGTACAGCAGTGTGCATTATCGGAAGGGGTTATACAGACACTGAGGAATATCCGATGTATGTAGAGGGAGCAAACGCTCTTGACAGCCATACCTTACAGGGAAAGTATAATGGGGAAATGGCTGCCATAAATGCCTGCCAGGTGATGTACCTTGCGGCCTGTGTTTTGAAAAGAAGACCATTTGTAATAATAAGAAATCCTGAAAGGTACATAGCTGAAACCATGGCAAAGAGCAGATATAAGAAACTGTCTTATATAAAACAGAATCCGGAAGCATATGAGGTCCTTGCAAAATGATTATTTTAAGCTCTCTGTTGGTTTCTGATGAAGCAGAGGTAATTCCGGCATATTATTTGGGGCAATGTCAGAAAGCAAAATCGGAGGTTTTATTCCATGATATACGCAGAAAAAGGAAAGGAACAAGAATGTTTTATTGAGTTTGTAGAAAAGGCTTTAGAAATATTGGCTAAAGAAAAGTACAGTGATTTTTTAGCTGTGTTTGACAGTAGTCGATTGACGGAACAAGATTTAATCTCTGCACTTCGATATTTGGATGAAACCCAGCCTGTATTGAAGATTGATGCTCCGGCACAGGTAAAAAGCCAAAATCAAAGGATAGATTTATTTACTTATAGTGATGGCAGAGGATACCATATGGATTTTGATTTGACAACAAATGGTGAGATAAACGATTTAACACTCCAGATTGAATTTTTGAAAAAAGGAAACGGATATATTGTTTCACTTGATGATTTGCATACGTTATAAATTTTTCCATTCGGAAAACTTTAAGTTTGGAGAAAACGAATCTTTTTAGGAAAAGTCTTATATGAGGATGTTACAATATGGGATATGCACGTATTTTGAAAGATAAAAATGGCAGACCATCCGGCTACCGTGAGTGTGACGGTGAAGTTGCTTTTATGCCACAGCAGCAATCATATGAAAATATTTTCCGCCGTGTCAAAATTGATCTTGATACAATGGAAATTCTCAACCATGATTTTATAAAAGACAAGGAGCGTGTTTATCGAAAAGGTTTGCTGCTGCGAGGCATTACGCCAGAGGGTTTTCATGTCTACAATGGAGTTTATATCGGAAACCATCAGGTGATTTATACGCCTTATGGTGATGCTAAAATTGCCCATCCCGCATCTTTTGAGGCATTGGATGATGGGCTGCGGTATGATAGACCATTTCCGTATAGTTATGGCAGAGATGAAGAATTTGCATATTTTTTTACCGGGTCCACTGATACCAAACATGCAGTAAGATTAAAGGCATGTCACAATCCCAAAACTTTTTCTGTCCTGTCGGAACAGTTTGCAAAAGATGACAAGCATATATATTCTCAAGATCAGATTTTGAAAAAAGCAAATCCTGATACTTTTGAGGTATTAAAAAATTATTACGCCCGTGATGATAAACATGTATTTTTTGTAAACAGAATGATTGAGGCTGATGTAAAGACATTTATCGTGCTGGAAGATGGATACGCAAAAGATCATCTTCACCTGTTCTGTCGGGGAAATTTAGAATTTTAGTCCATAATTTAAAAACAGATGAAGGAGAAAAAGAAAAAGAGATGCAGGCGGAGGGCCTGTTTAAAAGGTGAAAAATATGTATGCAATAGAAAAAGAATTGAAGATGCTCCGGCAATTTATCAGTCCGAAGCATATGGAAAGCTTGAAAAAATGGAAGTGCTATTCAGAGAATGAAATCTCTGCAGCAGAGAAACGGCTTCATGTGAAGCTGCCTTTTCCCATCCGGGATATTTACCAACACATGGCAGACCTGTTAGTTACCAGTGGTTATCTGCGTCCATTGGAACTTCTGCACTGGGAGGGAAATTATCTGGGATTTTTTCTTGCTCCTGGGGAAGGCGATATCATCGGGATAAAGAAGGGCAATTCCTTCGGTGATTTATACGCATGGGAAGAGAATGATTCAAAAGACACAGCCTGGGAATATGAGGATGAGCTGGTAACTGCCTATGAGGAGGGGAATGAGGACGGAAAACGAAAGGCGGCGGCAGCTTATCAGAAATACTGGAAAAAGCTGAATATCCCTTTGCTCCACTCGCCTTTAAATATTCATAAACTGGAACATGAGCCCAGGTTTAACCACATTTTGGACGGATATGGGCTGTTTCTGGTGATTCATGCTATCGAGGAATGGGAAGAAATGACATGGATGGAACATACCGATGAACCAACCTGCTTGTTCAGTGATTTTTTTCCTGCAAGATATTCAAAGGAGTATTTCCAAAATATAGCTGACCGGATAAAGGATGATTTTGTGTCCCTCTCAGACCACCCGGAACTGATCAAGCTGCAGGATTTCCCTTTGCTGATGGCATATGTCCATAAAGATCAGGAAGCCCTGCTGGTTCTTGGACAGGAGCCTGTCTGCTTTAAGCTGCTGACAAAGACAGTTGCTGGGCGTGAACTTCTTGAAAAGGTTCAGGAACAGACTGGACTGGCCTTTCATGTTGGATTTTAGGAACAGACTGGCTGGACAGAAAATGATAAGAAAAGCCTGTTTGGTGTCTGGCGGAGAAGATAAGAACATTAAAAGTCGTATGAGGAGGCGTATATATGGCGGCATTACTTATTGTGGAAGATGACAGAAAAACAAACGAGGCAATATGCGAATACCTGAAAGCAGCGGGGCATGACATCATTCCCGCTTATGATGGTGCGGAATGCCTGCAGATATTTGGCAGGAATGATATCGACCTTGTTGTACTTGATATCATGCTCCCCAAAGTATCGGGGCTTTCCATCCTGCATGAGATACGACAGAAAAGTTCAGTCCCCGTCCTTATGCTTACGGCGATTGAAGACGAATATACACAGGTGATGAGTTTTGATGAACAGGCGGATGATTACATCACAAAGCCTTTTTCCATGATTCTGTTGGGGCGGCGCATCACAGCACTTTTACGTCGGTGTGGAAAAGGTGCGGTATCCGACATCATGACCTTTGGGGATGTAACAGTAAATTTCCCCGGCTACACGGCAAAGGACAAAAACGGCAGAATTGACATTACCCCGAAAGAGATCGACCTGCTAAAGCTGCTGGTGGAGCATAAAGGGCTGGTGCTTACCCGCTCCCAGATATTGGATGACCTGTGGGGAGACAGTTACCCGGTCATTGACCGGACGGTTGATACTTATATTAAAAATTTGCGAAAGAAACTCCGGCTTGACTGTATTGTTACCGTCAAAGGCATAGGATATAAATACGAGATGGAGCAATGAAACAGATGAAAATATTCCCTAAAACTTTTCTTTACACATTAGGGCTGATGCTCTTTATTGTTGGGATAGCCCATCTATTACTCTATTTGTTTACAAAACCGGAATGGCTTGTAATCTCAGTCAGCCCGCATGATGAATTGACTTTAAACACAAGCCTGAATGTGGCAAACTATGTTACGCAGGCTGTTCTCAAAGCTTTGCCGCTATCCCTGATTTGCTGCGTGGTTATTTCTATAGCCTGTTCCTTTGTATTTTCACGAAAGATCACGGTTCCCATAAAACAGATCGGGGCGGTGACGCAGCAGATGGCACGGATGGAAAGGGATGTCGCCTGCAAAATCAGCTCAAAAGATGAAATAGGCATACTGGCAGTTAATATCAACCATCTATACCAAAACCTGCTGTCGGCTATCGAGAGTCTTGAGATTGAGAAACAGCGTGTAAGTGAACTCGAGAGATCAAAGGTTGATTTTCTGAGGGCTGCTTCCCATGAATTGAAGACGCCAGTCACCGCGCTGAATGCAACGCTGGAAAATATGATACTCGGTGTCGGAAAATATAAGGATTATGACACTTACCTGCCGGAGTGCAGGGAAATGACAGGACGCCTCGCAGATATGATACACGATATCCTCGAAACCTCAAAGGCAGGGATGCCCACAGAAAACGAAGAAGCTGCGGAAGTTGACCTGTCAGAGTTGCTTTCCTCCTTATGCGAGCCGTATATGCTGACCGCCAGGGCAAAAGGAATCATCTTCCGTCTTGAACTGCCGGACTGTTTTGAAACGGTACTGCCGCCGCAGCTGTTCGGAAAAGCAGTGTCAAATATCCTTGCCAATGCCGTGGCTTACACGGAACCAAGAAAAACAGTTTCCGTATATTTCGACGGACGCGATATCCTGATAGAAAACGAGTGTGTCCCCATACCGAGAGAAGCGCTACGGCATATCTTTGAGCCGTTTTTTCGCCCTGACTTTGCAAGAGAACGTGACAAGGGTGGTAACGGGCTTGGGCTGTATATTGTAGACACATTATTAAAGACAATGAACATTTCTTACTCATTCTGCCCGATGGAAGAACCACAAGGCATGAAATTTACAATTCATTTATAAATTTCTCTGCAATTTCACATACGTTTCAAACTGGTTCCACATTGGGAGTGTACGATA
>JAIEEY010000385.1 GCA_029067205.1 Lachnospiraceae bacterium
CCTTCAAAAAAATAAAGGTGCAGCCGATCCCTCTGTACTCCTGTGAGTGACTGCACCGCTTCCTGCAGGGTTTCCAGCTCCATCTGGCGGATGACTGCGTCCTCCAGTGATTGTGTCTCCTCTGCTATTTGTTCTTCCGTCTCACCTTCTATGTAGCCGCCTGCCATGATGTGGCGCAGGTCCCGCATCTCTTCTGCATGTGCCTCCTTGCGGAATGTATCTGCCAGCGCCTCATACACCTCATGTGAAACATAGGTGTACTCTGATCCACCGACAGCATCTTTATAAAAATCCTTTATCCTGATCTTGATCCATTCTGACATCTCATTGTCCTCCATTTCATGTTTTTTGAAATGAAGGACAAAGGTGGTCCTCTCACACAGTGCCCATATATGCAGACACCAAAAGACGGATACCTTCTCCATGTCCTGCAGGACATGTCCAAATGTACCCGTCTGTCAAATGCATTAAGCTTATCTTTCCGACCTTTTTTGTCTATACTCGCCGGATATCCCTTTTTCTTTTTTGTCAACCTTTTACTCCCGTATGTCCTTTAGGAACTATCTGGAAATAACCAGTGAAGCTGACGCAGGATAAATATTACTATATAGCTTACAAAGATAATCTGAAAAATTTGCAGATACTGCAGACTGTGACAGAATTGTTTGATACAGCAGATAAGTATTTAGCCATGTCCGTTTTGACAGGTCAGGTTCAGGAGTTATTAACTGACAGTTCTTTCCTCCGTCGAACTATACCTGTAAGGCAGGACTGTTTCAATAAATGTGTAATAAGTCTTACGCTGGCTGTAAAAAGTTGCATATATGTGCTGGTCAGTTCAGTATTTGGACTGAAAATGCAGCTCAAGAAAACTGGAATGCATCTGGCGTAATCGCCAAAAATCCCTTCCAGCTATAAACTCCAAAAGGGATTTTTATAATACAGTTATATACAATTGGATTTCTCCCGCCAATGGTGGCGATAGTGCAGACAGCATCTTCAGAACAGATTTTTTAACAAACCTGCTGACATATACACTGAAATGAACAGTACAAAAGAGCACTCTGAAATATCAAGCTTTTTGCTGTTATACTGACGCTATAATATAACCATAAAACTGTTAAAGGGAGTAGGTTTATATGATAATGAAAAAGTCCAAGTTTACGATTCGTGTAGAAGATGAAATATTGAAAAAATTCCGTTATGTCGCGGAATATAATGCACGTTCCGCAAACAGGGAAGTGGAATTTCTTATGAGAAAACGAATCACTGAATTCGAGAAAGCCCATGGTAAAATAACATTGGAATCATCTTTTCCAGAATGAAATCCTGAAATATCCGTTTTCCACTCCTTTTGAATATTGTATTTTTAGAACACCCTGCCACTAAACAAAGCTTTTCTATAGGCTCTGTTCCGCCGGCTGTACAAAACTGTTTTTTGAAAGACTGTGCAGTAAAAACAATTATTTCACAGCAGTCTTATTTGTACATAGCGCATTTGCTTGATTTAGTAAAAATGTACCAATCACTGTTATAGAAAAAGTAAGCGAAGACACACAACAGACTATGCTTAAACGGTATAGCCATATATTTGAAGGAGAGGAACGGCTTGTATTACAGGCATTGACCAAAGTTACAAAGTAACAATACAAAAAGGGCGGTCATCCGCCCTTTTGTGTTATGCTAATGCCATAAGCAGTGCATACAAATCTTTCATGCCCTGCTGGTAAACTATCCGCTCGGCATTGGCATCTGTTTCGCTCGCCGCCGTTATATAATCATCAAACAGTTCTTTTTGCTGGTCGGTCAGGAGTTCCATAAGTTTATCATGTACTACCCTTTCATGCAATTTTGCCGCCTCATACTCCTCATCGCAATTCATTATCCGGCTTATCCTGCCTTCCGTCAGGGATTGTGTTACCATCTCAAAAATCTCATTGTCCATCTTGCTAATGCTCCTTTCATGTTTGTATTTAGTTACCTATCCACTATATCATGATGCGATATTTATCGCAACATAAATTTTCGCTACATAAATTTTCGGTCTGCAAAATTTCGTTCCGTTTAGAGATAATATAGGCAGACGGAGGTGATAAAAATGATTGACTATTCGCCACTTTGGAAGATTATGGACGAAAAGGGAATATCGCAATATTTTCTAATTCAACACGGAATTGCAGGCAAGACGATATACAACATGAAAAGAAATTGCTATATTTCAACGGCAACTGTGGAAAAACTATGTAAACTCATAGACTGCACGCCAAACGATATTCTAAAATTTATCGATTAGTCGTTTATTTTGGTGTGAAAAAAGGTTTTTCTATGTAGCTGTGTATTTTTTATTATTAAGAATCCCTATTTTTCAATACCTGTGCATACCATTTGGCTTGTGTTACCATATCCAGTAACATAGGCGGAATATGGACAGCCAAAACTTTTCAATCGCGCAAAAGCCCCTGTGGGGGCTTTTCTTTGTATTCCTCTACTATACCTCCATGGGGTGCAAGAATCTATACAGTTAATTATCTGCTGCATCCACGACAAAAAATCCCTTTCGGTTTTGTATGTTCCGGAAAGGATTTCTATTTTTCCATATGAAGTTGTAAATATAGCTGGGCTTTTCCTGCCAGCATAAAGACTGCAATAATGCAGATGCTTGAATAGACTGCGTAAGCATATCCATTATATCCCAGATACCACAGCCCAAGAAACACTGCTGCCTGCAGGATTACTATAACTCTTGCCCGCCTGCCAAAATGCTTCTTTTCTGCATGGTCGAGTTTTCGTTTCTTACTGTGCATTGGACTTAATGCTATTATGATTCCTGCTGCTGCCGCCAGTGTAAGCAGCACTACCATGACAGACATTCTGACAAACAGACTACCCGTATTCACTGGAATAAACAGCACAAAGCTTGAACTGATATAGCACAAAAGGCTGCTGTCGCAATGATAGCCGCCAGTAAAGCTCCGGAGCGTCATAAAGGACAGGGTAAATATGCACACTACCAGAAGCTGCTCTGTGAACAGTCCGATCAGGAATGCTGTTGTAATATTTATCAGTATGATAATTCCATTCCTTACCCCGAACTGGTATATCCCCTGCTCCTCTTCCCCTATGATATTCCGCTCCACCATACGGCGGCTAAGCCACCCCGACATGCTCAAAACCTCCTCAGCTTTTTTGCGTTTTCTGGTAATTCATCCTGTCCCAGAAACCACATACAGCAGTGGTTTACTGCAAGTCCGGTCACTGCAAGTGCCATAAATGCTATCACTTTCATCACACTGTCGCTTACTCCGTACAATATATTTCCACATTTCTTCATGGAAACACCTCCTATATTTGATGCTTCCACTCTACCATCTGCTGCAAAAAATACAAGCTGTCTGTAATAAGTCTTACGTTAGCTGTAATAAGTTGCACTTTTTTACTCTAACTGGGCTATCCCTGTCAGCAGGAGCTTCGCCTCAAATATACTACCCTGATCTTCCAAAAGAACAGTTCCCCCATACTTTTCTGCCACCCTGCGGACAGTACGGATGCCCCTGCCATGCTTTCTTTTGTCTGATTTAGTAGTGACAAACCCTTTGTTTTCTTTCTGTACTTTGCTATTCCTTACCAGAATAAGCAGGTTACCGCCCTGATATTTTGTCTCAAAATCAAGGATTTTTTCTTCCTGTCCTGACTGACAGCATGCTTCGATGGCATTGTCCAGCAAATTTCCATACAATACACCCATGTCTCCTGCCTCAATGGCGATTTTCTTTGGAATAAACGCCTTAATATCGACTTTTATCCCGTTTTCCCTTGCCTTTGCCGCCTTGATCTTCAGTATGGAATTTAAGACCGGATTTGCTGAATGGATGATCTCTTCTGTCAGGCTGATGTCATCCAGCATCTGATTTAGTGTCGCCATCACCACGCTGCTGTCCCCATGCCCTGCGGCATCATAAAGCGTTGAAAGCCGGTTCTTCATGTCGTGCTTGATATCCTGTATCTGCTCCTGATACCGCTCCATATCCGCATAATACTCCTTCCAGTAGGCAGTCTCACTTAGAACCATTTCCTCCTCATGCCTTTTCTCCGCCATGTCTGTATATCTTTCTATCATCAGGAATACCAGATAATTCATTATGATGATGGTAAAAATAATGCTCATACACAATGTGGCAGTCTGTGTTGACAACAGTTCCTGTGCCACCTCGATCAGCAGGAAACAGCCCATAAAACTTGCAATCGGGATAAGGACCAGCATATAGACTACTTCTTTTGGCATTGCAGATATCCGCAGGCTCTTTCCCATTTTGAACCGGCAGAACACTTCTATCAGGACCGCCCGGAACAGTTCCATGGCAAACGCTGTAGAATAATATAATATTGCCTCATTCTTTACCTGGTTTTTCTCAAAAAATGTGTAAATGACATATCCTGCCGGTTCTGCAACAGCTACAAGCCCCATATACATCAGCACTATAATGACTTTTGCCGATGCCTTTTCCTCATACTGACATATGAAAAGCCCTAATATCACTGCCATTGCTATCAGATTCAGCCAGTTGATACCCATCTGGTTAATCAGGCTCCCGGCTGCCTCACTCACTACTAACAATGCAATAGCAAATTCCACGGAAGTCTTCCGTTTCCCTACAAAAGCTTCCAGCGCCCTCCAGTAAATGCACAGGTCAAAAATGTTTATTACAAACCGAATCCCGTACTCCACCATTTCACATCCCTCCCTGCACGAATGCCATGTGTTTTTCTGCAAGGCTCTTACGGTATCCCCTGGTGACAGCAAGTTCCTGGCCATCCGAGAGACACACTGTTCCGCTCGAAACAGTCTTCACATGTTTCAGGTTCACAATAAAGGAACCGTGTATGGCAGCAAACATCCTGCTGTCAAGGTATTCCCAGATTTCTTTTGTTGTCATGTTGGTTTTATATATGGTATCTTTTGTATGGATAAGTGCCTGACGCCCCTTTTTCTCCAGATAAAGGATTTCGTCAAACTTAAGACTGTACCGGCTCCTGCCGTAACTAAAAGAAAAACTCTGATTTGTCATACCAAGATAGGTTTCTGCCTTTTTGAGCAGAATCCGCAACCTTTCCACTGTAATCGGTTTCTGTATGTAATCAAAAGTCACCACCTCAAACACGTCTGGCATATATTTGGTATAACTGGTTAGAAACACAATTAATGCCTTGGAATCCCTGTTTCGGATTTCCCTCGCCACAGCAAGTCCGTCCATTCCCGGCATCTCAATGTCAAGAATATACATGTCTGGTCCGCATTCCTGCCCTGCATATGCCTCCAGCATCTCTTCGGGACTTTGATAAAATTCATACTCAACTACATATTCGATAACTGCTGCTGCATACCTGTCAAACATGTCAACAGCCCTCGGATCATCGTCACAGACTGCTATCTTCATCATTCCACCTCCATATACATATTTCCAATTCAGCAAATATACATATGGGACAAAGGCTTACTCCTGCCCTGTCATCAGCTTCTTCATGTATGCAAGTGTACGCCCGATGAATTCATCACGTTCTTTCCTGCTGCAGTTAGCAAGAAACAACTCCAGGTCAAAGGGCTTTCTTTTCTCACCTGTAATCAGTCCGGTCAGATCAATCTTATACTTTTCATATAAAATTAGCATCTTCTCTGGCTGCAGACCGTAAGCACCGCTTTCCAGTTTTCGGTAATGTTCCACACTTACGCCAAGCGCCTCTGCAAAGTCTTCCTGCGTATATCCAACGTTTTCTCTAGCAATCTGCAGTCGTTTCCCAATCTGTATATTTATTTCCTTTTTCTCTGTCCTCATATTTGCACCTCGCTTTTATGCTAATCATAGCAATGCAAGACATATGTAAACAGAATGCTTTGCGACCTACATTTTGTCGCATTACGACTTTTTCCTATATATGAAAAGGGAGCAATGAACTGACTGTTCATTACTCTCTTGAAATATTATTATACTAAACTTCTCCTTTTGAACCATTTCAAAT
>JAIEEY010000386.1 GCA_029067205.1 Lachnospiraceae bacterium
ATCTAAAGTAACAGGTTGTTTCATGTTAATCTCCTTTTGTAATAATAAATTTATTCTAGCAGAGAAAAGGAATCAATACAACAAAATTCGAGTAATTATTTTTTCTCAGATAAGCATAGGTGATTTTTGGTCAGAAAAGAATGAGAAGGAATGTCCTTTTTAATGTCCGTATAATGGAATTAAATCCCTTGCCTTTAGGGTATAATTTTTACGTTACTATAGTACCACATTGAAACTGCCAACTTTAGCTGATAGTGGTTGAGCCGATATGCAACTTGACAATAATTCACCATCAATTTTGCCCCAGAAGCGCGTTGGCGCTGTGTGGCTGAAGTTGGCAATTTTACATAGGAAAAGTGCTCATTTTTGTTGAATAAAATACCACAAAAGTTTATACTGGATGTGGAATATTGTGGATGAACCGTATTTTGTAGGAGGATTACTATGGCAATCATCGGAATTGACTTAGGAACGACAAACAGTCTTGCCTGTGTCTACCGAAATGGCAGGGCAGAACTGATTCCCAATGAGCTGGGAGAATACAAGACAAACAGTGTGGTAAGCATGATGGATGACGATTCTGTGCTGGTGGGCGCAGCCGCGAAAGAGCGGCTGATCACCCACCCGGAAAGCACGGCGGCTTCCTTTAAGGTCTGGATGGGAACGGAGCGCCTGATCAGTCTGGGGAAAAAGAGTTTTAAGCCGGAAGAACTTTCCTCCCTTGTGCTGAAGCAGATTCTGCAGGATGCCCGGCAGTATCTGGGAGAGCCAGTGGAGGAGGCAGTGATCAGTGTACCAGCCTATTTTAACGACAACCAGCGCTGCGCCACCAAATTAGCTGCACAGCTTGCCGGGTTGACGGTAAAGCGTCTCATCAATGAGCCTTCTGCCGCTGCTTTGTATTATCGACACAACATACAGGAGCAGGGTGACAGTCAGATGATGGTTATCGATTTTGGCGGAGGCACCCTGGATGTGAGCATTGTGGAATGCTTTGAAAATATTATAGAAATTACGGGCATCGCTGGCGACAATCATCTGGGCGGCAATGATATTGACCGCGCCATTGTGGCTTATTTCTGTGAGCAGAACAGTCTGTCGATGGAAAAACTGGATTCTTTTTCACTGTCATCTCTTTACCGTCAGGCGGAGGACGCAAAGATCGCCCTGTCACAGAGAGATGCAGATACAGAGGTGTCCCTGATCCTAAGGCAGGGAGATAACAGATACAGCCTGACGCTGACGAACAAACTGCTGCGGCAGCTGTGTGAGCCGATCTTCCGAAAGGTCAGGTCGGTCATCTCCCGCGCCATAAAGGACAGGGGGCGTGCAGGCAGGATCAACGAGGTTGTACTGGTGGGAGGCTCTGCGCAGCTTACCGTTTTTCTCGATTACCTGGAAGAACTGTTTGGCCGCCGTCCTGCTGTGTGTGGCAATACAGATGAGATGGTTGCGCTCGGTGTAGGACTTTGTGCGGGGATCAAGGAGCGCGCGGCTGAGCTGCAGGATCTTGTGATGACAGATGTATGCCCGTTTTCTCTGGGTGTGGCAACTTACAACGATGCCAAAGACAAGAATCCGCATATGGCGTTTCTGATCCAGCGCAGCAGCATGCTCCCTGCCAGCCATCAGGACAATTTTTATACACTTTCCAACGATCAGCAGAAACTGCGGTTTGAGATTTATCAGGGAGAGGGGTACTATGCTTCGGACAACCTGAAGCTTGGGGAACTGGAAGTCAGGGTTCCGCCCGGAATGGCTGGACAACAGTATGCCACGGTCACTTTTACATATGACATTGACGGGATTCTCCATGTCAGCGCCCGCAGCAGCGGGGGAGATTACCGGGAGCGGATGATTCTCAATTCCCGCTTTCAGCCGGGAGACATGGCGCTTCAGCAGGCGCATGAACGGATTTCGCAGATTCAGCTGGCTGCCAGGGGGAATCAGGAGGATCAGCTGTTGCTGGAGACGGCAATGCGTATATATACCCAGATGACCGGAAATGAGCGGGAACATGTTGCAGGGCTGATTCAGTATTTTGATCATATCAGGGAAAAAGGCGACCTGATCCAGATGGAAAAGGCCCGCCGTGAGATGAGAAAACAGTTGGCAGCGATAGAAATTTATCTGTACGCAGATCCTCTGGATGTAGTTTTCTGGGCGGATGATGCGGAAGAGGACGACGAAAATGATTAAACAATTGTTCGAAAAATAGATAAGGAGACAAAGTGATGGACGATATATGGAATATTCTGGGTATTGAGCCAAGTCGTGATGAAGCTGTCATAAAAAAGGCCTACGCGCAGCGGACACATCAGTATCATCCAGAGGAAAATCCGGAAATGTTTCTGCGGCTGCGAAAAGCTTATCAGGCAGCGCTGGCTTACTGTGACAGTACTGGTGAGGACATTCATTATCAGGAACGTGAATACTTTCCTGAACCAGAACATACACCTGAAAACTTTCCTGAACCAGAATATACACCTGAAAAACAGCTGCCGGAAAAGGACAGTATATTTGAAAACCAGAATGAGGACAATATAAGGGAGAAAGAAGACCAGCAAGGAGATATCGGCTGGCAGATTGTGGCGGAAGAACAGGAGCAAGAGAGCAATCCGTACATAGAGCACGACGCCCACAAGCAGTTTTTGACCTTGTACACTGGAAAACAGCGAGGCAACCCGAAACTCTGGATGGATTACTTTACGTCTTCCGCCTTTCTGGAAGTGCACAGGGAACCAGCATTTACAGCGCTGCTTTTGGAGGATGTGGAACAGCAGGAGCAGGACAACCCTCCAAACAGGGAATTCCTGACATGGCTGCATATCGCATATCAGTTTACCTCTTCTGAGACAGCAAATTCTGCGGTGCCTGGAGGAAAGGAACGACAGTTCGGGTTGCGGGGAAGCAGCTTTGAAGGGATTGAATCCATTTTTCGGATTGCCGCCAAAGGACCAGTGCCCAGACAGTTTCGGGGAAATGAGTGTGCCCTGTCCATCAGCTTTTCCGAGTACCATTTTCTCATGCGCCTTGCAGAGGAGGGCAGTTGGAGTGACCAGGCCTTAACAGCTGCCCGGAGCTTTATCAATGACTATGTTTTGTCGTATCTGAAAGAAAAATGTACACAAAGCGGGAACGAAAAGGAACGCCACCCTGCAGGTCTGCGGCTGTTCGAGGATTTCTTTAAAAGGCAGACGCTTCCCGAAGAACTTTATCGTATTCTCTGGGAGTGTCTGTCTCTCAAAACGGCTACAATGGGACGTACAAAGCTGTTCTATGGCAAACTGCGTGAAATCGTCCTGGAACGGGTTCCAGGGATAGAGGAGGAGGAAGAGGAGAATTTCAGTCAGCTGTTTCAGGATGATGTGATTTATTTTAGTGATTGCAGGAAATATCCCGAGAAGGAGGTTGAGTTGACGGAGGCATTTTTTGCGCGGAAGGATGTGCAAAAGGCGCTTCGCAGCCGCCGCTTCGTGGAAGAGTATCTGCTGCGCATATGGATGAATGAAGACAGATGCATTCCTTTTCTTGAGAAGATCAGGGCATTTTACAGCGAGAACACGGATGCACCCTGTGCGGCGAGTGTTGTTGCGCTGGCGGAGGGGATGCTGCAGAAAAAGGAGATCAAGAGACAGATGGAGGAAGACCAGACGGCATCTGTCACAGAGGAGTGCGTGTCATTCCATTGCCGTCCCTTTTTCCGGTATTGGATCAACACTGGCTTTTTTCTTGCGGAGGATCCAGAGAGCGGGCAGTCTCTCTTAGATTATCTAAACTGGTGTTTCCCATATCTGCCGGAATGGAGCAGGCGGTTTGCAGAGACTGGAAAGAGGGAGACGATTATCCTTGGCGGTCATGTGATTGAGGTGATATTTCATCGGCGGCATATCGAGTATCAGGTGGATGCAGCACCGGTATACCGCCCTTTTTTGCAATGGACAACTTTAATAAAGGCTTTGCATGATGACGACCGCAGCCTGTTTCTTCTATTGCCAGTCACGGCCGCAGCATTTGATCAATATGAATCTGTCAGAAGGGAATTGTACAGCAGGCTGGAGGCAACTGCCGCACCAGAGCGGGACCGAAGCAGAATGGCGGGGTTTCTGGCCGGTCATGTGTGTTCCCTGCCTGTGTCAGAAGGTCTGCGGGCTGTGGAGGAACTTGTGATCACACGGCAAGAGGTACTCGCAGTCCTTCCGATGGAGTTGTTTGCGGAAAATGAAGAACATCTCTATGGATGCAGCTGGTTTCCGCAGAGGGGTGTACTGCTTTTCTTTGAGCAGACTGCCACTGAGAGGCGCAGTCTGCCGAGAAGCTATTATGAGGGAATATATGAGGAAAATGCAGCGGTTTCTATGGCGCGCAGACTGCTGCAGACTCTGGTTTCGCCCACTGGTTTTGACCTGTCGCTGCTGCAGCAATTACCTGATCTGGTCCATGTGCAGCCGCAGTATGCGCCGGCAGAGACGCTGGAGGAAGAGGAGATCAACGAGGAGAAGTTAAAAGTGCTGATCGAGCAATATGCACAGGGCAGTCTCATACGCCTGCAACTGCATTGGTACGGGGGTTCGCTGGTATTTCTGCGCGGCGGGCGCGGCTTTGCCTGCCTTTATTTTGATGATCGGTGGAATACGTATTATATCTTACTCTCCATGCCCGAGGTTTACCGTGTGGTGGAGGATGGCAGGATCCATTACATTTCTTTTGGCATGGGGAAATTGCCGGATTATGGGATTCACCAGAGTACGGCGTCCATCATCAGCAGACTGGACAAGGTATTTGGGCAGATGGGGCGTAGTCAGTCTCTTGCGATGCGTGTGGGGGATCAGCTTCTCTGGGCCGTTGGCAACAGCGGAAACCTGGAACGGCAGCGGTATCGGGTAATCAAGCAAAAACTGGGAGGATTTCCGGCAGAGCAGGTACAGAATTATATTTTATCAAAATTTGTGATCTTTCGCTATCCGGAACAGATTGAGAAGGAGTCATCTGATGGAAATAGCAGTGTCATGGAGATTGGCAGTGGGAATACGGATATGGTAAAACTGGCTCTGGTGGAATTTATGCAGGACAAGCTCCGGCGGCTGCGGCTGTCCTGGAGTCCGCAGAGCGAGGGACAGGCGTGGTATCCGTTCCATATCGTGCTGCTTCAGGAGAATAAACGATATATGATGGCATGTCTGCGCGATGATATACAGCAGGCGGAATACTATGTGGCAGATGTGGGTACTTATATGGATGTGGAGGGAAAAAAGTATCCGAAGGATCATTTTATGGGACGGATTACGCCTGCTTATTTGATTCATTCTGATGCGAAGACAATCCGCAACTGTCTGGACCTGATCTTCGACGACATGGGGGATTTGCCGATGGTCATGGGCAAGTTTGCCGCGTTTGCCTTGGAAAACCCGGTGAAACCACGGACTTATGAGGAAATCCGCAGGGAGTTGGTTGTTTCTTAATGAACAGGCCTCCGTGTTTTTCTTTGTTTCGGAACAATACTATTTATTGTTGAGAAGACTCGTGAAATATGATATAACCGAAAATACGGATTTTAGGATATAAAGGAAAATGTCAATATTTCATGGATTCTTTGAAAGCTGGTGTAAGGTATGTGATTGCAGTGTGTATATTGGTTAGCTTTACTTGCCTATGTTGATTATAGGCAAATTGAGCTAACCAATATTTACATTGCATGATATATGGAACACCAGTTTTTTGTGTAATAAAAAATTTCCCAAATTTCACAGAACTGTACAATCTGCGAAAACGGCTGCAAACCTGCATTTTAGAGGACTCCTGCAATACCCTGACCACGAATCTGACCATAAATAATTCCGAAAACTTTTTTCTGCAACACTAATTTGACGTTTTCGGTAATAAACCTAACCACAAATTTGACCATAAAATTTCTGAGATGGATATAGATATTGATTTTCCTAGTAAAACGGCCTTTTTCATAACCCTTTCCAGCAATTTCCGATATAATTTTGAAAAAAAGAATTGTCATTTGGGTTAAAACATGATAGACTAATACCGATATAAATACTATAACTAAAGCAAAAAATTCCCTA
>JAIEEY010000387.1 GCA_029067205.1 Lachnospiraceae bacterium
ACCATCTGGATCCGTAAATGTTTTTACATACTCAAGCTTTGCCGGCTTCTCCCCAAGCTCTCTCGGATCACATAACAACTCTGCCAATTGCTGCTTTGCCTCATTCATCTTCTGCGTATTCAAACTTTTGTTCCTCCTATTACCCAACAGTGTTTTCTTGTTTCTGATATTTTGTTTATCATATCACAATTTCATACAAAAATGTAGAATTATAACTAAAAAACCAAAATAATCAAAATAATAGTTGTTAAATATTCAATAATTATGTAAAATGAATATATAAAAAAGACAGAGGGGTGCAAGTTTTATGTTTATACAACTATTCAGTAACTATTTGGTGGGGCAGTCGGTGATTACCATTGAACAGCGGGATTCCTTTCAGGAGGAAATACAAAAGACTCGCGTCAAGCTGGGAACCATCGCCGTCGCTGAAGGTATGCTGACTGAGGTACAGGCAGAGGAAATAAACCATCAGCAGACACAACAGGACCGCCGTTTTGGTGATATCGCTATCGAATTGGGTTATCTGACTGAGGAACAGGTGTCAGATCTTCTCGGCAAACAGGGCAATATCGCTATGAAGTTTTTCCAGCTGCTAGTTGATCATATCGGCCTGTCTATGGAGACAGTTACAGAACACCTCAACGGTTTCCAGAAGGCAAATGGCTTCACGGACGAAGAGTTTGACGCTGTCAAAAAAGATGATTTCGAGTCCATCATCCCCCTCTTTGCGACAGTGCGGGATACCACGATCACAGATCTTGCCGGTCTTGTCATGCGCAATCTCACAAGATTTGTCACCAACAATTTTTACTTTGGCAGAATGAAAAAAGCCACCGAATACTCCTACAGTATGCTGGCCGGTCAGAAATCCATCGGTGATTCCAATATTTTTCTCGGCTTCAGTGCCACCAACGAACTGGACGGAATTATCAAACTGGCAAAATATTACGCAAAAACAGTCACAATTACGAGCAGCGATGAAGTCTATGATGCTGTCTGTGAATTTGCCAACCTGAACAATGGACTTTTTAACTCTGTCCTCAGCGATGATGACATTTTCATTGAGATGGTTCCCCCAGAAGTATATCTGAACCAGCAGATATCTGGCAATGCCTACTATATGCCAGTCTACATAGACGATTGCGAGTTTGACTTGATCATCTCAACAGATACTGCCTTCGTTCCAGGTGACAGACCTCATTCCCTAAACCTGCAAAAAGCAGATCTGGAGATCGACAACACAAAGGCTGTGCCTACCGTCCTGGTGGTTGATGACTCTGCACTGATCCGGAAAATCCTTATCAAGATGCTCAACGAAAATGGTTTTCAGGTCGTGGGCGAGGCGACAAACGGTGCAGAAGGGGTGGAATTGTATAAAGATCTGGAGCCTGACATTGTAACGCTTGATATTACAATGCCTGTTATGGACGGGGTGACTGCTTTGAAGCAGATCAAGGAATATAATCCGACGGCCTTAGTTGCCATGATTTCTGCAGCTGGTCAGAAGGATAAACTCATGGATGCACTCAAGGAGGGCGCCGAATTATTCTTCACAAAACCGTTTAATGAACAGGAAGTGATATCCAGCCTGAAAAACATATAAAAATAATTGCAATCGAGTAGGGGAAAGGCTTTTCCACTACTCGATTGCAATGTATAGAAGATTTATGAAAGATTGAAAACTAATATGTATAATGTGCCACATCATCAAGCAGCTGCTGCCATGCATCTTCATGCTTCACGTAATAAATCGGACAAAGTTTCCCGCCACAATCATAATGGCGCAAAATATCCTTCGGTTCCAAATCATATTTGTCAATCAGCCATGCGAGCATTTCCACCAATGAATTGTAGGTCTCCTTTGTAAACGAACCATCCGCCGCCAGATAACAGCACTCTATTGAAATCGAGTCCCCGTTTCTCTCCACTACGGCATATGCTTCCTCCTCCAGTGGAATGCACTGTATGATCTCTCCCTCATAACCGATGATAAAGTGTGCACTCGCTGCCCGCTCATGTGTCTGCCCGAGATTCTCAAAATAGCTTCTGTTCTGTGCCGCCGAGGTCTTTGGGTTGGCTGTGTAATGCACAAATATATTTTTGACACAGGCAAGCTTCGTTCCAGGACGGTTATATTCACTAATCGTTAGAAAGTCTTCCCGAATATTTGGCTTTCGTTTTATATCTTCCACGACTGGAATTCCCTCTGAAACATTTGTTTCCACTGGCTTTTCCGCTTTCACCACCGGACTTGCCTGGGTACTCTCATAAAAGGCTTTTCCCATAAAGACCACCGCCGCACACATTGCCACTATCCAAACAAAGGCAAAAAATTGATTTACAAGCGAGCGGCTGCCTGTTTTCTTCTTTTTTGCTGCCTGCACTTTTGCCCTAGTATTTGAATTTGCAGGTCTGACTGTACGCGCTGGTCTGGCACTTGCTGCCCTGACTGTTCTTGGATTTGCAGTTCTTGCATAATCTGCCCTGACTGCACCTGCTGACCTTGGATAAGCCGTTCTGGCATTCCCTGTCCTTACCGTTCTCGGATTTGGCGTCCTGACCGAGCCTGCATTCCTTCTCCTCACTGTACCTGCCGGCCTGGCATTTTCTGCCCTTGTCCTGTTGTAGTTTGATGCGCTTCCTCTTCTCTGCATGTCAGATCTGGTCTGCGCGTCAGTCCTCCTTGCTCTTGCCTGTCTGGACCGGACATTTCCAGACGAGCTCACCACATGCCACAGCTCCAACTCCTGACTCTGCCGTGCCTGATTTCCCATAAGTACTTCTCCTATCACAATAAGCTTTTTGTCTGCCGTGCCTGAAAAACCTGCTGTTATGTTTTTATAAGAACTGCTGTTTTATCCTCCGTGGCACTTCCCCCACAGTCTCCAACCCAAAATTTAAGTTGCCTCTTACATATTAGACGTTTTAGGATTCAAAAATGTTGCATAAGAAAATATAAAATTTTTATAAAATGTTCGTTTTTCTCCCACTATTGTTCATTATAACATATCTTACTCTAAATTTCCTCTAAAAAATAAAATTAATTTGTTAATAATTCCACTTCATACCCTAATTCTTTTATCAATGCCATGTCTGCTGCGACTGTGATGCCAGCTGTCGTGAGCATATCGCCCGATATGGCAGCATTTGCCCCGCCCCTAAAACATCTCTCTCCTTTGTCACCTAGCAGTCCCCTGCCGCCGGCAAGCCGGATATCCCCATCCGGAATGATAAAGCGGAAAATCGCAACAATACGGCAAAGCTCATCATTGGTGAGAAGCCGATTGTTTTCGTAAGGTGTGCCTTTGATGGGATTGAGGAGATTAACCGGAATCGACTTCACGCCCAGTTCCCTTATGGTCAGCGCCATGTCGATTCGGTCTTCCATCGTCTCCCCCAGCCCCATGATGCCGCCTGAACATATACTCAGTCCTGCTCTTTTTGCGGCTTTCAGCGTCTCAATTTTCTCGTCATATGTATGTGTTGTACAGATTTGGGGAAAATAATTTCTAGAAGACTCAAGGTTACAATGTACTCTTGATGCACCGGCTTTCTGAATCTTTTGAAACTGCTCTTCCCCCAGAAGTCCAAACGATACACAGACTTCAATCTCTACCTGTCTGCGGATTTCACGGATACTCCCGCATACCTGGTCAACCTCTGCGTCACTCAGACGCCTTCCCGATGTGACGATCGAATACCGAAGTACACCCTGTTCCTTGTTGTGCTTTGCACTTTTCACCAGCTCCTCAGTTGATAATAGTGGGTAGGTATCATGGCAGTCCGTGTGATAATGTGCACTCTGCGCACAATATTTGCAATCTTCCGAACACCGTCCGCATTTGCCATTAATGATCGTGCATATGTCAAACCTGTTTCCGCACATTTTTTCCCTGATTTCATCGGCTGCCGCTGTCAGTTCATCCAATGGTTCATTCACAAGTGCAAGTACCTCATCCTTGGTTATATCTCCACCAGTGTATATTTTTTGTTTCAATTCTTCTGTGAGACTCATGTTTATCCCCTCCAATGTTAACTATATTTATAAAATAGGTTAACATCATTAAAGTAAAAAATCAATATCAAAAAGCAGCTTTACAGAAACACTCTCCTGATAAAGCTGCTTTCCAAAAATCACTTTTCAATTCTTACATTGTGCGCACTTTCTCCCGCACTCTCAATACCATAGGAGGTGCCACGGACAGTTCATCGACTCCCATGTTGACAAACTCCTGTGTGAGCTCGGTGTCTGCTCCTAACTCCCCGCAGATCCCTGCCCACTTTCCGCACTTGTGCGCATTGTCAACCACCATCTTGATCATGCGCAGGATTGCCTTGTGATGCGGATTGTAGAAATCTTCAAGCCTCTGGTTCTGCCTGTCAATGGCAAGTGTGTACTGTGTCAGATCATTTGTACCGATACTGAAGAAATCAACCAGTTCTGCCAGTTCATCGCTGACCATCACCGCTGCCGGCGTCTCGATCATAATGCCCTGTTCCGGAATCCGGTGCGGAATCTGTGCTTCTTTCAGCTCCTGCTCCACTTCCTTTACAATGGCGTAGATCTGCTTTACTTCCTCGGCGGAAATGATCATAGGGTACATGATTGAAAGATTTCCATATGCAGCCGCACGCAGAAGCGCCCGAAGCTGTGTCTTGAAAATCTCAGGCTGTTTCAGGCAGATACGGATCGCCCTGTAGCCTAACGCCGGATTGTCCTCCTTGCCAAGTTCGAAATAATCTGCCTGCTTATCCGCCCCGATATCAAGTGTCCTGATAATGACCTTTTTCTGTCCCATTGTCTGCACGACCTGTTTGTATGCCTGAAACTGTTCCTCCTCTGAGGGAAAATCGTCACGCCCCAGATACAGAAACTCACTGCGGAAAAGTCCGATGCCTCCGGCATCGTTTTCCAGCACGTAACCCACGTCGCTGACACTGCCGATATTGGCATAGATATTGATTGTCCTGCCATCACTGGTCTCGTTCTTCTTGCCTTTTAATTCCTGCAGCAGACGAAGTTTTTCCTTCTCGTTCTTGATCTTTTTCTCCGCCTCACTGCACTGGAATTCTGTCGGCTCAAAGATAACCTCGCCAGCTGTACCATCCACGACTGCGGTCATCCCAGTCTGAATCTGGTTTAAGTCCATCTCCACGCCGATTAATGCCGGAATACTCATCATGCGGGCAAGAATCGCCGTGTGGGAGTTCGTGGAACCGTGCACTGTCACGAAAGCCAGTATTTTCTTCTTATCCATCTGTACCGTCTCACTCGGACTCAGGTCGTCCGCAACGATAATCGAAGGTTCCATTGTGGAAAAGTCCACGGCTCCCTGACCTGACAGATTTCTCACCAGACGCGCGGAGATATCCTTGACATCCGCCGCACGCGCCTGCATGTACTCATCATCCATCCCCGCAAACATCCCTGCAAAGTTGTCCCCTGTGATCGCCACCGCATACTCCGCATTCACCAATTCCGTTCGTATCACATGGTAGATGGCGTCCAGATAATCCTCATCCTCCAGCATCATCTGATGCACCTCAAAGATGGCGGCGCTGGACTCACCAACCTCTTTTACAGCCTTATCGTAAAGCGCTGCAAGCTGCTGTTTGGATACATCAACTGCACTTTGTACTCTGTCGATCTCATGCTCTGCATTCTCGACCTTTGTCCTCCTGATCTGCTCCTGATCTTTGCGCAGAACCATCACTTTTCCCATTGTAATTCCGTTATAAACTGTTTTCCCGGAAAACTTTTTCCCTGATAATCCTTCTGCCATATAAATCCTCTCCTACTTTTACGACCTTTCAGTAAAAATTTTTTATAGGTTTTCCTTTAAGAATGTCTCCAATGCTGCCGCTGCTGCGTCCTCGTCGTCACCTTCCACCTGTACTGTGATTTCCATGCCCTGCTTTACACCAAGTCCCATCAATCCGAACACTTTTTTCGCGTCCGCTTTCTTGCCTTCTTTTATAATAGATACTGATGATGCGTATTCCTTTGCCAGCTTCACAAGCTCGCCTGCCGGACGTGCGTGAATCCCCTCTTTATCTGTGATAACATATGTAA
>JAIEEY010000388.1 GCA_029067205.1 Lachnospiraceae bacterium
CCAACATCACAACCAGTGATATCATACTCGCAGCACCTTGTCCCGCCGCCGCTGCGTCTGCTTCTGTCCAAAATAAATTCATAGTTATTTATTCCTCCTAACGAATTTAAAATAGCAAGTCAATTCAACTGCTATATAAAACACATAGTATATATCATACACAAAATTTACCAATTCTTCAAGTAAAATATTTATAAAAAGTGTTCCAATTTCCGTTTCTTGTAAGCTGCAAATTCGCCTGCATCAAGTGCATCCCTGATTTCCGTCATCATCGTATTATAGAAATAGAGATTGTGGAGAACACATAGCCGCAATCCAAGCATCTCCTTTGCCTTCAGAAGGTGTCGGATATAAGCTCTCGAGTATCTCCTGCAAGCCGGACAATTGCACCCTTCCTCAATCGGTCTGTCATCCAGCTCATATTGGGCATTAAAGAGATTGATCCTGCCATGATTGGTATAGAGGTGTCCGTGCCGTCCGTTTCTGGTCGGATATACACAGTCGAAAAAGTCAATACCGCGCTCCACTCCTTCCAAAATATTTGCCGGTGTACCTACTCCCATCAGATAAGTCGGCTTGTCCTTTGGCAGATACGGAACCGTCTCGTCCAAAATGTGATACATTTCCTCATGTGTTTCTCCCACTGCCAGCCCGCCGACAGCATAACCATCCAGATCCATCTCAGCAATCCGCTTTGCGTGTTCGATACGAATATCTGCATATATAGCACCTTGATTAATGCCAAACAACATCTGGTTTTTATTGATGGTATCCTCAATGGAATTAAGCCGCTTCATCTCATTTCTGCACCGCTCCAGCCAGCGTGTCGTGCGCTCCACCGAATTTGCAACATACTGCCTGTCCGCCTTGCTGGGCGCACACTCGTCAAATGCCATGGCGATCGTGGAGGCAAGATTGGACTGTATCTGCATGCTCTCCTCCGGCCCCATAAAAATCTTTCTGCCATCTATATGGGAGTTAAAATACACTCCCTCTTCCTTGATCTTGCGAAGTCCCGCCAGGGAAAAGACCTGGAATCCGCCGGAATCTGTCAGAATCGGCTTGTTCCAGGACATAAACTTATGGAGTCCGCCTAATTTCTTAATCGTCTCATCACCTGTCCTGACATGAAGATGATAGGTGTTTGATAGCTCTACCTGTGTACCGATCTCTTCCAAGTCAGCCGTAGACACGGCTCCCTTTATCGCCGCAACCGTGCCGACATTCATAAATACCGGCGTCTGAATCGTGCCATGAACGGTAGTAACCTCCGCACGCTTGGCACGCCCTTCCTGCTTTAATAATTTATACATTTATATTCCCTTTCGCACATAATAACGCTCCGGCGCACTGATCAGACTTGCCAGAGACGATATTTTTCTGTTTTTTATTCAGCTCTTTTATTCTAACTCTTCAATAAATTCCTCAAGTGTGATATCTCGTTCCATAATCTGTGCAGCTGCTTCCTTTCCAACGTACTGAAAATTCCATGGCTCGTACTGGATACCTGTAATATACTCTTTCCCTTCTGGATATCTGAGGATAAATCCATATTTGTCACAGTGCTCCTTAAGCCACTTGCCTGCTCTCGTCTCGCAAAAACCAATCTCAAGCCCTGAATAAGTTGAACTTACAATATCCAACGCCAGTCCAATCTGATGCTCACTCGCACCAGGAACAGTCACTACATCTTGATTTTGGTATCATTTACAATTATAATATTATACGTTATAGTTCTTAAATGCAACCTTTATTTGCAAAAAAGTTTACAAAAATTTAAGTTCATGTTCGCTTTGCACAGATACTCTGCAATCATAACTTATATTTCAGAAATTTAGAACTTATAATCACACAGAGTCATAAAAAAATTAATATTATTTCATACTCATTTTATT
>JAIEEY010000389.1 GCA_029067205.1 Lachnospiraceae bacterium
TTGAAAATATTTATCCTAAATATTTTAGGTTTTATTCAGAAGGCATATTGACACGATTTACAGATATTGTAAATATAGTACTTTAATATAAAGCAACTACAACGACCTTCGCAATTATTGACTAACATCATACTTTTCATTTAAATCTATTCTCCCAATAATTATCACTGAATTGTTATGAGTCTAAAGAACAGTACAACCTCGGAATTACACCACTAACATCATTTTATATATATCTCTTTTTGTTAAATTTCCTGATAACTTCTACCCAAAAACTTTTTATCTTTTGTAAAAGTAGCTACACGATGCAAATCAATATCCATTTTAATAAGTTTCCTGCGCTCTTCATTCTCTATCTTATCCCGATTCAAGGTCAGAATATATTGAAAATCCTGAAACTTTTCTTCCTGCTTATATAGATAATTCAAACACTGTACGAGTGTATCCTGATCCACATCAAATATATTATCATGCACTAAAAACAATGGATGCCTCTGCCTTGTATAAGTATTGAACAATAATGCCATGTCATAAATAAACACCTTTGTTCTGTCTACACTATGGCTTCCGTCATCATAGATTCTTAGATTTAACTCTATTGGTGCTTTACTTTTTGTATTATCAATCGTCTGGAAACTGAATGAACATTCTTTGTTTCCCATAATTGCTTCATGAATTTCTAAAATAGTATTCATGAAACTTTGAAGAATCTGACTGTTTTCTTCAATCTCATTATCAATCTTCATGACTTCTTGTGTTTTTTGCAGCTTTAATTGCTTTTTCTTTTTGTCGTTTTTCTCATATTGTTCGAACAAAAATTTTGTATGTGCAAGCGAATCCTTCTTTGTCTCATATATCTTCAAACTTGTTTTCAGATTTTTCAATACACCTTTCTTATCAATTACTTTCAGTTTACCTGAATACTCATCATCGATTTCCCTGATCTGCTCTGCAATCTCCTGAAGCTGTATTTCCAGTTCCTTTGCCTTTTGATTTACCAGCATCCTCTGGAATTCTTCCACCTTGTTTTTGAATCCCACAACTTCGTTCAGGGATTTGACTACAGCATTGCCCAAATCGTTTTTAAACTGATTATAAACTAACTCTATTTCACTGTCATCAATCTGTTCCGGTTTAGGCATCTTACGTATTTTGTCATAATCATGGCGCAATGCTTTCTGTCGTTTCCGTAACTGATCCAACAGATTTTCCAGTTCAATAAGCTCTGCCTCCATGGAATCGAATGTTTCGTTTGTCTTAAAACTTTCAATCGCATCTTCCAATTTTTGCAGTTCATCCTCTAATGCATTTAATTCTGCCTTGACGTCAGAAATTCTCTTTTTTCCTTCCTGGGTTAATTCTCTTTTGTTTTTTGAAATAACCGCTGTCACACTTTCAATTTCCTTTGCCATATTTAACGTTTTTCGATACGCTTCTAAAGAAAATCCTAATAGAAATAAGTGTGCACTCAAATCATCTGGTATCCTCTTCCTCAAATCATGGCATTTTATGATGTCTGTAAACTCCGAACGCTCGTCACGCATTAAAATAGAAAACAGGTTTCTAAAACTTGGAACCATTTTTCCGTTTAATTCTGAAAAAAATATTTCTGTTAGATAATCCCTTGCATCCTGTAATTTATCAAATGATACTGCTTTACCATTTCTAATAATTATTGGCTTATCCGCTTCCTTTCTGTTTCTTTTAATAGTAATGGCTTCACTGCCGATCTCCATGTCCAGCATTACATTTTCTTCTGGATCAAACACTTCTTTCGGTATCCGTGCAACCCTGGATCTTTCATAATCATTCAAAAAACAAAAATCTAAGAACTCTATACTCATAGATTTTCCAACACCATTCGTTTTTCGTCCCCTGACAAGACTATCATCGTATTTTTCGCCTAAAATGATATTTACCCCATCATGGAAAACCATATCTTCAAAAATATGGTTTTCAGAATATAGGCGATTAATACGGATACGATTTATTTCTTTACCCATATATTCGCCTCCTCAAACTCCACAATATCAACAGAATATAAAAATGAAAGCCCTAAAATCAACTGCCTGCTGCTGGTAATACCGCTTTTTTTAAGAGCTTTTGAAACATCATAAATTGAAACTTTATTCCTTCCCTGTTTCTGTATCTCTTTGAGTATGAGATAGCCAATATATAAGGCAGACGATTTTAAAGCATTACTGTTCGCTATCATCATACTCACTCCTTTCATTCGGGAAAACCCTGCACTTAATCATTTCATTGATCAAGTAAAATTTGATAGCCGCCCTATCATATTTTTTACCGTTAACACTTAATCTCTCTTCAAAATGAGCAACCAGCCTGTTAAGGGCAACAACCGGGTTGTTTCCTGCTTCGTCTAAATACTGTATGCTGATATCCTGAAGATAAAACATAATGATAATATCCTGTGCTTCATCAATACCCAAAGTATCATTTACAACTTCTAATGCGTCTCCATAGACAGCAAACAGCGTAGTATATTCCGCAATCAGATTATCTGCAAATTCTCGAAACCTTTTATATATTTTATATTCGGGATCAACCTCTGTATTCCGGCCCTTTTTGACATTCCTATGTTTTGAAATATATTCTATCAAATCTATTATTGTGTCAATCTCACTGGCTTGTGTCGTTTTTACAGCATAATACTTATCACACAATTCTTTTGATAAATAGTTGCTGATTTCTTTGATCCGTTCTGTAGCCAATTCCCTGATATCCTTCATTAAATCTTCAACATCCCAAATATCTTTTGTTTTGTCAAAAACAAAGTTTCCGTCTGTATTAAATGTTGTTGTATATTTTTTCTTCTGTGTTAATATCAAGACAACCAGTCTGTCATAGCTCTTATAGGACTTGTTCTTATGAAATTCCTCTATTGTGTGATTAATCTTCTTGCTGGAACTGTCAGATGTTACTTGTATTGCAATTCTATTAATCTCATCAAAAAGATCAATAGCTGGTGCATTCTTTTCCAAATAATTTGCGTTCTTTAATTGATATCCATAAATAAGGTTTAACAAGCCAGGAAAAAAATCTTCAGCGACAATGTTAATATCATAAAGATTAATAGCATTAAGTATAGCCACTTCGTTGCTTAATAAAGCAAGACTTTTTGCTACTTCCTTTAAATAAATCTCCTTATTTAGCATACATAATTCCTCCTGCTTGCTATTTCAATTAATTTTACCACACATTATTCAAAATTACTATTACCTTTTTGTCTATTTATGTAGTATATATTTGTCCCTTTTGATGCTAAAGCTGCAGATTTTTAGAAATCTATCCAACTGTTACAAACTCGCTTCTTCCCCATCAAAAAAAGTAATGCATAAGCGCACCAAGCAGAAAAAGTGCAGCAGTATAAAACATATATCTCAGTGCTAATATTACCAAAAAATCCATTAATTCCTTCCTCTCCCTGATTCTGTCTGGCAGAATCATTTAAACTGCATTCAAACAAGTGTAGCTGCTATACCATCTGCATCCCGCCACTCTGCTTCTCCTGGAGCTCTTCCAGCTCTTCCTTTTGATTGTCATCCTGAATAATCCCATCTTCGACCAGCATCTGCTCACATTCCTTTAACAGCGCAAGCCAGTCCTCTTTGATATTCTTGGGATAATGATAAATATACGAATAACTCTTGCTCGGCGTACTCCACTCAAAATTATACTTGACATTCAGTGGCGTGATCCGGTAGCTGTCTCCTTTTTCTTTCCTAATCTTTTCTCCATCTCCAGACGTGCCTGATAGTATTCTTCATTCCGCGGTCTCGCTTTTTCAATAGTTTCAACAAGCCTGTATCTTTTGCTGAATTTACAGGTTTTGTCAACCAGCTCTCCTTTCCGCCATTCATACCCGTTCCCAATGGAACAGAATAAATGGTTCAGACAATGTCTTCTTGTCGGATATAGCTCTGGATAAAAATCCATCATAAATTGTAACGTTTCCTCTGCTCTCATTTATTCATCTCTCCTCTGTTTCATTTTTATCATTTTGCGCTTTCGTTCAATCATCAACCTGCTTTCAATGCGCTTCTGCATTACTGCTTACGCCAACAATAAAACACCCGCCCTACTAACGGGCATTTTATTCTTACCGTAAACCTGCAGGAATAACATATCCATATTCAGTTGTCATTCCTGCGCCGTTTTACTCATTTACAATCTCCTGCTCCATGACGATTCCCGACTGGAACTGTATCTCTATTCTGTCTGCGGAGATTACCCTGATACTTGCAATAAGCCTTCTTACAAGGTCATTGTCAAACTCTGGTATCTGGCAGGTGCTTGCATTGATGAATGCATCCATGTCCTTTACCCGCTGTTCGTAATTTTCTGCCAGCTTTTTCTTTCTCCCAGCCTCTGCCTGTTCTTCCTTCAGGGCATTAATCTCTTCCGCAATCCTGCGGTATTGTTCATCAAATTCCGGCGTGTAGTCTCCTGCTTTTGCATTCTCCGCAATCAGCACAACCATCTCTTCCTGTTTGGCTTTGATCCGGTCACTGTATTCATCCGGCTGCTGTTCTTTTCCATAGCTACCGATCACCCGGATAACATTCTGCCGGAAGGCTCCCACGAAATCCCCTTCATTCCTTGTGATACGGTGGATGGCTTCCATAACTGCCCTGTTTAATGCACCCTCTTCCAATGTCTCGGAATCGCCGCATTGCTTTACGCCGTTTGTCAAGCGGTTCGAGCATCTCCAGACGATCTTCTTTTTGCCGTTTCTTGCCCATGTCACCCTGCGGTATTCCTGCCCACATTTGCCGCACAGCAGGATCCCGGTCAGCGCATATCCTGATGAGTATTTGCTCTTCTGGTTCTTCTTTCTTGTCACTGCGGATTTGCACATGGCTGACCGCCGCATGATCTCTTCCTGTACCCTGAAAAATAATTCCTTTGGTATGATTGCCTCGTGGTCATCCTCCACATAATATTGTGGTACGATACCATTGTTGAGGACTTTTTTCTTTGTCATGAAATCTACTGTGTAAGTTTTCTGCAGTAAGGCATCTCCCATATATTTCTCATTTCTTATCATTTTAGCTATCACAGTCGCATTCCATTTATCCTTTCCCGTCGCCGTCTTGATCCCCTTTTCCTCAAGGTCCCCGCTGATTTTGGCGGTGCTGTAGCCTTCAAGGTAAAGCCTGAAGATCAGGCGCACAACCTCTGCCTCTTCGGGTACGATGACCAGCTCACCTTTATCATTCTTGGTATAGCCCATAAATTTGTTATGGTTGACAATGACCTGTCCCTTTTCAAACCGTCTTACTACGCCCCATCTTGTATTTTCGCTGATGTTGCGGCTTTCCTCCTGCGCAAGGCTGCTTAGGATCGTCAGCAGGATTTCACCTGTACCGTCTAAAGTGTTGACACCTTCCTTTTCGAATACTACCGCCACATTCTTCTCCTTCAGCTGGCGGATTGTGGTGAGTGCGTCCACAGTGTTCCTTGCGAAACGGCTCACGGATTTGGTCAGGATCATGTCGATCTTGCCGTCGAGCGCATCCTTTATCATGGTATTGAAATCGTCTCTCTTTTTGGTGTTTGTCGCGCTCTTGCCATCATCGGCGTAGATGCCTGCGTTCTTCCAGTTCTGGTTTTCCTCTATCTTGTTAGTGTAATATTCCACCTGCGCCTCATAGCTGCTCTCCTGCTGTTCCAGCTCTGTGCTGACACGGCAGTAGGCGGCTACCTTCAGCCGTTTTTCCGCCAGCTTTATGCTGCGGTCGTACTGCGGCTTTGCAGGTATCATGGATATCTTTTTCTTCTCTGCTGTTCCTGCCATTTTTTCTCCTTCCGGATTCCGTTTCTATTGGATTCCTATTTTTATGCTGCTCCCGTTTAGGAACACTACCTCTGCTGTATTGTTTTTATAAACTATGATCCGGCTGACAAGCTTCCGGTACAGCTCCTCATCAAATTCTGTCAGTTCACTTCTGTCTGCAAGGATTTCCTGCATCTCGTCTGTGCGGAAACC
>JAIEEY010000039.1 GCA_029067205.1 Lachnospiraceae bacterium
CCAGCTGGCTCTTGGGCATGTCGCGCACATGACCATTACTCGCCATAACCTCATAATTTGCACCTAGAAATTTCTTCATCGTCTTCACATTCTCAGGTGACTCCACTATCAAAAAATACTTTGCCATAATCTTCCTCTACCTATTTATTCTATATTAATATATCATTTTGGTTGTTTGACTTACGTTCACCACTATAACCCAATTTTCAAATCGTGGCAAGTAAAATTTTAGAAAATATTTTTGAAAAAAAATATGCTATCGAAATTTCCCTATTGCAACTCATCCCGCAGACGTCCATACTGTCTGTTCCTGCATAAGATAAAGCCCTTCAATTCCAGTTCCACAAGTCCCTGGCAAATCTGTGGTATCGTGCAGGTGCTATTCTTCTCTCGAAGCTTCGCTACGATTGCCTCCTGCGTGATCGGCAGCATTTCCAGAACCGCATAAACCTCCTGCGCCGCCTGTGAAAGCTTTCCCGACAGCTGCGCTTGTGGCTGATTTTTGGGCTTTTTTAACATTGTTTCCCAGAACATGTCGTCTATGATATCTTCCGGTGTGACTGCGACCGCAGCGCCCCGACGGATCAGGCGGTTACATCCCATACTAAGGCTGTCCGTGCATCTTCCTGGTATCGTGTACACTTCCCTGCCCTGTTCCAATGCCATATCCACTGTGATCAACGTTCCGCTCTTCTCCCGTGCCTCCACGACAAGCACAACATCCGCAAGTGCACTGATGATACGGTTTCTCGGCGGAAAAAGCGCTGGTCTTGGATCCATCTGGGGCGGATACTCCGACAGTACTCCTCCGTTCTCTAAAATCTGTCTGTATAGAGGCTCGTTGCTCCGTGGGTACACGATATCAACTCCGCATCCAAGCACTGCATAAGAACTTCCCCCTGCTTTCAACGCCGCAGCCTGGCTGATACCATCTATCCCCACCGCCATGCCGCTTATCACATCCACGCCACGCTCTGCAAAGCCTTTCGCAAATTTTTCCGCCATGAGCCTTCCATACTCACTGCATTTCCTCGCACCGATTATTGCCACTGCGGGTATTTTTTCGTCGGGAAGTCTTCCTTTATAAAATATCCCAAAGGGTGGATCGGGAATCTCTGCAAGTTTCCGTGGAAAATCGACTGCCTGACAGTATGTATAACTGACACCGATCTCAGTTAAATAATTCCACACTTTCTGTGGTGTATAGCGATTTCTATGCTGTAGAAAGCGCTCGCAGCCCTGCAGTCCCATGAGCGCCGCTAATTGTCCCTCCTCCATTGCATAAATCTTCTGCATAGTTCCTGCTGCGCCAAGCAGCCGGTATTTTGTTTCGCTTGCAACCCAGTATATGGTATCAAGCCATGCGGCATATATTCTCTGTTCCAGTTCCTTTTGATTTTCTGTCATACGCTAGTTCCAATATCCTTTATCGTTTATTCTATAGCAGACTGCCTCACTGATGTGTTCTGTGCAAATGTCATCATGTCCGTCCAAATCGGCGATGGTTCTTGCCACTTTTATAATTTTATGATATGCACGCGCGGACAGATTCATTATGGTAAATATTTCCTCCATCATATTCTGCTCGTTTGTCCCAAGCCTGCAGTACTCCTTGATATCACCCGAACGAAGCTCGGCATTAAAACGATAGCGTGTGCTCCTGTAGCGGTGTTTCTGACGTTCTCTCGCCTCCATGACACGTTTTTTGATATCGGCGCTGCTCTCGTTTTGCATCTCTGCAGTAAGCTGTTTGACCTCCACTCTTGGCGCTTCTGTCACTACATCAATTCTGTCCAGGATCGGTCCCGATATTCTTGACAGGTATTTTTTGACCTCTGCCTCCGAACATGTACATCGGCTTCTGTCTGGAAAATAGCCGCATGGACATGGGTTCATCGCCGCCACCAGCATAAAATCCGCCGGATATACAAAATTCCCATAGGTCCTGGCAATGTGAATATGCTTGTCTTCAAGGGGTTGTCTTAAGATTTCGATGGTGTTATGACGAAATTCTGGAAGTTCGTCCATAAAGAGAACTCCCCTGTGGGCTAATGATATGACGCCGGGCTTTGGAATCCTCCCTCCACCTGCAAGCGCCTGTTCAGAAATCGTGTGATGTGGATCAAGAAATGGTCTTTTCGTGATCAATGCCTTATCGTCGTCCAGTTGTCCTGCCACGCTGTATATCGTGGAGACTTCAAGACTTTCTTCCTTGGATAGATCTGGCAGTATGGTTGGTATCCGCTTTGCGATCATGGTCTTGCCGGAACCTGGAGGACCAATCATCAGAATATGGTGAAATCCCGCTGCCGCCACTTCCACTGCGCGCTTTACAACCTCCTGACCATTGATCTCTGCAAAATCCAGATCTGTGTTCAGCTCGTCTAAATTTTCGATCAATGTCTGTCTGGCGGGTGCTATCTTTTGTGGCTTGCGCTCTTCGACTTCCTGCAGATATTCCATGGTCTCTGACAGGCTGCTTACTCCAATGATCTCAATGCCGTCTATGACTGCACCTTCGCGCACGTTTGCTATCGGCACTATGCATCGCTTTACATGTTCCTGTTTCGCTTTCCGTACGATAGGCAGCACTCCTCTGACCGTCCGCACTTCCCCATTCAGTCCCAGTTCTCCAACGATCAGGGTGTTCTGTATGCCCTCCTTCGGTATTAATCCCAGTGACACGAGAATACCCACTGCGATCGGAAGATCGTAGGACGCTCCTTCCTTTCTCATCTCCGCGGGTGAAATACTGACTGTGAGCCGCATGGGAGGTATTTGTACGGAGGCATTTTTGAGTGCCACTCTGACGCGCTCTTTTGCCTCCCTTACCTCGCTGCTCAGCTGTCCTACCATCTCAAAGCCGGGCATGCCCTTGGATGCATCAACTTCTACTGTTGCAAGCATGCTTTCAATGCCGCTGATGGCACCTGTTATGATTCTGCTATACATCAATGATTACTCCTTCGTTTTTTATGTGTTACCTGTCATATATAACACAAGTAACTTAGGAATACAACTGAAATGTCAAAATTAACACTCGAAATGTCAAAATTAGCACATTTTTAACATAGTTTTTCTTCTTCCAAACCTGCTCTTAGCTTTCCAAGGGCTTTTTTCTCAATGCGAGATACATAACTTCTGGAAATACCCAGCAGCTTTCCGATATCCCTCTGTGTCATCTCCTCACCTGTAAAGCTTTTTCCCAACATGCCGTACCGCATTCTTATGATCTCGCGTTCTCTGTCATCAAGCTTTTCTTCGATCAGGCGGGACAGACACCCCAATTTTGCTGTCATATCCATATCGTCCACAATATCGCGTTGTTCCTGCTCACAGACATCAATCAGATTGATCTCATTTCCCTCTTTGTCTGTTCCGATCGGTTCATACAGCGATACTTCCCGTGTAACTTTCTTTCTCGCCCGAAACATCATCAACAGCTCATTGTCAATACATCTTGCCGCATATGTAGCAAGTCTGCTGCCCTTCTCTGCCTTGAAGGTATTCACTGCCTTGATCAGTCCTATAGTCCCTATGGATATCAGATCTTCCATATCTTCACCGCATCCCATGTACTTCTTTGACACGTGTGCCACCAGACGCAGATTCCGCTCGATCAATATCTGTCTTGCCCTATGGGCTGCTTCCAAATCCTCACCGTTCATTGTTTCCAGGTAGAAGGTCTCCTCCTTGGCAGATAAAGGTTGCTCAAAGGTCTTCAAGAAATGCCCCCAGGACTCATTTATTCTATTGTATGAACTGCCCCGCTTTTAAGTGCCTTTCCAAAAAAAATAAGGACTAGGATTTTAACGTTCTTGTGGCATTAAGTACTGCAATGATCATGACACCGACATCTGCAAAGATCGCCCACCACATATTGACAAACCCGATGGCGCCCAGTCCGAGACATGCGAACTTGATGACCAGTGCAAACACAATATTCTGATGTACGATCCCCAGTGTCTTCCGCGATATGTTCATCGCCGTGGATATCTTGGCCGGATCATCGTCCATCAGCACGATATCTGCCGCCTCAATCGCCGCATCTGAACCTAATGCCCCCATTGCAATACCAAGGTCTGCCCTCGACAGTACAGGTGCATCATTAATGCCATCTCCGACAAAGGCAAGACGTTCCTTCTCCCCTTTTTCCGCCAGAAGACGCTCCACCTCAGCGACCTTGTCTGCCGGAAGCAGTTCGCTCTTCACCACGTCCACGCCAAGCTCTGCCGCCACTGCCTCCGCAACGTTTTTCGCATCGCCTGTCAGCATGATAACCTGCTTGACTCCTGCTGCCTTCAGACCCGCAATCGCAGCTTTTGCATTTGGCTTAACAATATCTGTGATCAGAATATATCCAGCATATTTCCCATCGATCGCCACATGGACTTCTGTTCCTATTTTTTGCGGCACAATATATGAAATATCCAGCATTTCCATAAACTTGACATTTCCAGCAGAAACCTTTCTGCCATCAACAACAGCTGATACTCCATGACCGCTGATCTCCTCTACATCCGAAACCCTTGCTGCATCAATCTGTTCTCCTGTTCGTTTGCTGTATGCATCCTTCAAGCTCTTGCTGATCGGGTGGTTGGAATAACTCTCCGCATAAACCGCCATCTCAAGAAGTGCATCTTCTGTCACACCATCTGCAGCCTCAATATGTGTCACCTCAAAAACGCCCTTGGTCAGCGTGCCGGTCTTGTCACACACCACATATTTTGTCTCTGAAAGTGCCTCCAGATAATTAGAGCCCTTCACAAGTACGCCCTTGGAAGACGCGCCGCCAATGCCGCCAAAGAAACTGAGCGGTATCGATATGACAAGCGCACATGGACAGCTGATGACAAGTGTTGTGAGTGCCCGGATCACCCACTGTGACCAGTTTGCCGGATTTCCCATCATAAGGTTTACCACAGGCGGCAGCAAAGCAAGTGCAAGCGCACCAATGCAGACCGCAGGTGTGTAATACTTTGCAAAGCGGGTGATAAAGTTCTCTGACCGTGATTTCTTCATACTGGAATTCTCAACCAGATCCAGTATTTTCGATACCGTAGACTCCCCAAATTCCTTCGTCGTCTCGATGCGAATCAAACCTGTCATATTCACACATCCACTGATCACTTCGTCGCCTTCGTGAACCTCTCTCGGGAGACTCTCACCTGTAAGTGCACTTGTGTTGAGTGTTGAATTTCCGCCCACGATCACGCCGTCAATCGGAATCTTCTCTCCTGGCTGTACCACGATCACTGTTCCGACCTCAACATCATCGGGATCGACCTGCTCGAGCTGTCCATCCTGCTCGATATTGGCATAATCTGGTCTGATGTCCATGAGAGCTGATATATTCCTGCGGCTCTTCCCCACCGCATAACTCTGAAAAAGCTCGCCAATCTGATAAAACAGCATAACCGCTGTGCCCTCAACGTACTCCCCAAGAATAATGGCTCCCACTGTGGCAAGCGCCATCAGAAAATTCTCATCAAACACCTGTCCATTGACAATTCCGAGTACTGCTTTTTTCAGTATATCGTACCCGATGACGAGATATGGTATCAGAAACAACACAAGCCTTATATACTGGTTTTCCGCTGATATCAGACTAAATGCCACGACCAGCACAGCAGAAATGATAATTCGAATCAATACTTTTTTTTGCTTTTTTGTCATTTTTTCACATCCTTTCCTTATTTTATGGACTAGAGCGTGCCTGAAAATCATTCCTGCCATCTGCACGCCCCAGTTTGTGACGCACATCTGACAGAATTCATTTTTCAAACACGCTCTTAATGGCTCTTGCATCCGTTGCAGAGCTGCCTTGTTTCTTTGTGCTATATTAGTCTCTTACAAAAAGATTTCGCAGTCAGACTCAACTTTCTTGCAGTTTTTTAACACCTCTGCCATAACAGCGGACTCGTCGACGCCCTCCTCGAACTCAACCTTCATCTTCTGCGGCATGAATGCAACTGTCGCTTCTTTTACACCTGTTGTCTTGTTTGCTGCTTCCTCCATCTTTGCTGCGCATGCTGCACAGTCCACCTCAATCTTGTACGTTTTTTTCATGATTTCTTTCCTCCTGTTCTAAGGATCTGTCACGAAATAACCTTTCATTTTGACTTGTCTAAATCGAAAGTTATTTCATGACAACTCCTAAGTTTTGCACTGGTTCTCCCGATGCCATTTTCTAAAATCCGTGCTACTCTTCCAGCACATGCTCCATTCCGATGCGGATAATTGCTGAAACGTGTTCATCGGCAATGGAATAATAGATACTCTTTCCCTCGCGTTTCGTCTTCACAAGTTTGCTCTGTTTTAAGAGCGCCAACTGATGACTCACGCCTGACTGCGTCATATTCATCCGCTCGGCGATATCACCCACACACAGTTCCTCATGATCCATAAGCAGGGAAAGGATTGTGAGTCTGGTGAAATCCCCAAATATCTTGAATACCGATGCCAGGTCCGCCAGTGTCTCTGTCGTTTTCACTGTAATTCTTTTGTCTGTTTCCTCCACTCTGCACCTCACTTTCCAGAACGTATTTAAAAGTGCTCTAATCTAAATAAGAATTTTCTCGTGCGATATTTTCTTATATGAACATTTAATCATATATTCAATTATTTGTCAAGAGTTTTTTCTCACTATTTAGCAAGTTCTTCTATGTGCCCATAACAGTTCAGATACCTTCACTGTTACAGGCAAAAGTCCATGCAAAATCGCCTTTGGTGATAGATTTTTGCTCGCAGCCACCACTTTTCTTACGTGGCTTGTATAAGCCATAATTTGCAGCAAAGTGCAAATACCTATCTGAACTGTTACGTGTGCTCTTACATTTTATTGCTTTTCAACATGTAAATTTCGGGGATTTCAACCCACCCAAACTCAAAATAAATTAATTCCTCCGGAATAATAAAGTTGCTTTGCCCATCATAGCTATATACGTAATAATAATTTGAATTCCCGTTCGAATCATAAATTTCACTTTTATGAAGTCCGCCTTGTTCATCATAGCTATATACACAGTACTGACTCAAACTTCCATTCGGTTCATAGAACTCACTTTTACGAAGCCCGCCCTGCTCATCATAGCTAAATAACCAGGCATATCCCTTGTCCATTTCTATCTTACAAAGCCTGTATTGACTATCATAGTAATAGTCCCTTTCTTCGTCCATTCCATCATAGTACGTCTTATGAAATTTGCCCTGGCCATCATAGCTATAAATGGAATAATAGTCCAAAGTTTTGTCCATTCCATCATACTCTACAACTTGATCAAGCCTGCCTTGTTCATCATAGATACAGACTTCCTCATAGCACAGTCCACCTCCGCCATATTCCACTTTACCAGGTCTTCCCTGCCCATCATAGTGATAGACTGCAGAGCGAAATATTCCACCTCCTGAATAATAATAAATCTCTTCACGAAGCCTTCCTTGTCCATCATAGTCATAACTATGTGTATAGGAATCTATAAAACTCCCGTCTGCATTGTAGGCTTTTCTAATAACCTGATATCCCTCCTGCTCTCCGCCTTCTTGCCGTATTATATCTTCATCTGATTCCAGCTCCGGCATCTCGCCAAGGCATGCGCCATCCTTTGTGAAAAGATATTGCGTATGTTCTATTTCATGCACGCCATTTTGAAACAATCTTCCGTCCGAATCTGCACAATAGCTGTTATCATTTACTTCAAACCAACCAGTCACCCTATTTCCCTGTTCATCATAATAATACAGCTCTCCGTCCTGTGCGACGAATCCTGTCTGAACTGGCGCCGTTTCCTCTGATTGGGGCATGTTTTCCAGCGGCATTGTATTGACAGTTGTTGTTTTTGTTTCTTCTGGCTGGGATTCGATCGCTGCTGCCGATGCTGTATCTTCCTGTGTCTGTGTCTCTATCTCTATTTCTATTTGTGCGAACTCTAACTGGTGGCGTATTTTTGTACTATATGCAATAAGTATTGTGGTAACAATTGCTATCCCTGATATCACTGCTGTGATTTTCTTTTTGTTGCTCATAAATATCCCCCTTTGATACTGAAATCACTGTAATCCTCACCGAATCCGGCACTAAGTAACTGTTCAAAAATAACCTGTGCATCTTGACTTGTCTATTTCTGAACAGTTCCTAAGCAAGACCGAGAAACAGCATAAAGACGCATGGAACAGTAATGTAAGCCATGCGTCTTTTTTCGTTGAAAAAGAGGAACATAAAGGACTTTAATCTGCCCATTTATACCGAAGTTTGTACCTGCTATATTGGTCATAACGCAGATAGTTCTCCTTCTGCAGTCTGCCGATCACAATATAGGGCATTACATTTTGTGATGCTGCAAAATCTGTTATGGATTCTATTGAAAAATCGTTCTGTCTGATAAACAACGCATAATCTTTAGAATCAAGCAGACTTTCCTTTGCAAATAAATCTGCTGCTCTCTCTTTTGCTTCATCACTGCCGTCATCCAAAAATTTTGAACTTTTTGCTATATCACCATTCACAATATGTCCTATCTCATGGAACAGGGAAAACCAGAAAATATCCGCATAAGATCCCCGTATTGTCAATACCATCTGATAAATTCCATTCTTTTTCTGCGAGATATATCCCTGTACTGGTGCTCCCCTGAAATTTTTTACAACAGAGAAATCTATGCCATACTCTTTCATCACACTGCGCAGATCCATCTGAATATTTGCTTCTCGTTTTAGCATGACTTTCTTGATATCTCTTATCAGATCATCCGTCCTCGATGCATCATATTGCTCCTCAATGATCCTGCTGTCACTTTCGATCTGGCACAAACGAATCCACGCACCTAACACATAAGGATTTACATTCTGATTGGAAGACATTCTGAACGCTCCGACCGGCATGATATCTCCAAGTCTTGAAATATCGCTCATCCCTAATGCTTTCCGCAGGGACAGAATCGATGCATCTTTCTTTTCGCCAATTGGCATTTTTCCCTTTTTCCGAAGATATTTCACAACGTCTGCCAGCTCTTCTCTGACATTTCTCTCCTCCGCTGAAATGGTCTGTTCTTTATTAATCTCCAGTAAATCTGCATCATAATTCGCCTGCAGATTTATCCAAAAAGACTTCGGGACACCTAACGCGTATTCCAGCGACAATGCAAAATTGGCAGAAATATCCTTCTTTCCTGCGATCACGTTACTCACATATGCCGCTGTCACACCAGTTCTTGTCGCCAATTCCGCCTGCGTGATTCCCCGGTCTTCTAAGACATCAGCGATCGTTTCCCCCGGATGAATTATCAAATCACGGGATATACCAGTTCTCTTTACTGCCATGGTAATCACTCACTCCTTCTACTTCAATCTCAGTGCATATCTTAATTGTGTCCTGTGTTGTATTTGGTTCCAGAATTAACCGAACATTCGGGGCAACATTTCGCCGCTGTCAGTCTATCCATATGCTTCTTTATCGTCCTCACCCAATCAGCTGGCAGCTTTTTTGCATCTTCGCATAGTCAGTAAAAAAGTTCTCTACCTTACTGTTGGCATACGTAATCTTAATACTGTCTCACCACCTAACAATTAACCATTTGGTTAATTATATACTAGCATATCTGAACACATGTGTCAATCTAAAAGAGTATATTCGAGTATATTGTTTAGTTTCTCTACCTCTGTCTCAACCACGCTCTTGTCAATCCGCTCAAACAGGATCTGTATCTCGGGCAAAACATATCCTCCTGCGACTTTGTGTATCTGCCACTGATCGTCCAGATGAAGCCAGCTGCAGACCTTCTCCGATGAAAACGGAAGAAACGGCTTTAACAATACTGCAAGATTCGCTATGATCTGTACACATTGGTATAATGTGTTCTGGCATGCGGCTTCATCAGAGGTTCGCGTAATCCACGGCGTCTCTGTATCAAAGAATTTATTTGCCCGGCGCACAAACTCAAAAATTCCGTTGACTGCATCTTTAAATGCCCCTTTTTCAATAAAATCGCCCGTAGTCTGATACAGATTCTCTATCTTTGCCTCAATTTCCGCATCAATCCTGCCATCAGGCACAACACCGTTCCAATATTTTCTGATAAAAGAGAGCGACCGGTTTACAAAATTTCCATACGCACCGAGCAGCTCCCCATTATGACTGTTGACATACTCCCTCCAGGAAAAATCCGCGTCCTTTTTCTCAGGTCCATTCGCAAGAAAATAATAACGAATAGAATCCGGATCATACCGGTCTACGATATCTTTTGCCCAGATCGCATAATTCTGGCTCGTGGAAATCTTCCTGCCCTCGAGTGTCAGATATTCGCTGGAAACAATCTGGTCGGGCAGATGCCAGCCGTCACCGTTTGCAATCAACAGTGCAGGCAGTATGATCGTATGAAATGGGATATTATCCTTGCCATGCACATAATAATGCTTTGCATTCTCTCCCCACAAGTCCTTAAAATCAGCCTCCCTGTCTTCTGCTGCACATCTGCTGGCAGACAGATAGCCAAGCACATTTTCCGCCCAGATATAGATCGTCTTTCCTTCATAATCATCTAATGGAACATCAATTCCCCATTCCAAATCCCTTGTCAGCGCCCTGTCCCGCAGACCTTCATCAATGTAACGGTTGGTGAATGCGATTGCATTTTTCCGCCAGGAAACTGCACTGTCCACCAATGCCCGCAATTCCTTTTCCAATCTTGAGATCGCAATATATAAATGTCTGGATTTCCTGAATGTCACCGGACTTCCACAGACGGCACAGACTGGCTGCAGCAGGTTTTCCGACTCCAACACGGTACCGCAGTCATCGCACTGGTCTCCTCGCGCCTCTTTTTTGCATTTTGGACAGATACCCTTGACAAAGCGGTCTGCCAGAAAGCTCTGACACGTTTTGCAATAGGCCTGCGGTGCCTCTTTCTCATAGACCAGATCACTTTGATACAGGTGTTTGTGAAATTCCCTGACAAATGTTTTGTGCCTGTCATCTGATGTCTTTGTATAACAGTTATAGCTGAATCCCAGCTTTTCAAAACACTGCACAAATTCTTCGTGGTAAAAATCACTGACTTCCTGCGGAGTCCTTCCCTCTTTTCTTGCCCTGATTGCTACAGGCGTACCATGACAGTCGCTTCCTGATACAAAATACACCTGATCCCCGCATGCCCTGTGATACCTCGCCAGCACATCTCCGGGCAGCAGTGCCGCGATATGCCCGATATGCAGTGAACCGTTCGCATACGGCCACGCGCCGCCGATCAAAATATTTCTTTTTAAAACATCTTTTTTCATTTCCTATTACCTCATTTCCTTTTTGTGATAACCGTTACCATAAGTCAAAAGTATTCATATCGAGCAGGAAATGTCTTTCTTTCCTACTCGTTGCGCGGGGCGCATGCTGTGTCAACAGCTAATTTCCATATGCGCCCCTGTGCATTAAAAAAGCCCCCCTCTCTGAAAAATCTCTTTTTCAGGGACGAGAGCAGTTGCTTCGTGTTACCACCCTAAATTCACCCATGTCTCGCGACAAAAGCCTTGTCAACTACGGATGAGAAATGATTCATCGATAGTCTATCACTGTAACGGGTGCACCCGTCGCAGCCTTGGCGTATTCCGCTTCGGTGCGCAGCTCCGAGACCATTTTCAACCGTTCCTTCCACACCTGCTCTCACCCACACAGGCTCTCTGTAATGTATCTAACGGTCTACTCTTCTCTTCACAGCCTTTTTGCTATCATATCATATGACAGTGGCTTTCGTCTATACTTTTTTGATTTTTCCCAGAACAGTAACCCTTTACACCCTTACCATAATCTGATATGATTAAATTGTAACAATCAGTACAGATAAAAAGAAAACAGGTGATTGTATGTCAGATGAAGAAATGATGCAAAGAAATGTCGAGGAATTTGCAAGGCTGCAGGATTACATGATCGATACCGATAAGGAGTCGGCAGCATACAAAAAAATGAAACGTCGTTATATTGAATTAAAAGTAATACTTTCTGCATCCGGCATTAATCTTACAGAACTAGATATCATCAAAGAATAACAACTAAATGACAT
>JAIEEY010000390.1:0-11869 GCA_029067205.1 Lachnospiraceae bacterium
TTATGCACACAAAATGCTAAAGGGCAAGCATTTTGGCGCTCGATTCCCACTACTTTGATGGGGGAGTGAACAGTAACGTTCTTTTTGTTGTGATGTAAAATATGAAATTGTCAAGGTTCAATATTCAAATTTATCCTTACTTTATAGAAAGCAATTCTTTTCGCTCTTCCTCTGTAAACCCTAAATCATCAAATAGTATAGGAAGTTCTTCATCATTCGGCATTCTATAATGCCAAATCGGGACATTCTCCATAAAGGAAACACCCTTCCCTTTAATCGTATTGGCAACTACCAAAATTGGTTTCCTTGTTACTCTTGTCAAAAGTGCCTCTTTAATTTCGTCATAATCATGTCCATCAATCTCCACCACATTCCAGCCAAATGCCTTCCACTTATCTGCAAACGGCCTCATACACACAATGCTTTCCAGTTCATCCATCGCTTGCAGTTTATTGTGATCTACAATGACGGTCATGTTATCCAGTTCCAACGTCGGTGCCGACAACGCACCTTCCCATATTGATCCTTCCTGACACTCTCCATCCCCAAGCACAACATACACATGACTATCCCTATGATCCACTTTGTTCGCATAGGCAATCCCTATTGCGAATGACAATCCATGTCCCAGCGCACCCGTCGAGGCTTCCACCCCAGGAATCTCATGCATTTTGGGATGCCCACCAAATCTTGAACCCGGTTTTCCCACATGCCATAGTTCTTCCTCCGAGAAATACCCTGCCTTTGCCAGCACTGCATAGAGTGCATAACAAGCATGTCCTTTACTTAGAATAAATTTATCCCTGTCTTCCCAGTCAGGATTGTCCGCATCAAACTTCAGCACATTGTCAAAATAAAGCACACTGATAATATCCGTCATGGAAAATGCTGCTCCCATATGACCGCCGCCTGCATGATGCGCTATCTTATATATTGTTTTTCTGATATCTTTAGCGATCTCTTCTATTGTCTCCATATTCAGCCTCCATACAGATTTATACTATGGGGATCTGCCCGCACCAAAACCTGTCTTCAAATTTAAATAAAATTGATATGCTGTTCATCCAGACTATAAAACCTGTTCAGCAACTCATTTCTGTCATCATATACACAATGATGTTTGCATAACTCTTGAGGGTTAAACATCTTAAATCTGCTTGTTGTTTCTTCCGAGAACCATACGTCCTTAAAAGACTTTTGGGATATATCACCCACTTCACCCTCACTCAGATATGCCTTGTCATGACAATAGTAAATTTTCGCATTTGCTGCAATCACTGTCACGTAATCCTTGATTGCACAATGGTCGTAATTTCTTCCAAATACTGCATTACTGTCAAAATCACTTTCATACAGGTTTATCACTTTAAAATTACCTGTATTTTCCTCCATCAGCTTATGTATCTGTTCAATCACTTCTTTTTTGAATGGCGCATGCATTTTTTCCGCATCATTACTCATAAGCGCTGTATACTTTATATGATTACATCCTAGTTCCTGCATCAGCTTTCCCGCCTGATATACCTCTTTATAATTGTCAGGACCAATCACAAAGTTGACACCCAATTCACAATCATTACTTTTCATCCGGGCAAAATTCTTTATATTTTCACAAAGTTCCTTAAAAGCCTCTTTCCTGACTCCCCTGATTCTTGAATAGGTCTCGAAACAGCCTGATTCCTGAGAAATCCTCACCCATTTAGCCCGTGAAAGCAGTTCCGCTTTTTCACCTTTCAACAGGCTTCCATTTGTTATAATGGACAGATCAATCCCTGCATTCAATACTGCTTCTATTGTTTCCTCAATATACGGATACAATAGAGGCTCTCCACCACCACTAAAGGTTACTGCTTTTACACCAATCTCTTTAAAATCCTGTATAATCTCCAGCATCTTTTCACGGTCAATCTCGTCTGTGGGGTTATACTGATCTAATTTTAGATATGGATTCTTGTAATGACAATAATAGCAGTTCTGGTTACAGAGGTTTGTAGGTTTTATCCTTACGTAAATCGGAGCCGTTCTTTCACCATTCTTTACTTTATTCACATCTTCCAAATGTCCAAATATTTTCAAATTACTATATGGTGTTGCTTTCGTGTCCATACAAAAATCTCCTTTGTCCCATTGCGCTTTTCCATGCCCCTATATTTATGACCACAAAAAAAGATGCAAAATATCCATTGTTTTGACAATTTCATATTTTACATCAATCTTCTTTACTGTTAATTTCAATTATGTTTTACGCAGTTAATTCCTCAAAAATACTCCTGTAATCCTCTTGATCAATACCAAAATAAATCATCTGGTTACGGGAATCTGCAATAAATGTAATCTGTTTTAAAATATCCATTCCTAATACCGTTTCTTTCACCCGTTTATCAAAGGTTATCCATATATCCTGTACATGCATATCTATATTTCCTATGGTAAATTGTTTTAAACTGCATCTGTAAAATTTTACGACCGATCCTTCAATAAATCCACTAATCGTTTTTATTTCACATCCTGCAAAATCTTCTTCACGTATATTCTTATCAAATACTTTATAATTACAGCATGTAAATCTGGCTCCTGTATCAACTACAAACTGAATAACCCGTACTTTTCTTAGTAATACAATACACTCAACCGAATATCTTTCATCCTTTAACTTCGTACTGTACACCTACTGCACCTCCATTGTTGTAGCTTCCTCCAAGAACACATATCTTTCCATTGTCCTCTAACCTGTCTCTTTCATCAATAAGTGCATCATAAGAATCGTCAGATGTACTAACACAATACAGATATCCTTCATCATCGACAACCTTATCATAACTGTCTATAATATATACATACTTGCAGTCCTTATACAGTTTCCTGATTTCCATATCTGTCTTCAATACTTTCTCATCCAATATCTTTAACATAATGTTTACCTCCTCTGCCGCTAATTCTTTGTTCATAGTATACTATGTAAACATTATACCATTGGGAAAAATCTCTGTCAAGAATATTGCAAATGTTTGTTCGAAAATCTTTGTTTTTGATGTAAAATATGAAATTGTCAAGGTTCAGTCGCTTCCCTGTTTCTATATAAAATTCACATGCGTTCCCGGATGCTTTAGTTCATCCAGATACTTATTTATTTCATCAAGTCTGCAGGCTTTCCTGCACACTTTATTGATATCCATCTGATTTAGCCACTCATTTATCTTCTTTCGTCCGCTGCCTTCCCATATCTCCTCAAAAGTCTCCTCATAAATATTTCCATAACACAATTCCTCTGTTCCGATATGCGCCACACATGGCCACACATTTCCTTTTGCATCAATATGTGTCATAAAAGGCAGTCCATAACACTGTCTGTAACATTTCTCATGATGCATTTTCTTCATTGCAGATGCCCTGAAATACACTGCAAAATCATTCGTGGCATATTCCTTTAACTGCTTTTCCAGATCAAGCATTTCATCGTAATCAATCTCAAATTTATTTTTGCTATGCAAATGCTGCGAATATGGCTTTATAGTCAGATAATCCACACCGATTTCTCTCAAGGTCTTCGCCATATGAGGAAGCTGCTCCACATTATCTGGCAGCAGTAAACACTGTACCCCCAGCGTTGTTGCTAACTTCTTATTCCTTTTGAAACATACTGCCTCACTCAGATTCTCTTTTACTTTTTCCAGATCATCCGCTCTTCCCTGCTGAATTTTGTTATAGGAATCCGGTTCCATACTGGCGATACTGTAACGCACCCAGCTAAATGCATCCAGGCAATTCTCTATCTTTTCCTTCGTAAAAAGCACACCATTTGTGCTCATCGCCACATCCACGCCACAGGACTTTATACCGTTTGCAATATCAGGCATATCCTTATTCAAAAGCGGCTCCCCTTCGCCTGAGCAGATTACACTTTTTAATCCCTTTTTGCTCATGTGCCTGATATCCCGGAGTATCACTTCTTTATCAAGGAAAACAGGCTGATATCCTATGTAGTCAACCGCACAGAACACACATCTGTGATTGCATGTACCGCTTGGTGAAATTTCGATCTCAATCGGATAAATGTTCTCCCCCCTAAGCCACCGCGCCACGGTTTCCGGATGGTATATTAACTTGTGTGAATCCATTCTGATATCTTCTGCCACCTCTGCTCGTTCCCTTCCGTGTAATCTTTCACTTTCTGCATTACAAACCATAAAAAAAGATGCAAAATATTTCATTGTTTTTGACAATTTCATATTTTACACCAACACATTATTTCATATATATACATTTATCTCTTTAATATTTCATACTGCCCATATATTTCTTCAAATCGTCAGTATTATCTGATATAAGAAGTTCTTTTGAATTTCCTAAATGCAAATAATATAACTGTTCCAGTATATCCTGCCCTAAAAGACAAGTATAAAATCTTTTATCAAAGGTTACCCAAACGGATACATTCTCCAAAATAATTGAGGTTCCGATTTTGAACCTTTTCAACTGAACCTCATAAAATTTAATGCTGAATCTATCAGTATTCTTCTTTCCATCCCCTTCTTTCAGTACTCCGTTCAAATATCTGGTATTTGACCTGCTTGTTATAAAATCTTCCTCAATAAGATTTACACCAAGCTCCTTTGCCCTGCAGCATGTTATACTTGCTCCAGTATCAATGATGAACTGCATTACAGCACTCCTCTTATCAAGAATATACATTTCGCAGTTAGCAGTAAAGATACCCTCATCTGACACTGTATATAACATTTTGACTTCCTCCATGAACGTAACTTCCTACAATAACACACAACATATTGTTATCCAAAAATTCGTGTAGCTTTTCACACAGGTCATCATCCGATTCCACAGAATCACTGACCGCCAACAACTGCCCTTCACAGTCATCCAATGTATTGATCTTCATCAAAATCCTGCTGTACGGATATTCCTTTCTGACACTGTTAAACGACTTTATATCTGCCTGATTCAATATTTTTAACATAATACCACCATGCCTTTTCAAACATCAATCTCTTTATTTTCTATGCATATCTTAACATTATACCCGATCAATGTAAAGAAATGATGGTAAACTTTCTGATGTAAAATATGAAATTGTCAAGGTTCAACATAATACAAATCTATATATTCAGCAGTGTACCCGCATATTTCAGCACATTGACTTTCTCCACTGCTTCCTTATTACCTACAATATTTGCTCCAAGCGCTCCTGCAATATTTCCCATAAAAGTACCAAGCTCTATCGACGCTCCTGCTGCCGCATACAGTCCGGCTATAGAGTAAAATGCATCGCCCGCTCCCACAGTATCTTTCACAGTCAGTGTGAATGCAGGACATTTGTGAATGTCCTTACATTTATGAATGTCCTTACATTTATGAATGTCCTTACATTCATGAGTATCCTCGCACTCATGGACTTTTTGTCCTTCTATGCCATACGCACCTTCCGAGCCTCTTGTCAACCATCCGCCGCACCCAAGATGCGAACTTAACTTTCTCAATGCAGTATATTCATCCGACATATCCATTGGATAAGCAAGTTTTAGTTCTTTCTGATCCAGTGTAAATACATCTGCCCTGCCATACTTTGTGATGATGTTCATTCCGTAATTTGTTGAGTTTGTCTGACAGTTCAGAACTAAATATTTTGCTTTTTCCTGTATCAGCTCTTTCACATTTTCATCAATCAATCCATGACCGAAATCACAGAGAAAGACAACATCAAAATCATCTATTTTTTCTGCAAGCCCCTTGTAAAATTCTTCTTTTATATCGTCCTCATACACCATCGAATCAGGAATATTATTAATAGAAAAGATTTTTCTGTACTCTTCCCTCTTCGCATTCCTTGTGAGGTATCGATGTTTTACAATCGTTGGAAAACTCGCGCTGTATGTAAGTTTTAACCGCATCTTATCCGCGATTTCATCAAGGAACTGAAGACGTATATCCTCCTCATTTCCCACAATTGACATGAGTGTCACATTTTCAGTAAAACTGCTTAAATGTCTCGCAACTGCAACTGCCCCGCCAAGATATTGTTCAGAATATTCAAGACCTGACGAATATCCTGTATCCTTGCTCATCAATCCATGCACAACACAATATGTATATTTGTCAATGATCACATCTCCTACAACGAGCACTTTGAGCTTTTCTGCTTTCTCAGCATACTTTTTGATGTCCTCCATGGAATACTTTGTGATAAATCCTTCCATATATCGAATCACATCTTCCGGCAATCCTGAAAGTGCTGTATTGATGAGCTTCGTAGAGCTGAACACCTCTCCTGTGGTGTATGCCACCTTTCCGCCATGCTGCTCCACCAGTTCCCGCTCAGCAGTCATCTTTCCTGTGATATCTTCACTTTCTTTCGCATACTCCTCGCCTTTTATATACAAATCAGGTTCCACACTCTCCACAATGTCATCGACTGTGTACCCTTCCGATAGCATCACATAATCCACACATTCTAACGCTTCCAGTACCTTCAACCGCATCTCATCATTAAAATACGGTCTTCCTGGCCCTTTGCGCACAAACTCTGCCGCTGTGATGGATACTACAAGGATATCTGCCATCTGCTTTGCCTGCTGCAGGTGTATGATATGTCCTGGGTGAACCAAGTCAAATACACCATGACAGAGCGCTATGGTCTTTCCCTCTTTTTCCAGTTTTGGTCTTATTTCTTCCTTGAATGTAATCTTGTCTACTATCTTTTCCATGATTCAAGCCAATTCCTTTGTTTGCTCTAATTATCCCAGATATTTAAACCAGTCCTGCGTCGCCTCACCAATGCTGTCTGGTGTCCACACTGGTGCTTCCCGCCAGTAGTCAATATGATCAAGCACCTTCTGTACGCCTTCCTCGAAAGTGACTTTTGCTTTCCAGCCCAATGTTTTCTCAATCTTCGTGGTATCTGCAAAGGTACAGTCCGGCTCTCCTGGTCTTTTCGGAATGTGCGTCACATCACCGCCAAGTAATTCACACAACCTGTTCACCGAATAAGTTCCACCACTTCCCACATTAAAGGTATCCTGAACCACATCTGACACTGCCGCTGTATAAAATGCATCTGCAATATCTGTCACATAGGTAAAATCTCTTGTCTGATTACCATTACCCACAACTGTGAAAGGCTTTCCTGCAAGCTTCTGTGCAAGAAATACGCCGAACACCGCTCCGTAAGTTCCAGAAGTCCTTGACCTCGTACCATATACATTAAAAAGTCTCAGTGTCACCACTGGAAGTCCATAGACTTGTCCCCAGTGAAGCACAGTCTCTTCACCAAGTCTTTTTGTCAGCGCATATGGATATTGTGGTCTGATTTCTGCTGTTTCCTTTGTAGGAAATTCATCTGGTATTCCATAACAGGAGGAGGAGGCCGCATACACAAGCTTTTTGATTCCCGCATTTTTAGCACACTCCACCACATTGAATGTGCCTAACACATTTGATGAAAAATAATCATACGGTCTCTGTATTGATGGTACGATATCTGCAAGTGCAGCAAAGTGAAAAATATAATCCACACCCTCAAAAACAGGCTTGATCGCTTCTTTATTTCTGATATCCATATGATATATTTTCAGATTCTTATTGTCTTTCTGATGATCGAGGTTCTCAGATCTTCCTGTTGTCCAATTATCGATAACCCGAACTTCATGCCCTTCTGCCAGCAGCCTGTCTACCATATGTGATCCGATAAAACCACAGCCGCCTGTTACTAGTGAAATCATCTTATCTGTCATAGCCGCACTCCATCTCTTTCCATAATCAAATCAACCACCTGCTGGAGCATCAGATTATGGATCGATTCCACAACCCCATACTTCTCCGACGGTACATATACATTGATTGTCCCCAACTGTTTCGATTTATTATCTTTCTTAAAACCTGTAAAAGTGATTGTTTCCATATTCTTAGCATTCGCCGTATTGATGGCATTGACAATATTTTGCGAATTTCCGGAACTGCTGACTGCCACAAGGAGATCATTTTCCTGTCCGAGAAATTCAAGCGGTCTTGAAAAGACATATTCATACCCATAATCGTTTCCCATACATGTTGTTACCGCATTACCATACAAACTATAGGTCTTCATCCCACCATTTTTCATAAAATCTGCCGTCATGTGGCTCGCTATTGCCGAACTTCCACCATTTCCGATAAAAAAAATCTGCGTATCCGCCTTTTTGTGCCGGGAAAAGCATTCGACCAATGTCCTCATTCCAGTGTCATAGTTCAATTCCGTATCATTCTCAATATAAACCCTGGTTTGTTCCAATGTGTGTATCAGCTCATTTATGTATTGGTCATTCATTATATTGCACCTTCTATATTTACTGCCTTTTATACAAAACTATTTCCCAATCAAAAAACCTTTAAGGAACTGTGCAAAAATAACCTACCTTTGTTTCACAGTACATTATCTCTGCACAATCCCTTAACTTTATGTAATAATCTCCACATTCTGTATCATAATCGGCTTCCCGGTCTGCTTGTACAGCTGCACCACCGAACTGCTGTCCCCATAATATGCATCGCTTAATACGACTGCTCTGTCAACATCAGCTGTCTCGTCGTAAATTCCCCAATCATCTGCAATATACTGTTCTTTCAACCTTGTATACTTATGCAAAACTTCTGGGCGCATGGATTTCATCGTACTCTCAATCAACGGATGCGGCCGCCACAACAGAGCTATCTCATCCTGATTCTCTCTAAAAATTTTCAGTACATTTTCTATCTTGTCCACCCATTTTTCATTGTAGGAAAGCAATGCTGCGATTCCAGTGTTATATAAAATAATCTTCTTCCAATTCCCGTCAGGTTTCTCAATAACTTTCATCCATTCCTGCGGGATATCCAAATCCTTCTTTTTTATAGAAAATACTCTGTCATACTTCGGTGAACCCAGCCCTAAAAATTTCTGTTCCAGATATGCCTTGTCCAAATGTTTTCCCTGTAATCCATGTTCCTTTGCGGCCTTCAGATACTCATTGATGTAAATCTGTTTCATATCCTCCGACTGTACAACCACTTTATCCGCATTGATAATACCTGACATAAAGCAGAAATGTTTGATATGTTCTATCTTCCGCTCATTATCCGGCTCCACTTCACTCAGAACAAAATACGGAATATATACCAGTGTTTCTGTATACTTTTTCAAATTTCCCGAGAAAAAATTGGGATGAACACTTGTGACCATATTCCAATTGTCATAAGCATTATGTATATAGATCATATCTGGTCTGTGTTTCCCAAAATCATATTCATCATATCTTGTAATTGGTACATACTCTGGATATTGATCCGCCTCGTAATGCATTTCGCCGAAGCTTCCATCTGGATTTTTGTCATAGTATGGTATCGGAATGACATATGCATCACAATTTTCGTCCTCATCGGCCGCCTTCCACACACTCTCCAGACTGTCCCACATGCTTGCCTTGTACGGGAGAAAAACTGCTTCTTTCTTGATTTTAATGTCATTTTTCAGGCTGTTTGCTGCTTTGATCAGTTTCTGCCGCAAAAGTTTATATGTTTTATTTGTATTGATATCTTTGCTGCCCGCTAAATCTTCATGAATCTGATACGTCAATTCACAGTACTCTTCCAGCAACAATACGGTAGGATGTCCCTGACTTTCTGTGCTCTCAATCAAAGTGCCTAATGTAATCCCACCGTTCTGGCATTCTTCCAAAAGCTCCATCGCTGACGGAATACTGCCCCGCTCTATAAATTTTTTAATCTGGTCATGTGCCTCTTCCATCTGCTTGACTAGTTCTTCCGCCTGCTGCTTCTGTGCCTTTCTCATAATCTTCCTCAATCATTTATTTTTGCGTATCTATCACAAAACGAAACTTATAAATTCTTTTCGTTTTATATCATACGCGTTATCGGGACATCTCTGTCTGTGAATTTTATATGCCCGCATCAAGGATACATGCATACAAAATTTCACTTCGCTCCGCATAAGCCGCGGTCCTGGCATACCCGAAAGCAAACTGCCTAAAACAGACTTTTTTGCTTAGCTAATGCCGACTTTTTGCTTTTGGAACCGTGAAGAAATAATATTGCCGTATTGCACAGATTATTTCTTCACGATTCCAATCCAGCAACGCTGGATTTATCTTGCAACGCTGGATATTATATGTTAATGTATACCCTCTGTGATCCGTTGTACGGTAAAATCGTCTCACGACCATTCATTCTCAGATGCATACAGATTAACCAAATGCAGTTATCTGGGAACTATTCAGAAATATCCTGCGCAAGCTGCATAGGTTATTCTTGAGCAGTTCCTTAGTACCTTCATGTCTGACACAATATTCATATTCTTACAGTTAATGCAGCACCTGCGCAGATCTGTCAAAAACTGTCTTAAGCATTACTTTTTGCCAAATACTTTTGTTGTATATTTCTTGCAGAGTTCAAGGCAATCGTTATCTTCAAACCACAGCTTTCACACACAAATTCTCTTCCTTGTCTTTTCCCTTCCTCACCGCACATAGAACAAATGTTTCCCGTGTGGTTTGAACTGATCTCCACAAGTTCTATGGAATGGACTTTGCATTTATAAGCAAGTCTTTCCCTGATGTAACTATTAAAATTCCGCGCCAGTTTCCTGTTTGCTGATTTGGAATAAATCTTTGACTTATTCTTTGTAACTGGTTTTGTGATCACAACTCTGGCAGGTTTTTCAGCCTTGATCATTCTGTTGATTTCAGCATTGATGAAAGTAGTTGTTTTTACCTTCTCCTTTTCTTTCTGCCTGTCATATTTGCGTTTTCCAAGGTTGTTGGCCTCTATGCTCTCAGCCTTTCTTGTATCTCCGTTCTCGGTGCTCTGCATGTAGGCTGTATACATTTTGCGGCGCTCCGTATTTTTCTTTGCAAGCCGCTCTGTTTCCGGACTTGTCAGTTCTTCCAGTGCTTCTCCATAGATATGCTCGTTGGACAGTGTAAACATGTCTTTACTGCCCATATGGACATAGATCGTGTTGATATAATCCTGATGTCTTTTAACTTTTGCCTCAACTGGCACTGCAAGAACGATATCATTCTGTCTGATCTGTATCTGCAGTTGTCTGTCAAACACACGGTCATCCCTCAGTGGTATGGAAATCCGCTTTCGTGGAATCCTGCACACAATACGTATTGCTCCATCCTTGTAAGAATAGCCGTTCGGCGATATGCGAAAGGAGTCCGTGCAATCCGTTTTGGGCTGCGTCAGATATCTTCTGGTAAGTCTGCACAGGAGATTGTTCAGATGTTTTACATCGATATCAAGCTCTGCTGCATTTCTGGGCATTACATATTCTTGTTGGTTCAAAATGGCTGCATACACGCCGTTCATCTTCAACACGGTCCTGAGATAAATCCTGTCGTCTTCACTCAGGTTTTCATTTGTAGTGATGCACTCGCTTATTTTATTTCTCACAGTGCCCCAGCTGCATTTGATGTTTGTGACAGCATCCGCTATTGCAAGTTCGTAATACACAACCGGTAGATTTAACTGCTCCCGCAGTCCGCAATGGCGCATCTCGTTTAAAATGTTATAAACTGGTGTCAGATTATTTACATTTTTGACCCCTGAATACTTCCTATAAACGTAATTTTTAACTTTGCAGTAATCGGCAGCGATACCTTTCAAAAAGGTCATCGTCTCCTCTGGTAATGGTTCGCTGTACTGCCAGATTGTTTTTGTCACTGTACTGTCTGCGGACACTGTTCCCATCTCTCTGTCCTTTTCTGTGCATTAGAGCATTCTGCTAAACGCCGTTGATCTTATCAACCCATACCTGTGTTCAGATATAACCTATAATGAAATCCTGTGAAGTTTCGCAGATTACAATGTTCTGCGAAAA
>JAIEEY010000390.1:11879-12176 GCA_029067205.1 Lachnospiraceae bacterium
GAATTTAAGATCTGATAAATAGAGGCCCATTAGTTTGTCTGACCACAAATCTGACCACAAACAAAAATAGTATCATTGTTATTTTCACTCATTGACTTTTTCAGATATGTGACTTTGACCACAAAATAGACCATAAAATTTTTAGATGCATTTTTGTTGATTTTTTCAATAAAATAGCCCGTTCTTGAAATGTTTGCCAGCTATTTCCTATGCATTTTTGAAAAAAAGAATTGTCATTTGGGTTAAAACGTGGTAGACTATTGTCGATATAAAAAGTGTAATGAACCAGAAATGCTT
>JAIEEY010000391.1 GCA_029067205.1 Lachnospiraceae bacterium
GGAATTTCTGGGAATGCAAGGTATGTGAAACGAACACTGCGGATTTATGACCGGTTTTATCAAGAAAACCTGAAAACATGCAGGTCAGATTGGAATGCAGAAAAAAGAGCCATGTTGACTTTAAGGTTCATACAGCGATGCAGGAGTATCAAGTGCTTGTCGAGACCACAACAAAACTATTTTTTAAGGAGTATTCTATGGAAAATGAAGAAGGATTATGGACAAATAAACAGACAAATAGTTTTTTCCGCAAGCAGCTAAAAGGATTGTTGAAACCATATGGTTTTCAGGTTTATCCAAAAGGTTCAAGATATTTTACAAGAGTTAAGATGCATTATGTGCAGGCAGTATATCAAGAAGTCCTTTGTGGAGGAACAACAAGTTTTCAAATGATAGTCACTCCGACTTTTACATATCAAAAGGCATGGTTTTTCAGTGGGGATAGAGTATATCCGAAATGTGGTATGGAAGTGAGAACAGGGACTGGTCATAATTTTTATACGAGATTAGCGTTTAAATTAGGTCCAACAAAGGAGAGTTATTACAAACCGGATGAATTGATGTCTACATGGGATAATATGATTAAGGCACAAATAAAAGAAGATATAGTTGATTATTTTGAGCAATTGGATTTTGAAAAGTACCAGATTCTTTGCGAAGAGAGAAGAGATGAGGTGCTAAGATACTGCTCTTCTGGTGATTCACTGCGTTTTTATGCGGTTGGGTATAACAATATATGGCAGAAAAACTATGACAAAGCTGAAGTATATCTGGCGAAAGGAATATCTGAGGCTCAATGTGTAATTCAAAAAAGAGAAGAGGTGAATTACCCACAAAATCCAGATTTTAATAAGGATTTATATGCAGCAAGGGAGATAATGTCAATTTTGCATCAAAAAGAGGATGGCTGGGAAAAACTTCTTGCAGAAAAATTATATTTCTTGGAAAAGGATGCTTTGGAAAAGGTCTGGGGTATAACCTTGAATAGTGGTGACAATTTGTAATGTTTTTTTAGAAACTGTTAAAAATTAACTTTGCATATGACGGAGGCTAACAGTATTTAAAAGAGATACATTTTTTGGAGGATTTATAACAGGAACCATTTTATACAAAAGAAGATAAGAAGGTGGTAATGGGAGACTGGAAAGTAGTTATGAGACCATTAAAAAAGCAAAGAGGACTGAGTTGGTACAATAGATTAGGTCCTCTGGTAGTTTGTTTTTTCCTGGATATGAAAGCTTACAGCATAAGATACTATCCGGAATACAGTGTTCATAATCTGTGCAGAGAATTTCCATGTCTGACAGCAACATTGAGGTTCATGGAAGAGGAGCATAATATTCATATTTCAGAGGAATTAAAGGAATACAGATCGTGGAGACAGGTTGAGTCGGTTTACCTTTGTGTAGGAGAAAGGTAGGTATTATGGAACAATTGAACTATTTGCAGAAAATGTGTAAGATATTGGAACCAGAATCAAAAGTTTTTGATACAGGTAACGAAACTGGCTGGGAACAATTGGAGTCAAGTATGAATATTGTTCTTCCAACAGATTATAAAGAGTATATAAAAACATATGGAACCGGTTGTATTGACGATTTTTTATGGATTTTAAACCCTTTCTGCAAGAATGAAAATATTAATTTTATTCAAAAAGGAAAAAGTTTGATTGATGCATATAAAATTTTGAGAAAATCCCATCCTAATAGATACAGATATAATATTTTTCCGGAGAAAAATGGATTATTGCCATGGGGATTTACGGATGATGGGCATGAGTTATATTGGAAAACTGACTCAGCACCAGATCAGTGGGAGGTGGTAGTATGCGAATATGACTGTTATCATTATAGAATGTGTATGACAGAGTTTTTATATAAAATTATGAGTCGAGAGATAGTATGTGATGAATTTCCAGAAGATTTTCCAAGTCAAAATGCTGGATATAGAGCTGTAAATGTAAAATACCTATGACCCGAACGGAAACAGGATGGAAAAACGGCGGGCCAATGGAAATAGTTATTTTATAGAGTGCATTGCCTGATTTACAATCAGGAAGGAATAAGATGATGAATGTAAAAGAGTTTATTAAAGCGATACAAAAACACCCAAAGATGTTTGTCCATGAAGTTAGAACAGATTATATAGAATACATGATTAGCGGGTTCATATGCGGCAATTCAATACATAAAGGTGCTGATAATATAGATCATCATTTTCGCTGTTATTTTGATAAATTTCTGGTAGCGTGGATCAGGAAAAATGTAGATAGAAAGTATGAACAGCAGCACTTTTCCTGGTCTCAGATCTTAAAAGATGTAATTTATGATGAAACAGAAGCAGTAGAACTCTTTTTTCATTTATGTGATAAATTTTTTGAAGAATATGAAAAACGTTGTATGCAGAGTGAGTCTGAGGAGCAGGAAGCAGCAGATGAATGGGGACTTCGGTGGCGTAACCTTTGTCAGCACGAACTTGCTCATGCCAATCCGACCAGTTTCAAGTATGATCTGGAGCGCGCCTTCGGGAACGGCAGGGAGGAACATGATGAGTGGTGGAGCAGCCGCGTTGCGCGCTACCTTTACGAACGGGAACTTGCCAGCTGCAAAAGTGAAACAGACCGGTGGCGCGCGCTCCGTGCTAAAGTGAATGGTTGGTTACATTCGGACAGTTATATTGACTGGAAGGAGGATACCTATATTTGCGGTGTATATGGCTGGAATGTAGAACTGACCGCTCTGCGTCTGCCCTTTCCGCAACAGTTCCGGACAGACACAGAGTATGACGACTGGCTATACTATGTGACTGCCCTTGTCCTTTTTGGCTGCATAAGCAACGACTCATGGGATAGGCATACAAAAGAAAAAGACAGGAGTGTAGATGATTGGGTGGAATGTTATGTAGAGCATGGCTATTTCCCCATGTCCTCTGCACAGTGGATTGCCGAGCTGAGGGAGTTGCGCTGGCTGTCATGGGAATCCTGGCAGAAAGAGGGGCATGTTGACACAGCTCCTGACTACATTATTGCCATGAATGAGCGTTATCTTGTTTATGATGCGATTATAGACCGCCTTGAGTGCGAGGCAGCAGGCAGCGAAGTGGTGTGTATAAACAAATACGGTGAGAATGTGGTTGTGTGGTACTTTGCCCGCGCCACTGACAGCTTGTTCGTAGTGCAAGTGTCAGATTATAAGTAAACAAAGTTTCCTTTCCATGCTCACTTGATGATTATTAGGGGTAATATATGTATTTTGAGAGTGCACTTGACAGAATAAATTGTATTGATTGGAATAAGTTTGGCAAACCAGATACAGAATTGACGGAAGTGGAATATTTGGGATATGAGTATTTGCATAGAATGGCTGTATTTTACAGTGAGCAGTCGGTATCTCCAGTATTGCCCTTGTTTACAAATATTGCTGTTATATTAGGCGATTCAGAAGAGTTCAGCTTAGACTGTTGTAAGTTGAATGTACCAGAAAGGATAAGAAATCAACCAATACCGAGATGTACATTAGAATTTTTTTTGCAATTGGCAAAGTATTCAGATAAAAATTCCAATGCCGCACAATATATGTCTGTATACGATCCGTTAATAAAACTTTTAGAGAACGGATATAACTTTGCCTATAAAGAACGGGGACTTTACATTTATGATTTAACTCTTTATCCATTGGTTAATTGGTATGAAAAATATTTGCAGGCTCCCACTGTGGACAAAACAGACTTTGCGGATAAGCTGGACAGGTTTACTGATAGGAAATGAAAGAATTGGTAACATATTAGTTATTATCAAAATAATTAAAAGTAGCAGGAAGGAGATTTTTATGCTGGATTATTTACAGCTGTGTATCTATATAGATAAAAATCAAAGATATGATTTTTGTTGCGTATAAAGAAAATAAGGCAGGACTTGTCGTGATGTCAGAGCCTTACGAGTACGTGGACTGTACAGAGTGGGAAAATGTATCTGAACATATCATCAAAATGATAAATGAAATTGCAAAGCAGCCCATAACAGAAGATACAGGTTCAAATATTATGAAAATAGTATGTAAAGGTTTTAAACAATTTACGAAAAAACATATATGTATCGATGCAGCATATAAAATAAGTGAAAAAAAGTTTATCATATCAAATGCACCAAGACAAAGGGATGGTTCGTATGGAATATACAAGGGGACTCTCAGTGAAAAGTACAGCACGAAATATAGCAGCCCGTGTGATACTGTATTGATACAGGAAAATTTTCTGAAAGCCTATGCGGATGCAGTGCAATACTTAACGGAAACAGGGGGCGAATTGTGATGGCATTAATTGAAAAAAGTTTTGGATATAAAAGCATGTGGTTTGCGATGAAGAACACAGATATAGATGAGATATTGTTAAGCTGTCCAAATCTTGCGAACGCAAAAATGACAACGTGGGAAAATGGTTTGCAGGCAGCCAGCAAATCATCAGATAAGGCGTTTTTGTCAGGAGTATATGATGGCTGGTCCTTTTTAACGGGGACAGGGATTTGTGAGCCGACACATGTGGAAGATTTTATGAAGCTAATGTCAGAATTGGGTAAGTGTTCTAATGAAATCTGTTTTTTTGCAACACATAGAGTTGTAGAACTTCACTGTTTTGCCCAGGCTGTTCAGGGAAAAATAGTGAGATATTATTGTTACTCAGGTGAGTCAGGGCACATTTATGTGAATATGGGCGAAAGAACTGAGGCTGAAAAGAGACTTTCATTAAATTTTCCTGCTGATGACGAAGCGCTTTTTGGTGGAGACTTAGATCCGATAGACGAAACAGATATTTTGGCGCTTGCAGAGCAGATGTCTATAGATCCGGATATGTTAATTGGCATGGAAGAAGGAAAGTGTATCATTGCAGATATATCAAGAGGAATGTGATTGTTGTGTTACATGCGCCAAAAACAACAGGCACACATTCAATTTATGATGCCAGGTGATTTAAGATCATTCAAAAAGAAGCAATAAAGGTCGCAAAATGAAAAAATATATTATAAATGAAATTCATTCGGATGGTTATGAAAGATTTGCAGTGATCGAAGAGATTGAGAAGAATGCAAAAATAAATGTACATTTTTTGGAATATGATGAATATTTGGAGAATGGCGAAGAGTCGAGAAAAAAGAAAACAGGGGATATCCTGGAAGAAGATATATCAATTGAATTGGTCACTTTTAGCCGAAAAACAGACGATGGACTTAGCCATCATCAGAATATTCAAGGATCTCCATCTATCAAAGCCGTTATAGAGATAACCCAGATTATTGATGCGTATTCTATATATGCAGTTTCATCAATATTAGATAATAATATCCTGATTGAATTTGAAAGTGCGGTAAATTACAAAGTAGGAGAGAGAATTTTGGTTGTTGGTTCCTTAGAACTGAATGAAATGAAGGATTAACCGGGTGGGTATTTGCAGGAGATCCGTCCATCTGACAAACATGGAACTCAGGAACTGTTAAAGAAAGGAAGAAAAATGGGACAGGAACAATTGTATGAAAGATTGCTGGCAGAAGTAAAAAGAACTGGGAATCTGTGCCTGGAGCAAAGGAAGAAGTTATGGAAATGTTTTGAGCATAAAGCTGCTTTAGGCGATATGGATGCAAGGGAAAAAGAAATCCGTCTGGCGTTGGTAGCACTGGCAAAAACTACAAGTATGGAATATATCAATAACCCGTTGGATGATATTGAAAGTCTGAAGAGGAAGGCTGAAGAACGATATGAGCTTGTTCGGAAAGAAATGGAAGGATCGGATGATTTTTACATCATTCATATGATGCAGGCATTTAGATCCTTTCTTATGATGATCGAAGGCGATCCAGATGAAGGAAATGGAGGGGATAGTGCGAATGAACTTGATGACGGAGATCTGGAAGTCGAAGAACTTGACACATCTTATTGTGCCTGTGTCTTATGGACCTATATGTTTATAACTTAAAAGATGGAACACGCTGTCCAACGTGTGGAAAGTTTTCTGGTCATATATCGACCAGTTTTGAAGGGATCATGAAGTTTGGCAAAATAAAGGGATGGCAGATCATATTTAATATAAAAGAGAATGTATGTATATGCGATAATCCAGACTGTTCTGAATATGAATTTATGCCTACAGAAGAGGTAGATTATAAGGAGAAAATAGCAAATTATAAGTATATCAAGAGCATGCCGGGTAACGAGGAAAAGCTCTGTAAGCTGCTGGGGATCCCGGCTTTGACGCATAAAAAGAAGTAAGAAATACCCTTTCCATTTTTCATAATCCCATCGGTGTTTTTCGTGGAGAGGAGGGATCATAAATATGAAATATTTGTTATTGGAAACGGATACAGAAAAATATTGGTTTGAGCTGGATGGTGGTAATTATGCAAATAGACAGATTGTATTAGATGAATATAATGAATATCATTTTTCTTGCTTGGAAGATTATCTGGCAGAGGGAGAAATTAATGAAGGCGACGTCGAAGGATGTTTTATTAATCTCACAAAGCAAGAATTTGATAATGAATGGCAATCTGTTATTAAAAAATATGAAGAACAATGGAATAAACTTAAAATAAGATATCCGATTGGAACTGTTGTGCAAGGAATAAATAGTTACATTTATCCACAGGGAACAATTATTACAGGTAAGGATTTTTTGGCAGTGTATAAGGGAAAGGAACAGTTTTGCCTTCATAAATCGGTTTGTTATAAAGTAAAATCGTATGATGAAGTAAATATGTGGTTGGAAGTTGAGTAATAGGGAAGTAGTTGTAGTTCTACAATTATGCAAATTTTTTAAAGCAATTGTATGCGAAGATGGATTTGATGAAACACAATTTGATCGTGAACTTATGAAAGATAATAATTGGAATGTAAAAGATAACGGAAATATGATAGGTATTTATATTCCAGCTATATATGAAGATGGAGACATATCATTCCGTTATAGGTAAGGAATTTTATCGTCTGTTAAGGCCGCATTATACCAGAATAATTAACTTAAAAATTGATTCATGATAGGATGGGGAACAAAAGATGTCAAAAAATGGCATTCAAGGCATCTAAATGGTTATCCCCAAATGGTTATTTTCAAATGGATATTCCATAAGAAAGGACATTTTAAAAATGCAGGCAAAACAGGTTGATTTTTCTAAAGGAGGCGTTACACAGAATATTATCCGCGTGGCGGCACCTATGTTAGTGGCGCAGATCTTGAATCTAATGTATAATATTGTGGATCGGATTTACATAGGAAAGATTCCCGGAGAAGGACTTCTTGCACTGGGAGGTGTTGGACTGTGCTTCCCCTTCATTTCCTTAATTACAGCTTTCACGAATCTGTACGGTGCGGGAGGCGCCCCTCTTTGTTCTATTGAGCGGGGACGGGGAAACAATGAAGAGGCGGAAGAAATCATGAATACCTCTTTTTATCTGCTTGTGATTACAGGCGGGATTCTGACAATTCTGGGAAGCATTTTCTGCAGTCCTATTTTGTCCTTATTCGGTGCATCCGATACTTCGCTGCCTTATGCCCTGTCCTATATGCGGATTTATCTTCTGGGTACCATATTCTCCATGATTGCTCTTGGGATGAATCCATTTATCAATTCCCAGGGGTTTGCGAATGTTGGCATGACCACCATTTTTCTTGGTGCTGCTGCGAACATTATTTTAGATCCAATTTTCATTTTCTTTTTAGGACTTGGTGTACGGGGAGCGGCCTGGGCTACCATCTGTTCCCAGATTTTATCGGCGGTTTTTGTCATGCGTTTTCTGATGGGCGGCAGGGCGGAGTTGCGCATCAGACTGAAAAAGAAACCATTGCTGCGCAAGAGCCACATTTTTGATATCATTGGGCTGGGAAGTGCCAGTTTTGTGATGCAGTGTACAAACAGTTTGGTACAGATTGCGTGTAACAGGATGCTGGGAGCCTTCGGCGGAGATCTCTATATTTCCACCATGACGATCATCAATTCTGTGCGCCAGATTCTGGATACCCCGGTATTGGCGATTACCGATGGCGCATCGCCGATTTTAAGCTATAATTATGGTGCGGAGAAGTATGATAATGTGAAAAAGGCAATCCGCGTTGTTGCTCTGTCTGCACTTGTCTATACTGCGGTAGTATGGGTGCTTATTTTACTATTGCCGGAAATGTTTATTGGAATATTTAACAAAGACGATTCCCTTTTAACAATTGCGGTACCTGCGCTGCGTATTTACTTTTTTGCCTTTATCTTTCAGGCACTGCAATACAGCGGACAGACAGTATTTAAGTCACTTAATAAAAAGAAACAGGCAATTTTTTTCTCCCTGCTTCGAAAGGTGGTGATTGTGGTTCCGTTGACTTTCGTGCTGCCATATCTGAGAAATCTTGGGGCAAGAGGCGTGTTTATTGCCGAACCAATATCCAATTTTCTGGGCGGAAGTGCATGCTTTCTGGCAATGGTCTGCATGATTTTTCCAGAACTTTCCAGGAATAAACGGCAGTCTTAATAGCAGGCTGGGAAACTTTGCTGTAAGCAGGCAATAAAAACAAGATATAGGAATGAAAAGGAGCAGTGAATGATGAATTGTGTAAAAGTAATGAAGGATTTAGTCTATCAGGAAAACACAGGTAATGCGGGGAAATTGGACGTATATTTGCCGGAAGGAGAAAAATGTGATGCACTATTGTTTTTCTTTCATGGAGGCGGATTGGAGGAAGGCGATAAGGCAGATCAGCAAGGGATATATGAGGAATTATCATCCAGGGGTATCGCTGTAGTGAGCGCAAATTATCGAATGTACCCGGCAGCGAAATATCCGCAATATGTCGAAGATGCTGCCAATGCTGTAGCATGGGGACTTACGCATATCAAAAAATGGATTGATTATGAGCGTGTATTGATCGGAGGCATTTCGGCGGGGGCATATCTATCCATGATGCTTCATTTCCAGCCGCGCTTTTTAAAAGAATATCATATTGAGGAAGAAAGGATTGATGGTTACATTTTTGATGCAGGACAGCCTACGGTTCATTATAATGTCTTGAGGGAGCGGGGCAAAGATACAAAGTCGGTTCGGGTGGATGAGGCAGCCCCGATTTATTATCTGGAAGGAGAACATGTCAGAGCAAAAAAGCAGTTCTTTTTGATTATGGTGTCCGATAATGATATTCCAGGAAGACGTGAGCAGAATGAATTGATGATTCAGACGATGAAGACACACCAGTATGAGGATTTTCAGATAAAATATCATATAATGAAGGGATATGCACATACGGAATATGTAAATGTAAAAGATGACGCTGGACGTTACCCTTATGCAGAGATGCTGTATGAATTTATAAAAGACTGGAAATTGAAATAATTAGTTGAACCTTTATATTGGTATATTGACCTGGAAAAGTTGGAATCAGATAATCCGTCTGTATTTCGGCGATATTTTAATGGTGATTCTGTATGTGATGAATTTGGAGAGCGAGACTTTAGAAAAATTTTATAAGGAGATTTTAATTATGGAACGTAAAGGATATAATATTTGGGATTTAGAAATAATTACTACAAATGGAACCCGATGTTTTGACAATTTGCAGGATGAATCTTGTGAGGATGTTATTCAATTTATAAAAGATACTATAATGAATGAAAGACTGGAACGTTTAGAGGCTAACTTTGGTGAAGGGGATGCATATTACATATCTGTCTATGCGGAAGAGTCTTGTTCTGCGATAAAGATTCATGATGATCCGAACAGAAAATCTTATAATTATATCAATAAAAAGTATGAAAATGACGAGACAGATGTAGCACTTTCTGGCGATTATTTTCCACAAATGATTATCTGTGAGGACAAGGATATTTTGTTAGACATCATACTTTACTATTTTGAAACAGGTAATATAAATGAAAAATATGACTGGATTGAGTTTGATGATTGATCTTTAGAATAACGATAAATGGATTCAATGGCAATATGCTCCAGTGGATAGGAGTATTGATTTTTCTGAACTTGAGGAGGAATATGCTGTTCATATTTCAAATGAACTGAAAGAATACTATAATTCTTTTTACTTCTTGGAATTATGTGGATTTTGGGACAATGTATGTATTACACTTAATAAAATTGATGATAAGACAGATGTATTAAAAAATTCAGAAATGTATTTAAAAACAATTGGGACATGATTACAATTCGAATAGATGGCTGCAATTGTTCGATATGTGTAAAAATTGATAGTGGTTGTGTTATTTTGGATGACTGGGAATGTGAGGAAAAATCTATTTTGGCTGGTTCTCTATCAGAGTTTTTTTGAAATTGAAACCAAGGGAGGATAGCGGGGAATTGTTTGCGCATACGTTATGACCTACTCGGCAATCGAACATTAATGGAATCCAGTCTATTACATGAATCCGGGTGGACATGCTCCTGCGTGTGAAAAACGAGTAATAGTCAAATACCAGATTAGTAGCAGCGTCGCATGGTTTGAGTAGTTTAGAGGTGAATGAAAATGTTTCAGAAAATACCTATTTATGAAACAATACACGAGATGGTAAATACGCTTGACAATAAGAGGAAAAAGCTTTTTATCTATATGTTATTAAACAGGCAGAAAAATGTATATGATTTCCTGGCAGAAAATAAAATATGGGATCGTAGAGAAGAAGTTAACCATATATTTCAAATATATTTAAAATGTATTTTAGAGGATAAATATTTTCCGGAAAAAGTAATAATTGAGATCGTAGATTATAACCCGGAGAATATTGGATGGGAAGAAAACGAAGATAATATAATGGGATATATGATAACTTTTATGGATAATGTATGGGTATTTGCAAACCAGTTAACGGATGAAGGTTCTAAAGAACCTTTTTATTCGCGGTTTAATTATGATTTTCTAGATGGATTTATAGATGAAATGTATGACTCTTCACAACCATTATTGGAAACAGATATAATGAAATTAGAAATAGAACGTGAAATCAGGGATTATGAGATGCTTAAGAATATGAAGTATATAGATTGCGAAAGGTTAACAAAAAGTGAGGAAATGTTGATTGATCAGAAAGCAATAAAGCAATTTAACGAGCCAGCGCGACGTGACTGAAAAGAGACGAGAGTTTGAAGGAATACCAGCAGGTGTTCAAAATAAGAAAGAGGTTTGTAAATGATAGAATTGCATGGATGGGTAACGATCAGAGAAACATATAAAGTAACATTTGATGAGGAGGAACATATCGAGATAATCGTTCAAAAAATTCGGGATGAAATTGATAAGCTGCATTGGTTTAAACCAATAATTAAGGTAATGAACGGTGAATGGTTTCTTGAATTTTCTCTATTTTCAAACAGGAAGGATTCCCGATCGCGGGAGATATTTGAATTATACAAGAGAATTGGAGAAATTGCTTTAGGCAGTTATGGATTAATCTATTTATATGATGATGAAGATATGGAAGGTAAAGAAAATCTGTTTCAAGTGTTTTCGCTGGCAAGAGGTATCGTGGAAGAAAGAGAGGATTCATTTTTGTCGCCAGTTATTCCAACAATTGAGGACAAGGACGAATTATAAGATATGAGTGGTGTTGGATAAATGAATTTACTTACAGATCTGAAACAAGGCAGGGCAAAATAAGGGAAAAGGGGTAGATGTATGTCAGGTATTAAGAATTTAAGAGAAAATGAGTTTGAGGAAATGGAAGGGGAAGTATATTTTAACGCAATAGGCCAGAATATAGTAATACGATTTGATAAAGAAGTCCCGATGGATTATGTGGAAAAACAAGTAGAACACCTTCAGTCTTTAAATAAAAAGGTTATTTATAATATGTGTTATTATGCCAATTTATTTAGAAAGGAAGAAATGAAAAATTATCCCAATAAAGATTATCCGCCCAATATGGATCAGATCGATAATCCGCTAGAACTTTTAGACTACATTTCCATAACAGACCTGCATGTTGAGATGTATATGAACGAAAGTGCAAAAAAAATTTATGTGCTAAATTTATCGGGAAGTTGCGATTGGGATGAGGAAAACGGTATACAATGGCTGATTAAGGAGGACGAAGTTGTGTATGCTGGAGCATATCAGGATTTAAGTATTTGGTATAGCCCTTATGAAAAAGAAACCCTTTTTAATTTTGCGTTAAGAAACTAAATTAAGAAACTAAGGAACTATACATGTACGCAACACCCAGGAAGCTGGAAGAGAATTTTTGATTTGCATAAGTATT
>JAIEEY010000392.1 GCA_029067205.1 Lachnospiraceae bacterium
ACAGTATGGAGAATAATATATGACACAATATACAAGAGAGCACGTTGTCGGGAAACTACTCAAAAGTTATCAGGCTTATTACAATATCAAGCTGTCTGATGAGGCGCAAAAGCCATTAAGGGCCATCTGTGAGTTTTATGAGCATTCCGAAAAATATGTTCTTTCCAGAAAGGCAGAACTATGGTCTGCCAACTGTGAGGAATTTATATATTTATTTGAAACAGAACATCTCACCAGGAAAATCTTTGAGGAATGCAGGGATTTTGCGAAGGAAGACGGGCTGAACAGAGCCAATATAGGTCCCGGACATATGTACACTTATATCACACCTGTGTTTGTGTGTGATACCTGTGATGCAGAGGCACAAAAAGCAGTAAAGCGATGCCGCATTTATAAAAGCTTTCAATTTTCCCTACACGGCTGGATGGATTTCCATGCTGCCGTTTATGAAATTTCAAATAATAAAATTTTTACAAACGCTGCTGGAAAATGTGTCGGGAAAGTTTTGAAAAATGTTTTATTTCAAAAGAAAAGGAGATGTTTTCAATGAACACATTAGTATTATTACTTATTTGTGTTGCCATTCTGGTCGTCGGCTATCTCTTCTATGGAAGATGGCTTTGCCAGCAGTGGGGTGTGGGTGAGAGCAAGGAAAAAACACCTGCGCACACCATGTCGGACGGCGTTGATTATGTTCCAGCGAAGGCACCTGTACTGATGGGACACCATTTTTCTTCCATCGCCGGTGCCGGCCCAATCACAGGTCCAATCGGCGCAGCAATGTTCGGCTGGCTGCCTGTTACCCTTTGGGTTTTAGTAGGCGGTATTTTCTTTGGCGGCGTACATGATTTTGGCGCGCTCTTTGCATCAATCCGCCACAAAGGACAGTCAATCGGTGAAATTATTTCTACTAATATGAGCCGCCGTGCAAAGAGATTATTCATTATCTTTGCATATCTTACGCTGATTCTTGTTGTTGCAGCATTTGCATCAATTGTGGCTTCAACCTTTGGTGCGACTTATGACGATGGTGTATTGAATGAGGCAGCAAGTGCATCAAACGCGTCCGTAGCAATGGTTTCGCTATTATTTATCCTGATTGCCATAGTATTTGGTTTTTGCGTATACCGTCGAAATACGCCCATGCTGATATCAACTGTTTTAGGAGTATTGGCAATTGTATTCTGTATGGCGATTGGTATGAATTTCCATCCACTCTACCTTTCATCAAAGACATGGATGATTATTGTCGGTATTTATATTGCGATCGCATCTGTAACGCCAGTATGGATTTTACTCCAGCCTCGTGATTACCTAAGCTCATTTTTACTATATGCAATGTTAATTGTAGCATTTGTCGGCGTTGTCGGCGCACACCCCAACATTGATCCAGAGCTTTTCCCCGCATTTGCAGGATTTGCTGTTGACAATGGAAACGGGGTACAGTATCTGTTTCCAATCTTATTTACAACAGTTGCATGTGGTGCCATATCAGGTTTTCATTCCCTTGTTTCATCCGGCACGACATCCAAGCAGCTTGATAAGGAAACAGACGCAAAGCCGATCGCTTATGGCGGAATGCTTCTTGAGTGTGTGTTGGCAGTTCTTACACTTTGCGCAATCGCATATGCAAGACAGACTGGTCACACAGCCGGTGCCACAGATATTTTTGCAGGTGGAATTTCCGCAATGGTAGCAGCGATTCCTGGTCTTGCAGGACTGGAAAATATCCTTTACACCCTTTTAATTCTTACATACTCTGCGTTCTGTCTAACCTCACTGGATACTGCTACACGTTTGGCACGTTTCATGTTCCAAGAGTTTTGGCTGGAGCCAGGACAGACAGTGGGAGATATTAAGGACGGCTGGAAAAAAGTTATGGTCAATCCTTATTTTGCCACAGTCATTACCGTTATTTTGGGCATTGCGCTTGGTATGACAGGATACAGCAAGATTTGGGGATTGTTTGGCGCAGCGAACCAGCTTCTTGCAGGTCTCGGACTTCTTGCCGTTGCTACATGGCTTGGAAATATCGGAAAGAACAATAAAATGTTTCTCATTCCTATGGCATTTATGATGGTTGTCACAATCTGCTCATTGATTCTTACCGTAAAGAACCAGATTGGTCTGATTACGGCAGGCAGTGCAGACTGGGGACCTTGGGCACAGACGATTTTAGGCATCTTACTGATTATTCTTGCCATTATTCTTGTAATCGAGGGAATACAAACACTCACGAAGAAAAAGGGACAGACAGTATAAAAAAATCCGTAGACTGCTTTATTATCAAGCAATCTACGGATTTTGCTTTACGAAGTCTTCTCGATCATCCAATAATCATAATAAGCTCTATTATGTTCTCCAATCAGCGGTTCCTCCGATTTTACAAAGCCCATTTTTTTGAGTGCCTCTATCCTGTCAACCGCATAGACTGCCGCCTTAGTGACAATCTTAGGGCATGCAAACCAGTCATAAAACGGCTCTGTGATCAGTGCCAGGATATCACATATAAACGAAGTCTCCTCATAACTCCTCCCCAAGTCCAGCCGCAGAATTCCACAATTATCCCGCTTAAACATTTCGATCGTTCCTACCGCTTTTCCCTGCTTTTTGTCAATGATCGAAAAGCGCACAAAGCACTTGTTATCATGATATTCTATCAGCCAGTACTTGATCGTATTCGCCATATCTTCCATATTACGGCAGTAAAAATTGCTGCCATGACAGTTGTCGCTGTTAAAAAACGGCAGCACAAACTTGTCCCCATAAACCTGCAGCAAATCATCTGCGTCCTTATCCTCGATCAGCCTGAGCAATAGTCTGTCATTCTCAAGCACAGGGCATTTTTCAAAAATATCCATCATTCTCCTCCATCTTTTTCATAGTGTCTCTGCACCTCATCACAGGTCGCCAGAATGCGGTCTATGACGCTTTGCGGTTCTAATATTGTTACATTGTTTCCAAAAGAAAGGATTACACCATACCAATAGACCTCACTTTCCGGGACACAGAATTGAAATTCAAAACCGCCATTTTCCAATTCCTTTGTAATCTCGCCGTTCAGATATTCCCTGCACTTTGCCCTGACCGCCGCATTGCCGCGCAGTGTCACAGTGATCACCTTCCGGTCATCCTGCAGCACGATATCACGTTCCTCATGATTGACAGTGTTCTCTCTTTCCAGAACTGTGATTTCTTCCATACGGACTAACTTGAACATACAATAATCCTGATGTTCGAGATGGAACGCAATCAGATACCAGTTGTACCACTTAAATTCCAGCCGTACTGGTTCTACCTCTAACTGTTTTACCATATTTTCATTGTTAGTGTACCGAAATGTAACTGCTCTCTGCTGTATGATTGCACTTTCCAGAATTTTTATGGACTCGTTAATACCCCGATTCTCGCTGGCCACGCTAAAATCCAGATGAACCGTGCGCCCCCTGCCCTTATTCCCAGTCAAGTCGGAAAATACTCCTCTCCCCTGCCCGCGCACCGACGATGTGCCACTTTGGCGGCATGATTCCCTTGCTTCTGCAATTGCATCGGCGTGCGCATAAAAAGGCAGCAATTTGTCCATTGTCTGTTTCACACTTTTGTCTGCATAGGCGCTCAGAAGGGCATAAAGTGCAGTGATAATATGATCATAGTCCTGATGACTGATCACTTTCCTGTCCAATATATAAGTGTCCATAATGCTGTATCCGCCGTCTGCCCCACAGGTTGACTGAATCGGAATCCCCGCCTGTCCCAGTGTCTCCATATCCCTCACGATTGTCCTTACCGACACTTCAAATTCTTCCGACAGCTTCTGCGCAGAAGTCTTTCCGTGGCACAGCAGATAATTCATTATGGCGATTAGACGGTCTATCTTCACAGAATCCTCCTTTCTCTGAGCACAATGAGATCACTTTTCTCTGTCTGTGCTCATCGATATCCTATCATAGAAACTATGACACCATTATGTCATAGTTTTTCAAAAAATACATCCTATCATTACCACCAACGTCAAAACCACGTAAAACCAAATCCTGTTATTTTCGCAACATTGTAATGTTTATATATAATACATCTCTGGCGGCATAGTTCCTCTGCGCCAACGAGTGCAGGGTATTCACTGCTCCCTACCTCTTTTGCCTCTCCTATTTCCTCTGAATCTATTTACTTTCCCACGCTGTCACATTATCCCCAAGTACTGTAAAAGTCATTTTAGCAGTTGTTAAATATTTTACTGCATAATGTACTCTTTTAGTCTCTATGTTCTAAATATTTTAACCTTGACTTTTGTTTTAGTGTTTACTATAATAAAGACGATACTATTTAACAAAATATTTAAAAATAAAGTGGAGGTTGATGATTGATGTTGTACTTTCGTTCCGTCGGCGAAGCTGAGAATGTATTCAAGGCATTAAGTACACCTATGCGCGTAAAAATTATGGAGATGATCTATGAGGACGACTCCCTTAGCATGAATGACTTGGCAGAGGCGCTCGGACTTACCAATGGCGCGATATCCATGCATGTAGGAAAATTGGAAGAAGCCGGACTTGTGCGTATCAAGATTACCTCCGGCAAACGCGGAACCATGAAAATCATACGCCCGCGGTATGACCGCCTGATGATTGACCTTGCACCCGTCAAGGAGGCAAGACGCTGTTACACAGACGACATCCGCGTCGGATATTATACGGCATGCCATGCCACACCGACCTGTGGTCTTGCCACAAGTAAGGAAATTATTGGTTCCTTAGACGATCCCAAGGTGTTCTCCTTCCCTGACCGATTTCAGGCGGGAATCCTCTGGTTTACCAGCGGATATGTGGAATACAATCCGCCAAACCACCTGCAGGCGGGACAGACTTTGACAGAGCTTCAGATTTCCTTGGAGATCTCTTCAGAGTGTCCAAATACAAATGAAGACTACCCGTCTGACATTTACTTTTCAATCAACGGAATTCCAGTCGGCATGTGGATCAGTCCCGGAGATTATGGCAGCCGGAGCGGTTATGTGTCACCCGCATGGTGGCCGGAAAACCTGAACCAGTATGGTTTATTGAAAACACTGATTGTCAACAACGAGGGCTGCTTTATGGACGGAACAAACAAGCTTTCCGATGTGACAGTACAGGACTTAAACATTGACTACAACAGCTACATTACGTTTAAGCTTGAAGTTCCAAAAGATACCGCGAACTGCGGTGGCTGTACCCTGTTCGGCGAAGACTTCGGCGATCACAACCAGGCAATCCGCATCAAGGCTTATTATGATGAAGAAAATAATGAGAATTAAAAAAACTGCCGAAAGGCAGTTTTTTAATTCTCATTTATACTGTTATCACACCACACAGACCAAGTATAATAACGATTGCACCGAGCACGATGCGATACCATCCAAATATCTGGAAGTCGTGTTTCTTGATATAATCCATCAAAAACTTAATGACAAAGATAGAAACGAAAAATGAGACAAGCATTCCGATGATCAGCACACCTGCTTCTAAGGTTGTAAAGGAAAGCCCAAATTTCACAAGCTTTAGCAGACTGGCGCCGAACATCACCGGTATGGCAAGAAAGAATGTAAACTCCGCTGCCACATTTCTCGAAACGCCGATCAAAAGCGCCCCCACAATCGTAGCACCCGAGCGCGACGTTCCGGGGAATATTGCTGCAATCAACTGGAATATTCCAATCAGGAACGCGGTCTGGAAGGTGATATCATTCAGCTTCCTGATTTTTGCTTTCTTTCCCTTATTTCTGCGCTCCACAATGATAAATGCCACACCAAAGACAATCAATGCAAGCGCTACCGGTATCGCATGGTAAAACAATGCCTCAAACACATCATCAAACAACAGACCGACAATTGCCGCCGGAATACATGCCACCACGATCTTCAGCCACAGCATGATCTTATCCATTTCAATCACCGGTTTTGATCGATCCCTGAACTGAAACGGGAAAATCTTGTTCCAGAACAAGATCACAACCGCCATAATCGCACCCAGCTGAATGACGACCAGAAACATCTCCAGAAATTCCGGCGTGCAGTCTAGTCTGATAAATTCATCCAGAATAATCATGTGTCCCGTACTGCTGACAGGAAGCCATTCCGTGATTCCCTCGACAATGCCAAATAATATCGCCTTTAGAAGTTCAATCATAGTTCATCCTTTCATAAATAATTACTGCCTTCAATACCTTTGACCTTCACTGCTTTTGCATATATCTGAATTTTAATCAAGTGACTCCTGCTGCAAAAACTCCATCAGCTCGTCGTAACGTTTTTTGGCATCCCGATAGCCAAGCTCATACAGTACTTCCAGTTTCTTCCTGTCCTTCTCTACCCTGCCAATGTCATTTGGTCTCTGAGGCCTGATGACAAACGCCCTGCCTGCCTTCTCCTCTTCGTCCAGAAATTGCAAAGTCTCGTTATACCGCGCATAACGGTCCGACACCAGCTCATAGATCTTCGGATACTTCGTATATTTGAGTTTTATCAGATTCCGCATTGCCGGCGAAGTCTGTTTTCTGATATATCCCACTTCTTTTGTGAGGATAACCACATTTTTCACATTTCCATCGGCAATCGCCTTGCGAATCGGAACTGCGTCAGCGATTCCGCCGTCCAGATAATACTCATTCCCAATCTTTACATTTCTTGATATCAGAGGCAGCGACGCAGATGCCCGCACTGCAATCGTGTCCTTGTACATCTCGCGCATCGGCATGTACTCTGCTTTCCCAGTGCGGATATTTGTCACCACTGCATAGGCGTTTCCCTCATATTTTGCAGCCGCCCTGTAATCATAAGGATCCAGCTTATTGGGAATTTTGTTGTAACACATATCCGCATTAAACATATCGCCTGTTGTCATAAGACTATACACACTGCAATAATTTTTGTCATTCAGGTAATCCAATGCCACTCTGTAGGCCCGCCTTTTCTGTTTTGAGATATAACTGCACAGATGACATGCGCCTGCCGACACTCCATAGCAATTTTTGAAATATAACTCCTTTTCCATAAAGTACTCAAGAACACCTGCTGTATACATTCCCTTCATACCGCCGCCCTCAAGCACCAGACCACAATCTATCATCCCAGACTACCTCACACCATACTCTGTCTCGACAAATCTGCGCAGTGCCGGCATCGCACGTTTTACTTTCTCAGTCTCCACACAGTATGCCATTCGGAAATACCCCGGGCATCCAAAAGAATCCCCAGGAACAAGTACCAAGTCATAGTTCATCGCCTTTTTGCAGAATGCCACCGAATCCGCTTCCAGCGCCTTCGGGAAAATGTAAAAGGTCCCGCCCGGCTTCACGACCTCAAAACCAAGACTTACAAGTTCGTCATAAATGATCTTCATGTTGGTCTCATATACGGACAAATCTGAAGTGATCCCCAAAACATCTGCCACTGCTATCTGTATGATAGAAGGCGGACAATTATGACCAATTCCCCGCGAAATCTGTGCACACATCGGTGAAATCAACGTGCTGTCCGTGCACTTGGGATTGGCTGCAATATACCCAAGCCGCTCTCCCGGAATAGACAATGACTTTGCAAACGAATAGCAGGAGAGCGAATTGTCATAGTATTTTGACACATACGGCGCATCGACACCCTCAAATAAAATCTCCCTGTAAGGTTCATCTGAGATCAGGAAAATATCATGACCATATTCCTTCTGCTTTTCGTCCAGGACCGCTGCAAGCTTTTTGATCGTCTCTCCCCCATAAACTGTTCCTGACGGATTGTTTGGCGTGTTGATCAGCACTGCCATCGTCTTTGGATTCAAAACCTTATCAAGCTCCTCAAAATTAATCTGGAACTGCTCTGTGTCAGCGGGTACTGCACGCAGTACCGCACCAGTCTGTCCCACATAATGATCATACTCCGGAAAATATGGTGCAAAGATGATCACCTCATCACCTGGCTGTGTGACTGCCCTGACTGCATGCGCAACCGCGCCCGCTGCCCCTGTTGTCATAAACAAATGCTCTGCCGTATAGTCCATGCCATATGTTTTATTCAAGAATTCTGCAAACTTCGCGCGCACTGACAAAATCCCCTGAGACTGGCTGTAGCCATGCAGTTCCATCGTGTCGCGGTTCTGCAGAAGCTCTATCATCTTATCCGTAAATTCCTGCGGCACTGCCACCGAAGGGTTTCCGAGACTGAAATCAAATACGTTCTCACTTCCGATCTCCTTTGCCCTTCCTGCTGCCCACTCCGACATCTGCCGGATCACCGATTTTGCGCCAAGCATATCCTTATATTTCTGTGTTATCATTCTACTCCTCCATTCAACCATATACTCTCGTCGTCACAGTACTGATATCTTCATTGTCCCAAAGACAACGCAGTACCAACATCACTATGTTTCGTCAACTCATTGTATCACTATGGAGGAGAAAATGCAATTTTAATTCATCACATTCCAATCATAGCAGTAAACTCTGCCATCATCTCAGAAATCTTAATCTGCTGTGGACAAACCTGTTCACAGCCCTTGCATCCGACACAATTTGCCGGGCGTTTTTCCTCTGGCATGCTGCCAACCGCCATTGGTGCGATAAAGCCACCACCGGAAAGCTTGTGCTCATTATACAGGGCAATCAATTCCGGAATAGGAAGCTTCCTGGGACAATGGCTGGTGCAGTAATGGCAAGCCGTACAAGGCAGTCCGCCCTTTTGGGTTTCGGCATCCACACACTTGACGAGCGTGTTCCATTCTTCCTCACTCAGAGGCGCATCTGCTTCGTATGTAGCAATATTTGCCTTGAGCTGATCCATCGTGGACATACCAGACAGAACCATCGTCACACCTGGAATGCTCTGCAGAAAGCGGAAGGCCCAGCCGGGAACCGTTTCTTCTGGCCGCATTTTCTGCATTGCGGCAGTCAGTTCCTCGGAGGCATTTGCCAGCTTGCCGCCCCGCAGAGGCTCCATAACCCACACAGGGATATTTGCTTTATTAAGCAGAGCTACCTTCTCCTGTGCATTCTGAAAATGCCAGTCCATATAGTTGATCTGGAGCTGGCAGAACTCCATATGCTGTCCATACGCGTCCAGAAACCTCTGAATGACCTCGACACTGCCATGCGATGAAAACCCAAGATGACGGATTCGCCCGTTTTCTTTCTGCTTTAAAAGATATGCTAAAATGCCATACTCCGGGTTGAGATAGGCATCGATATTCCCTTCATAAACATTATGAAATAAATAAAAATCAAAGTACGTCGTCTGACATTTCTCAAGCTGTTTTTCAAAGATTTCCTCCACCTTATCCATATTCGAAAGATCATATCCCGGAAATTTACTGGCAAGATAATAGCTATCCCTTGAATATCTGTTAAGATATTTTCCAGCTACAAGCTCCGAATTGCCGTCGTGATATCCCCATGCCGTGTCAAAATAGTTGATACCATTCTGATATGCATAGTCGATCATCTCTGCCGCCGCAGCCTCATCAACTGCACTGTCGTCACCGCCAATCACGGGCAGACGCATCATGCCAAGCCCCAAACCGGAAAGTTGTAAATCCTGAAATTTTCTGTAGATCATAGATCAAATCCTCCTTTTAGATAAATATTATATTTTTTCTTCTGAGATATTCTCTTCACACACAGCTATTTCTGTCTCTGGTTCCAAAGAAAATGTTCTATCCCAGACAAGTTCTCCCGTCTCCACAGCGGTCTCATACCGCTCAATCTTGTATTCAAGACGCTCCAATTCCCTCTGGCATTTTTCAATTTGCTTTACAATACCATCGCGAACCTCTCTCAATAGATCACGCCGCGCCAAAAAGGTTTCGTCTCCCTGCTGACACAGCTTCATATATTCAACGACCATCTCCACAGGGACACCGGCATTGCGCATACATATGGCATTCTCCACACAGGCAATATCCTGTTCTGTATAATCCCGAATATTGTTTTTGGTTCGATGTACCGCTGGTATGACTCCCACCCTTTCGTAGTATCGGAGTGTATCCTGAGAAATGTGATACTTCTCGCACACTTCCTTAATTGTCATGCTCGTCACCTCCAAACTACAACATGTTTCCACCATATGCTGGAATAATCCCATTATACAGGCTGGAGTGAACTCCAAGTCAAGTTGTTTTTGTTTTATTGACATCATTATCGAAACATACTATAATAATTTTATTACATACGTAATACTTAATAGGGGGAAAATCATGAAACCATTGCCACAAATATCAGAAGCCGAGTATGAAGTCATGCGGATCATCTGGAAATATGCGCCGATCAGCACAAATGAAATTGTCGAAAAGCTAGTGGCTGTTACTTCCTGGAATCCAAAAACAATCCAGACCTTAATAAAGCGTCTAGTGACAAAACATGCCATCACTTACGAAAAAGAGAGCCGTATGTTTGTCTACTTGCCATTAGTCGAAGAGCGCGAATACATCAGCCAGGAAAGCAATACTTTCTTAAAAAAATATTATGATGGAAATATTGCCACTATGCTGTCCGCATATCTGGACAATGACAAACTGTCTGAATCAGAAATAGATGATCTGCGCAAGCTTCTCGAGAAAAAATCATAACAGAAATGAAAGATATGTGCTGAATCAGATCTATATGCTGCAAGACGATCATGAAGCGGCAGATTACAATGCAGAGCAGGTGATTTGCTTAAAAGCATTCCCGCACATTAAAATGACATTGGGAGAAATATTTGAGGGTGTAGATTAAGGAATATTTTGGAAAGAGAAAGTGACAAGTGAAATGGTTCAGCATGCTAATAAGGCACGTGATGGATCAATATGAGGATAATATTATGGACACGAAAATGGTTGTAAATAAAAAAGAATACGAAATACTTCGATTATTAGGAAAGGGCAAAGGTGGATATTCTTATCTGGCAAGTGACGGAACGCAAAAATATGTCCTAAAGCAAATCCACCATGAACCCTGTGATTATTATCAATTTGGAAATAAGATTGAAGCAGAGATAAACGATTATAACCGCCTCAAAGAAATCGGAATAAAAATTCCTGCCATGATTGATGTCGATCTCCAAAATGAGCGCATTTTAAAAGAATTTATTGACGGCGATACCATTTACGAGTTGGTTTTGCAGGATAAGATGAAATCCGCCTATATTGACCAACTGCATGATATGTGCCGCTTACTATATGCTGCCCATACCAATATTGACTATTTTCCAACAAATTTTGTAGTACAGAATGAAGAAATGTACTATATCGATTTTGAGTGCAACGCATATATGGACGAATGGAACTTTGAAAACTGGGGTATCAAATACTGGTCAAAAACTCCGGAATTTTTGCAGTATGTGGAGGAACAATCATGATCTTCTCCACTCCTATGGAACCCTTTGTATGTCCGGGCAGACTGATTATCTTAAAATGCGCCTAATCAATTCCAGTCTGTGTCAGCACCTCCATAAGCGAACCTTTTTCTGACACATATCGATACACTGGAGCCGCATCCTTATGAAATACAGGTGCACGATTGATATAAAAACCGTCTATTCCTGCAGCCTTTGCGCCCGCCATATCTGATTTGAGTTCATTTCCTATCATAACCGACTGCGATTTATCCAACCCATACCTTTCACAACAGATATTGTAAAATTCAGGATCCGGCTTCATGCAGCCTTCATCTGAAGAGATTAGTATACCGTCAAAATATGGCACAAGTCCTGTTTGTTCCAGTTCCGTCCATGTATAGCTTCTCTGTGCATTTGACAGAAGATAAATCTTTTTTCCGGCTTTTTTCAATCCGTCAAGACATGCGATGGTGTCAGGGAAAAGACACATATAGACCAGCGAAATTCTTCTGAAATTCTCGCAAAGATGCAGGATCTCCTCATCTGAAACCTTGTAACCCTTTATCTCAAAAACGTCTCGAAATACATCATCAACACATATCTCAGGCTTGATATGTCTGCCCTCCTGCAGGGCATTTTCCCGATACTGTTTTTCCAGAGAAGTATATAATCTATAAAACAACTTCCACTCAAAAAAATACCCCTGTTTTCTCAGCCACTTGGCATATTTTTTATAAAAATTTTTGCTATACTCGTCTGTATGAATATCAATTAATGTACCATACAAATCAAAAATATAATTTTGATACATCACTGCAAAA
>JAIEEY010000393.1 GCA_029067205.1 Lachnospiraceae bacterium
CCATCAGTTTATATCCGAGTGGTTTATCAAGCTGGGGGTGCCGGAGAATATTGCGATTGAGGATGCATGCAAGATGGAGCATATTCTCAGCAAAGAGAGCTATGATGCAATGAAAAATTTTGTAAAACAACATATATAGATTGTTTTCTCATTTTGCGCAATTCTGCAAAATTATCTGTAAAAATGGTTAAATTCTGCTAAAAAGCGACCACTTTTTCTAATAAGATTGATTTTTTGTGGCAATAGTACTAAAATATTTTTAGAAATAAGAGGGGGAATATGCAGAATGAATGAAAATAACGGTAAGAAAAAAAGTTTAATCAGTTCAATTATGTTCCTGTGTTGTGCGGCGTCTGTTATTACTGCACTGGGAATTGGTGGAAATTCCATTTTTTCTATCAAATCAATGTCGGCAACGTCTTATGTGACCTATGAGAGTGCGGTGGACGAAGGCTATCACACAGAGATCAAGTCACAGGTTTAGAGTACGATTTCAATTTTGCAGAGCGAATACGATAAAGCGCAGGCAGGGGAGAAGACCGAGGAGCAGGCGAAGAAGGACGCGAAAGAAATTGTGCGAGTCATGCGGTACAGGGATGATCAGAGTGGATATTTCTGGATTGACGATACCGATTACATACTGGTGATGCATCCAATTCTGCCAGAGCAGGAGGGAAATAACCGCTATGATCTCGAGGATCAGAATGGCATTATGATCATTCAGGAGATTATGAGTGTGTGCAAGAGCGCGGACAAGGGTGGTTATAACGAGTTCTATTTTACCAAGTCGGACGGTGTGACCGTCGCGCCAAAGATTGCGTATTCTGAGATTTTTGAGCCATGGGGCTGGATCGTTTCCACAGGAAACTATATTGATGAGATGGATATAGCAAAAGCCAATGTCAGAAACGAGTTAAATAGAGAATACAGCGGTGTGCTGCTTCGATCCAATGTTGTGTTTGTTGCTGCTATTGTGGTAGCGCTGGCGGCGGCATTTTTTGTTGGCAAACGGATTGTGGCACCGTTAAAGAAGATTCAGGGGTTTGCACAGAAGATATCTGAGGGAAATCTGACCACAGATGTCGATGTGCGGTCGCGGACGGAGATTGGTCAGACGGCAGATGCACTGCGCGTAGCACAGGAGAATATGCGTGGACTACTGAGGGGAATTACAGAAGTGTCGAACGGTGTAAATGCTGCACTGGGAACTTTTGATAAGGCATTTTATAATATGAAGGAATCCATCACACAGGTATCGGGTGCAGTGGATTCTATTGCACAGAATGTGACAAAGCAGGCGTCATCCACGGATGAGGCAAATGGCAGTGTCGTGATGATGGCGGATCAAATCAATCAGACGAGCGAAGAGGTGGCAAGTCTCGACAGGAATGCAGAGGAGATGAACAGGATCAGTGAGCGGTCGATGAATACGCTCAAGCAGCTGATCGAGGTAAACAATAAGACACGCCAGAGTATCATTGCGATGACCGAGCAGACTGCAAATACAAACAAGTCTGTGGAACAGATTCATATGGCGGCGAACCTGATCAATGAGATTTCCGACCAGACAAGCCTGCTTGCCTTAAATGCAAGTATTGAGGCTGCGAGAGCTGGAGAAGCAGGGAGAGGTTTTTCTGTTGTTGCAGACGAAATCGCGAAGCTGGCAAGTCAGTCGGGGGATTCTGTGGAAGGAATCGGCAAGACAGTTGTGGAACTGCAGAGCAATGCAGAGCGGTCTGTCGCTGTGATGCAGGAAATCAATGAGGCAGTGGATCTGCAGGTAAATTCATTGACAGAGACGCAGCGCATTATGGAGCGGCTGCATCAGGAACTTGCAAACTGCTTCTCGTCAGTGCATTCGATTGATACGATGACACAGGAGATTGATAACCAGAGAGCAGATGTTACGGGTTCGCTGTCTGTTTTGAATGATCTGGCGCAGGACAATGCATCTGTTGCGGAGGAGACCGCAGCAATGTCCATGGAGCTTGCCAGAATGGTGGATGATTCCAGTCAGATTGTAGAGGATCTGGAAGGAAAAGTTGAGACTTTGATCGAAGATGTGAATAAGTTTACATTGTAATATATAAAAAATGCCCTGATAAAGGGCATTTTTATTTTAGCTAATCAATATCATCTTCTGGAAAGGGTGCGGTAGCGGCGGCCTTTTCATCGATTGGCGTCCATGCATTTCCAAACGGAATATCGCGAAACAGCGCAGCGAGTCCGGTAATCTGTTTCAGGCGCAGGATCTCATCCCGCTCCATGCCGAGATGTTTGGAAATCCACGCGTCGGAACGTCCCAACTCATGTAGTTCTTTGATAATATTACTCATCAAATCTACGCTGTGGGAACCTCTTGCACGGTTATGGCGGATGGTGCTTGCCATGCGGTGGTCGAGAGGCTTGTTGATGACAGAAACGGGAAGCATTCCATTCTCACGCTCATAGATATCGGGGTAATCCAACATGATGCGGTAACGGTGGAATCCATCTACAATGATATAATTGTCTTCAGGTTCATTGTGGTAGCAGACGATTGGCATCGTGTATCCGTCCTCCTTGATACTGTCATAGAGGAGCTTGAGTTCGGGTGGTGCTACAGAGTTCGGATTATACGTATTTGGTTTGATCTTCTCAACAGGAACTGAGATTACTTGATATACAGGGCTTTGATATGTCATAATTTTAGTCTCCTACATTCTGGTATTTCTGTTTTAACAGATTGATATCATCCTTCTGCTGTTTGGTCAGGCCAAAGCCCATTAAGCGGCAGATGTTGTAATTTTTCAAGATACAATAGCACATACGTTTCCAGCTTGGAATATCCTTGGAGGACTTGATATCGTCAGTGTGGTCGGGAATCTTTCCGTCAAAGACGATGCGCGAGTTCTTCATAAGCGTATAGTTGGATACACCGTTTCGACGGACGCGATAGCCATGCGCGATCAGCTCTTCGATTGTCTTCTCCTCGAGGCCGCCGCCGACATTGTGCCAGAAATCTATGGAAGTCTGAAATTTCTTGATGTAATTGTTGCGTAGCCGCACTGGAAGTGTATCCAGCAAAAATTTTGTGTAAGACTCCCATGTATGACCTTCTGGTAAGGTCAGATTGCGGTATCCAAGTGCTTTCGTCTTTCCATAGATGGCTCCAAAGTTAGCCCCCCTGACACGCCCGACAAGCTTTGCCCAGATTTCGGGATCGATCACGCGGTACAGGTTCAGGCTCTCCTTGGCATAATCGCCAAACGGGGACGCAACACGCATCTGATCCAATTTCAGACCAGACATATAATAGAGGTCATATAAATGGTTGTAATCATAAGAGAATACATAGTTTGCGTGCCATACATCATAGATGGACCAGTCATACATCGGGGAGGCACACCAGACGTCTTTGAACTGCCTGCTGATCCAACAGGTGTTGTCATAGCCATATTTCCGGTTTAAAATTCCGCTATAGCGTTGCATGGACTCCTCGGCGCGGATGCCAAGCAGACAGATAGTCTTTTTGTTTCCGTGGGAAATGCGGTACCATCTGCCAAACTGTTTTGCCAATTCCTCCTGATGCATCCGATAGTGGTAGGTTGTCATCGGATTATTTTTCATATTGATGACATAAGGATGGTCTGGCATAGGGCGTATCCATAAATCTTCCTTGGTGTCGTCCCAGGGATACCAGAACATTTCGTAGTTGCTCAGAGCCGTTCTGGTTGCCATGGGAAGGCATACCCAATAGGGTTCTACATCTTTTTCAATTCTGGTAAAGGTGCGCTCGACATACTCTGTCGTGAGTGTGTACTGCGCCTCAAAATCCTGATGGAACACACCGATTTTTTTCTTAGGATAATATTTTTTCTGGAAATCCAGGATCAGGTTCAACAGCAGTCCGCTGTCTTTTCCGCCTGAAAAGGAAACAAAAATGTTGTCAAATTCTTTGAAAATATAGTGAAATCTGTTTTGTAGTGCATCATATACATTCTGACTGGCATATTTTCGCTTCGTTGTAATCACCACCTAAAATTTAGTCATATTATAATTTACCATATTTTTCCAATTTTCACAAGTATTCGACAAAAATCGACTAAAAGAAAACATATATTCATAAATATGAAAAAAATGCCAGGCTTGATATATAATTGTTTACAATAGTATTCTTATTGTATATAGAGCATAAAGATGCTTCAAGAAAAGTTTTTCAGTAAAATAGTACAGGAGGATTTCAAGATGGTAGAGAAGTACATATTTGGCAGTCCGTTTGAGACGGAGGCAGTTATGGCAGAGATGGAGGCTGCAGAGTATACGGGAAAAGTGATATGTGGAGAGATTTTGCTAGAAAACGGGTTCTGTTATCGCTGTCAGATGGATGACACAGATGTCATTTATGGACTGGGTGAGGCGAATCGTGGTATAAATAAGAGGGGATACAAGTATGTCAGCAACTGCACGGATGATCCCCATCACACAGAGGAGAAGACCTCTCTGTATGGCGCGCACAACTTTATCATTATCTCAGGAAAAAAGCATGTGGGATTATTTTTTGACTATCCTGCGAATCTTTGCTTTGATATTGGATACACGAGACAGGATATGCTGACAGTGAGCTGCGAGCGGGCAGATCTGTATCTGTATGTGATTACTGGTGAGAGTGCATATGATGTGGCAAAGCAGTTTCGCAAAATTATCGGCAAAAGTTATATTGCGCCGAAATATGCCTTTGGCTATGGACAGAGCCGCTGGGGATACAAGACTGCCGAGGATATCGAGACTGTAGTGAGCGGTTACAGGGATAATCAGATTCCAATTGATATGGTATATATGGATATCGATTATATGCAGGATTATAAGGATTTTACGGTAAACCCTGAGAGATTCCCGGATTTCCCGCAGTTTGTACAGAAGATGAAAGCAAAACAGATTCATCTGATCCCGATTATCGATGCAGGTGTAAAGATCGAGGAGGGTTACAGCATTTACGAAGAAGGTGTGGAAAAGGGGTATTTTTGCAAGCGCGAGGACGGATCAGATTTTGCTGCGGCAGTGTGGCCAGGCTGGACACATTTTCCGGATGTGCTCAATCCGGATGCAAGGGCTTGGTTTGGTGGAAAGTATAAGATATTAACAGATGTTGGAATCGATGGTTTCTGGAACGATATGAATGAGCCGGCAATCTTTTATTCTGAGGAAGGCATTAAAACATTAAATCAGGCAATTGTTGATTATGTGAGGGAGTTTGACAGTAATCAGGGTAATATAAAAGCAGACAGCGATACCAGTGAGGATGTTATGAATAATGCCAAAGCAGTTCCATGGGAAGTCAGGAGCTGTATTGACAAGCTTCAGAATAGTCCAGAGGATTACGAGCGGTTTTATCACAATGTCAAGGGGAAAAAGGTTCGTCATGACCTTGTGCACAATCTCTATGGTTTTAATATGACAAGGGCAGCGGGTGAGGCACTGCAGAAGATTGCACCAGATAAGAAAATGCTGCTGTTTTCACGTTCTTCTTATATCGGAATGCACCGCTATGGAGGAATTTGGACAGGGGACAACCAGTCCTGGTGGTCGCATATTCTGCTGAATCTGAAGATGATGCCTTCGCTGAATATGTGCGGATTCTTGTTCACAGGCGCAGATCTTGGCGGTTTTGGTTCTGATACGACAAGGGATCTGGTGCTGCGCTGGCTGGCGCTTGGCGTGTTCACACCGCTGATGAGAAATCACACTGCACTCGGCACGAGAGAACAGGAGTGTTATCAGTTTGAGCACGTTGAGGATTTCCGCCATGTGATTGGTGTGAGATACCGCCTGATACCTTATCTGTACAGTGAGTATCTCAAGGCAGTCGAGAATGACGCTATGTATTTCAGGCCGCTTGGTTTTGATTATCCTGATGACCGAAGGGCAGTGGAGACGGAAGACCAGCTTATGCTCGGAAATGAGGTCATGATCGCGCCTGTCTACACGCAGAATGTGAGTGGCAGATCCGTGTATCTTCCAGAGGAGATGAAGTTTGTCAAATTCATGCCAGATGGAAAGATTTATGAGGAGATCTTGAATCATGGCACACATTATATTGAAGTGGCATTGAATGAGGTTCCTTTATTTATCAGAAAAGGCAAGTGTATTCCTGTTGTCGATGTGGCAGAGAATGTCGATGCGATTGATATGGATACAGTCAGATATCTTGGATATGATGGTGCGGAGTATGAGATCATTGAATAACCAATAAGCAAATAGAAATAACTGTTGCACGAGAGGGTGCAGCAGTTTATTTTTTACTATTTTGTTTTAATTATTTTGATAAAAAGATATTGACATAGTAATACATTTATTTTATAATCTTATTATCAGATATACAATAAGAAATTAAGGGGGCTTATCATGAATACAAATTACGCAGACATTGTAAATGTAAATGCAATTGGAAGGGCGGAAAATCCTGTTTCCCTGAACAATATCTTAAAAATGGCAAACGACGAACAGCTCACACCATCAAAACAGAACAAGGAGAGAGTGTTGTTTATCGGAATTGATGTGCAGCAGGATTTTATGGATCATGGAGCGTTAGGAGTTCCCGGTGCACACGGTGATGTGGAGCGCATGACACAGTTTATCTACAACAATATGGATAGCATATCCAATATTGCAGTATCAATTGATACGCACACACCGCATCAGATTTTTCACCCCTGCTGGTGGGTGGACGAGAACGGCAGCAATCCGGCTCCGTACACGCCAATTACGCTGGCGGATTTGGACAGTGGCAAGTGGAAGGCGGTTATCAATCCGATTGTATCGAGAGATTATGTGGAACATTTGGAGAAAGATGGAAAGAAGACATTGTGCATATGGTCATACCATTGCATTCAGGGTACTGCTGGGTGTGCACTGGAAAATCAGTTTTCCAACATGGTTTATTTTCATTCTGTCGCCAAGAAATCGGTCGTGCAGAGACTGGTCAAAGGACAGGACCCGCTCTCTGAAATGTACGGAATGATAAAACCTGAGTATGACACAAAAGGATATGTCAATCTTGATTTTCTGAATAAACTGGAGAACTATGACAAGATTGTGGTCGCTGGTGAGGCGAAGAGTCATTGTGTGCTGGAGAGTATTAAGCAGATACTGGAGTATTATGAGACGAGACCAGAAATCACGCAAAAGATTTATATTCTGGAGGACTGCATGTCATCAATTCCTGGTTTTGAGGCGGTGACAGACCAGACATTTGTTGAGTTTAAGAAAAGATATCGTGTAAACATAGCAAGAAGTACAGATGATATATTAGCGGGATGAGAAGTATGGGAAAATACTGCGAAGTCTGAACAGTTTCTAAGAATGCGTAGTTATGGAATATAAGGAGGTATTGTGGCATGAGCGAATTTGAAGATAATATTGGAATGGAAATTGACGGACTCGAGGAAATCGAGTTTGAGAACACTTCCGTAGAGGAGATTGACAGCGAAAACATTAACTTGATTTTTCTGGGGATAGACCAGTCGGGGTCCATGGATTCCTTTCGCAATGACATGAAGCACAGCTTGAATGAGTTCAAGGATGCGCTGGCCAACTCGAAGGAGGCGGAGGAGATTCTTGTCGCGAGGGCGGATTTTGAGGACATGATTGCGGTTGGTGGGTACAAGAGGATCAGCGAGTTTGATACGTCTTTCAGGGCAGGCGGATGCACTGCCATGTATGATGCAGTCACAGAAGGGACAGTGAAATTAAAAGAGTACAGACAGTATCTGAAAGATCAGGGTGTGCGGGTAAAGGCGGTATTTGCAGTCTTTAGCGATGGGCTTGACAATGCATCGAAGAGCAGTTTCAGTGAGGCAAAGAAAAGTGTCAATTTCCTGAATGATGAGGAGATCACGACGGCGTTTATCAGCTTTGGCGGGGAGGCGGCAAAGGAGGCAAAAGACTTAGGTTTCCGCAATATTCTTGATGTCACAAGCTCTGCAGGCGAGTTACGGAAGGCGTTTGACTGTCTGTCAAAGTCCGTGATCGAGTCATCGAAATCCGTATTGGCTGACGGAGATGACTTTTTCCAGATTTAGGAACTGCAGGAATGATTCCCAAATAAGGGAGGTATCTATGTTTGTAAATAAAATTGGTGCGCAGCATCTTGCATTCGGAAGGAATTGTCAGGATTACGGACTGGAAAAAGAAACAGTAAAATTGGTGTGCGATGGCTGTTCGGAGGGGGCGCACAGCGAAGTCGGGGTAAAAATGTATTGTCATCTGTCGGAACTTGGCTATAGTACAAAGCAGATCTTTAAAAGATTAACCGGCATTTTTGGGCAGTCATCAGCATCAATCAGGGATTATCTGTGTTTTACAATTTTAAAAGTGACAGAAACTGAGGATTTTTTCAAGGTTTCGTATTGCGGAGATGGTTATCTCATTTTGGAAGATTTGGAGGGCAGCATTTCATTTGAAGAGCTGAGTGATGGTGAATATCCGAAATATTTTGCTTACAATTACTGTGATGCTGAAATGCTTACTTATTATAAAGATGGTGTTCGGTTTACGGAACAGAATTTTTCAAAAAGGATATATAAGAATGTAGGTATTGCGTCAGACGGACTGCGGTTTATCGTGAAGTCAGAGAATGAAACGTTAAAGGCAGAATTAATCGGGCTGCTAAAGGCGGGCAGGGCAGCTGCAGTCAAACGGTTTATCAACCGCAACCAGAAATTGTTTCAGGACGATATCACAATTGTATTTTGAAAATAGTTCCTATAGTTCCTTAGACAGCAGAGAGGATTTTGTATGAGTGTAGTATATGATTGTGCAAATAAGACACCACTGGCAGAGGGTGGTGAAGGTGTGATTTACGAGCACAATGGGCAGGTCATAAAAGTATACAAGCCAGGTGCAAACCTGCAGTCGAAACAGAATAAAGTACAATGGCTGATCCGAAAATCACTTTCCGGTCTGCTCCCCCAAGAGGTAGTCTGCCCAAGGGATATTGTTGTGGATAAGGGAGGGGTATTTATCGGCTTTTCCATGGATAAGGTGGAAGGAGAAGAAGTAAAAAAACTTGCAAACCGGAAGTTTTTAACGGCAAATAATATCACCACAAAGGACATCATATCGATGCTGGTGAAAGTGCAGGAGGTGATCAGCAGGCTTCATGACAATCACATTTTTATCGGTGATTTAAACGACCAGAATATTTTGTTTGATGAACAGTTCCATGTTTATCTTATTGACTGTGACAGCTGGACAGTGGAGAATGAAAAGTGTGAGGTGGCGATGGATTTATTCAAAGATCCGTTGTTGCGGTCTAATGATTTTGATGCCGGTACAGATACTTACTCCTTTGCCATTCTGATATGGAAACTGTTGACGAGAATACACCCTTTTGGCGGTACTATGAATCCTGACATGAATATTATGGAACGGATGAAGAACGGGATTTCCGTCATTGATAATCCCCAGGTTACGATACCCAGGACGATAAAGTCATGGAGAAATCTATCTCCGTCCCTGATCGGTGCGTTGCAGCGTATTTTTCAAAATCAGAGCAGGGAGTTGTCCGACGAGCTTTCCGAGCTGTTGGGCAGCCTGAAATATTGCAATGTTGACCAGGAATATTATTATGGAAAATATGGAACCTGTCCGCTGTGTGACCGCAATGCCAGGATACAGACAAAGCCGCTGTCACAGGGAGTCATGGACGGACTAGGACTGTCCGCACTATTCTCTGCTAAGGATATCAAGACAGTGTTCAACGAGACGATATATTTAGACCAAAAGGATGAGATTGTCGAACTTCGTCAAGGCAGAAGGGTGAAATACCAATACGGTGTCCGATACTATTTTACATCTGACGGTTATCTGATTGAGGATTTGTCAGGGGAATTTGTGATTCATTCGGAAAAAGAGTACAGGATTCAGAAAAAATACAGGAGCCGTATTGTTGTGGAGGGCAGTCATGTTTATTATATCTCTAAGCAGAATTCGTTTACCGATATGACCGTCTTAAAAATTGGGAACAGCATCAAGCCTGTCTGCAAGTGCAGTAATACGCCTTATTTTGAGGTAAGGGATGGCAATTATTGCGTTCTGAATTACTATTGTGGAAAGCTGATCTTGACGATGAACGGGATAAGTTTAAAAGAGGGTCATTTTCAAACGTTTGATCGGTATGTGTGCCGGTGTACGCAAGGGGGTATTAATGTGGAAATAAAATATGACACAGATGTCATTCATTATGGGATTCACTATGATGACATTGCGTCAAAATGGCTGATCCTTTTGGAGGACAGTGCTGGAACTGATCGAACATACGTGGTCAGTGGCAGGGGGATTGAGTACGAGACTGACCAGATTTCTTATCAATGCCCGTTGAGTGCACCATGTATCAGCAACAGCACACTCTATATTCCTATTGATGGAAAAATCAGAGGTTTTTCCTATATCAAGTCGGTATATAAGGATTTTGCATGCGATGTTGTGAACAGTGATAGCACATTGTTAAAAAGAAAAAACCAGTTTGTGATCGTCAATGATGAGAATGTGTATCGATTGGGGTGAATGATTGCATTTTGATATGGAATGTCTAAGAGGCGCCTGTTGCTATGGCAACAGGCGCCTCTTATTATGTACACGCCGATGCGAAAAACATATATGGCAGTTTTTCGCATGGGAAATATGTTATTGGAGTGGCGCATCGGTATAACCGCCTATATAGATGTACTATAATCGGAAGCAGCTGGTATATTGTAGGATGCGCTGGATGTATATCCGCTCGCTGCGCTTGCGTTCGTGTTCATATAGTAGTTCACGCGGGATGCGTTGCTGGCAACATAAGAACCATAATCCTTGAAGAAGTCTTGTACCTTACTCATATCGGATTTCTTAAAGGTGTCCTCGTCGAGTTTCATTCTGCCATTTTTATCTACGCTAAATCCAAACTCTTCCAGCGCTTTTGTGTTGTTTTTCGTCTTTTCCCTGATGTAAGAAAGGTTCGACAACACGCCGGAATTAGAGCTTGATTCAGCGGCATCAAACATTTTGTTGTAATTGCTCACGAAGCTCTTTGCCGTGGAAAGGATTTTGTCAACATTATAGGTTTCATTGCCATCTTTGTCTTTTGTTTTCGCATACAATTCGCTGGACGCAAGAGCTTCGCTGTCTGTCTTGAGAGCCGCAGCACTTGTTCCCTTTGAAGTTGTGGTTTCCGTGGTTGTGTTATTTGTTGTAGAGCTCGTGCTGGAACTGCCGCCTGCAAACTTAACACGTGAGGAAATCGTAGAACCATAGCTCTGAATATTGTCTGCTGAAAACAGCTTCTGCACTTTCGAAATGTCAGCGCCCTTCAATTTGGTTTCATCAAGCTGAAGCGTTCCGTCCTGTTTGAGTGTTACGCCGATTTCCGCGAGTTCTTTTGCATTCTTAGAGGTAGCACTCATCATGTTTGCCACGTATGCAGTCTTGTTTGTAAGCGTAGAGCTCTTGGACGCGGTCACGACGTTATTGTAATTCGTCACATAAGATTTCATTGCGGAAACAACTTTATCCGCTGCGGTCGAGCCATTCTCCGTATCCTCATAAGTGCTGCTCTTCTGCAGTGCGGAAACGGACGACTGCAAGCTGTTAAGCCCTGAAGTCAGGTTGGAGTTTGCCTCCTGTGTATCCTTGGAAACAGTGGGATACATTTTCTCCTTAAGCAGCTTATCAATAATGTTGTTAGAGCTGCGGTTCTTCTTGGCAGATGTTGTCCCGTCTGAATCGCTTCCCGCAGAATTAAAGTAGGATTTGAGCAGTCTTTTGTATGTACCATTCTTTATGGAAGCTCTTTCGGAGAACAAGCTGTATAAGTTGGTCGAGCTGTTTGAGGTGCTTGATCCAAACAATGAGTTTGTTGAATTCCAGAAATTCATATTTCATCACTCCTTCACAAAATATAATATTATTTATGTGTTACTATTATTTTATACTGTTATGCCTCAAAAATCAATTGCTTTTCATGGATTTTCTATCCAATTTTAGTTATAAATATTACTATTCAGATATCTGCATAAGTAATGAGAATCATTAGAATAGAAGCGAAGCTGTAAAACTTCTATAAATAGAATATCCGTTTATAAATGGAAATATTTACTCTATGGCAAATAATTTGATAAATTATTTTAGTCGGAGGAGCAACTTATTT